>BJHT01000029.1 GCA_014193395.1 Verrucomicrobiota bacterium
ATGTGCAAGGTCTCCGGCATGGTCACCGAGGCGCACTGGGAGAACTGGCACGCGCCGGATTTTCGTCCGTATCTCGTAGGCCGCTTCGTGGTCGTCGGTCCCGAGCGCCTGATGATCGGTTCCGACTGGCCGGTGAGCCTGCTGGCCGCGACGTATGAAGAATCCTTCGGCCTGGTGAGTGATTACCTCGCGCAATTCCCCGCCGCCCTCCGCGACCAAGTCCTCGGGGGCAATGCTGCAAAATTCTACGGTGTGAAACCCTGAGTGCACTCGCCGCAGCCGCCGACGTGAAAAGGCGGACAGTTCTCTCCTTGTAGGAGTCGAGGTTACGAGACTCTAACCTTCTTCACGCGAGACGCGGCCTAAGTCTTGTGGATCTGACTTGGTCAAGGCGCATGGAACCGGAGCGCGGTTTCACGACACGGCGGGGGGTAGTTGGGGCGGGCCTCTCGTGGAAGGAGGTTAGAGTCTCGTTACCTCGATTCCTACAAAGGCAGGCACGGGAACGTTAGCCGGGGAAGGTCTCGGACGCGCGTTAGCGCGTCAGCACCCCGATGTGGCAGGGACGCACTGCGCGCGTCCGTGATCTTTCCCTCCGCCGATGTCCGCACCTGGAATTAGCGCCCCCGCCAATACCTACGCGACCGCGCAGGGACAAGTCAGTGGCACCTCGGCCCCACCCGTCTCATGAACCTTTCATGGCTGGCGCGTCACGTTCGCGCGCACGGCGGTGCGGCTGAGGGTGATGTCCCAGGTGGCCTCGGGCGTGGTGATTTTTAGTGGCGCGGGATCGGTCTCGGCGGCGGCGACTTGGCGGAGGCCGTCGCCGCGGCCGCTGATATCGTAAACAACGATGAAGCGGGTGCGGGTGTCGTGGCGGCGGCGGATCAGGCACGGGGCCTTTTGGCCGAGGTGATAGCCGATGCCGGTGGTGGTGAAAATTTCCTCGGGCGCGCGGTCCGCAAGCCACAGGCGCAGGCGCGGGGCGTCGGGCTTTTTCGCATCCTCGGCGAAATCCCAGCGCGAGCCGCCGGTGATCTGCCAGCGGCGCGGGTCTTTCAAGTGCTGGTAGCCGTCGTCGTTGCCGGGCGCGACAGGCACGCCGTCGTCGCGCGATTCAACCGGGCCCAGGCTCGCGGCGAGGGCGTGGGCGAACCAGTCGATCTGGCGTGGGCGGGTGGCTTCGACCTCGAAAATGTCCGCGAGAAACTGCGGCGTGAGCAGGAGGAAACGCCGCAGCGTCGCACCGGAATAGGCGGTGTCGCATTCAGCAGCGCATGCGGAGAAATTGGTCGCGACGTGGAAAAACAGGAGCTTGCCGGTGGCCGGATGCTGCGACTGGCCGGCGAGGGTGACGGTGTTGTGGGCGGCGGTGGTTTTGGACCACGACTTGTGCTCGGGCACGCTGTAGGTGAGGCGGCCGGGATCGAGCAGCCATTCGCGGCCGTTGGCGAAGAGCGTGATGTTGAGTTTGTCGGGATGCCCGTGGCCGCCGCCGTGCGGGCCGTAGTCGAGGAAGACGGCGGTCGCGCCGGGGCCGCTGCCCGCGCGGAGAATCGCGAGACCGGCGTCGGCGAGATTTTCAGAAAGCGTGGGCAGCGGGGAAATCTCCGTGGCGGCGGGGCCGAGGAGCGCGGTGAGTTTCGCGGGGTTCTTCCACGCGGCAGCCTGGCCGAAGAGCGGTTCGCGATAGGTTTTCCACGCCCATTCCCACGCGCCGGCGAACTGCCGGATGTCACCGGGATCGCTGTCGTTGATGGCGGGGAAGACGCCGTTGGGATAGGCGGCGGCGAGGGGCGCGCGCAACATCGCGCGCAGGCGCGGCTCGTCGTGCAGGGGCAGGCCGAGACGGCGGCCGGCATCGACGAGTTCGAGCAGGGCCTGGAGCGCGTAGTTGTGGTAGGCCATCGTGCCTTCGTGCCAGAGGCCGTCCGCGCCGAGGCTGCGCTGGAGCTGGTCGTGGAAGCCGCCGCGCATGGTGAGGACTTTCTGCACGAGCGCGGCGTCCGCGCGCACGGAGGCGATGGCGAGGAGGCCGGCGTTGTACCACGTCTGGTGATTGATCGTGTCCTGATTGAACGCGAGCAGCGTCTCCGCCGTGAGTCCGAAGAGATCGCGCTCGACCAGTTCGCGGTCGGCGGCGGTCCACGCGGGCGACGTGCGGGTGAGGTCGTAGCCTTTGGCGAAACGAATAATGCCGACGGCCTCGTCGAGGCTTTGCACGTAACGCCGCCCGCCCCAGCGCGCGAGAAATCCCCGCATTCCCCAGCGGTCCAGCCGCGACGGGTAGGACGGATATTCGCGGGCGAGGTGAACCAAAATGCCGCGCACCTCGGCGGCGTAACGGTCCTCGCCCGAATACGCGAACGCCCAACCGAGCGTCTCCGCCGCGCGCTCGGCAGCGTGGTGCAACTGCCCGCGATACGCCGCGACGACCTTGTCATCCGTGAAGTGTTTGCCGCACTTGGGGCATTGATGCTCCTTCGCATTGTTCGCCCGCAACGTCGCGCCATCCGCCGGGCAGGCGTAGTAGAAAACCCAGCCGCCGTAGCCCGCGGGCAGCTCGACGGGCTTGGCCAGCAGTGCTTCGCCGGCCGCAATGGCTGCGGCGCGGGTCCTGGGAAAATCCAGCGCGGCGCGGAGTGCGGCGAGTTCCGCAGCGGTCGTGGCCAGCCGCGGTGGAGGGGGAAAAACAGGCGTCACGTCGGCGGCGACGGCAGCGAAGGGGGCGAACCCGACCCCGGTGCAGACGGCCAAACCCCAGACGATCCGGGCGAGCGCCGTGATCTTTCGCGGATGGTTCATGGGCTGACGTTAGCACCCTGTTCCTGCGGGCCAATCGCTAATCCGAAGCCGCAGATTCAAACGCGAACAATTCCTGTGATTCGCCGTGGTAGCCGCCGAGGTGACGAGGCGGATCGTGCCGTAGGGCGAGGCCGTCCGCCTCCTCACGTCGGCGGCTACAGGTGTAAGGCCGTAATGCCCGTCGGGAAATAGACACGAAGGTTTTCCCAGAACCTCCCGCAGATTCAAGGCGACCACAGATTAAATTTCCCATCTGTGGTCGCCTTGAATCTGCGGGAAGCCTCGGCGGTTCACGGCCCCGGTGCATGATCGAAATCGGGAGTGAAGACTTTTTCACAAACCTGCCCCCGGGAGCGTCGCCGATCTCCGCTCTCCCACGGCGCATGCGCGACCAAAATCGTCCGGGCACACCGCGCCCATCGGACGTCACGCGCTGCGACCGGGGAACTCTCGCTGGATTGCGGGCCACTTCGTCCGCCCCGAATCCCCCGTTGACATTCAATCCGGTGAACCCCACGTTCCCGCACAATCTGCCCAGCCAAATTATTATGAAAACCATCTCCTGTTTCATCGTGCTCGTCGCCCTTACCCTCACCGCCAACGCCCAGGTCAACGGCACGCTCCTCAAGAACAAGGCCAAGACGACGCGAGCCAACAACAACGGCACGCCGCCTCCCGCCCCGGCGGTCGCCGCCCGTCCCGGCGCGCCCGCTCCGGCCGCCCCCTCCGGTCCCACCTACATCGTCCCCACCGCGCCACTGGCCACCGTTCAGTCCCAGAGCATCAAACGTCTCGAGGCCGACATCGCCACGATGAAGAGCAAGACCGAGGTCACCGCCGAGCAGAAACAGAAACTCACCACTGACCTGCTGGCCGCCGCCGCCGGTGCCAAGCCTTCCGAGGAAGCCATCCGCAAACTGGCCGACAGCCTCGGAGCCGCCATCGCCAACCAGAAGATCACCTCGCAGGACCAGGCCAAGCTCGCCCGCGATCTCCACGCCGCGGTGAACAGCGCCACCACGCCCGCCGAGCAGACCGGCGCCATCATCAAGGACGCGAAGGAAATCCTGATCGTCTCCGGCACCGCTCGGCCCGCCGCCCAAGCCGTCGGCGCAGACCTCCAGGCCATCATCGCCGAGTTGCAAAAGAACGCTCCGACTGCCACCGCCGCGCCAGCGAAATAGCCGCGGTCTCTTGTCGATCCGAACGCACCGCGCCACCGCGGCCGCCACTGACGCCCCCAACATCGGTGAAATCTCGCCACTCGGCTGGCCCGCAGAATCCCCGCGAACTACGGGAATTTCCCGGCGCGGTTGCTGCCCGCACGCAACACCCACCTTTTCCGAACCACGTCCAAATGTTCCATCGCCACGACTGCTGCTCACCCACGACCACCACGGACTGTTCGGATTCCCCGGCCATCGCGGTTCCCGCACGCCGTGCCGTGAGGAGAATGTCCCTGCTCACCGCCATCCTTGGCGCGGCTTTGTTCGCGACGACCACGGCGATGGCGGCGGACGGCACCGGTGTCCTCCCGTGGCCGCCTGAGACCTTCTTGCAGGCCATCCTCGGCAGCGTCGCTTTCGGTCTGGTCGGCATCGTCCTGGCCATAGCCGGCTTCAAGCTCTTCGATGCGGCGACGCCGTTCAGCCTCGAAAAGGAAATCTGCGAAAAGGGAAACCTGGCCGTCGCCATCGTGTGCGCCGCGATGATCTTGGGCATCTGCCTGATCATTTCCAAGGCGATGTCCTGAGCCGGCGGACGCGCTGTCGCCGGTGCTGTCAGCCATCGACAGGAGGCCATAACTCATGCGTGCGGGGAGGAAAAAATCCAAGCGGGTCATGCTCCTCATCACCGGTTCCGTGATGTTCGGTGCATGCCACCATGAAGCCCCGCCGCCGCCCGCCACCTTGGACCTGTCCGCCAATCCCGACTCGACCAACTACGCGGGTACAAACTACGCGGGCACGAATCAGTTCGGCACCAACTCGTCGCCGGGACAGCCCCAGCGCCCGCACTACACCCACACGACCTATTCGCCGTGGATCGGTTCGCACGGTCGCATTGGCGGGATCGGCAGAGGCAGTGGCAGCAGCTCCGGGAGCAAAAGCAGCCAGCCACCGTCCACGTCGCGCAACGGATTCGGCTCGCACGGCCACAGCTCCTCGGGAACCTGACTGACCCGCCGAGCCGACGGGGTCTGGCGCGAGGGAAGGCGCGAACGGATTGCACAGCGAAAGCACCCGAACGGCAATTCGCCGCCGGAACGCGCCGACGCACGCCTTCTTGTAAGAGACGACGTGAGGAGGACCCGAGCGCCGAAACGGCGCAGCATGGGGCCATCGTACCCGATAAAGGGAGGGGGGTACGTTGGCAGACTCTGACCTTTTTCGGCAGGCGTAGCGGGGTTGGGTAAGAGGAGGTGAGAGCCTCCTTACGTCGTCTCCTACAAGGGACTCGCGGGCGGGCCGCCCGCGCTCCTGGGCGGCGGTGGGGGATAGGTTACGGACGCGCGCAGCGCGTCCCTACCGAGGTGCTATTTCAAATCGTTGAGCAGGTCGTCGAAGCCTTTGTCTTTGGATTTTTTGGCGGTGGGATCGACCTGGCTGGAGGCGGGTTCGGCGTGGAAGCGGAGGTGGCCCCAGAGGTTCGGGTGGAGGCGGGCTTCGCTCGGAGCGTCGGCGACGACGGTGGTGGCTTGGTTGGACCAATAAATTCGGCGCAGGACTTCGTTGCCGTCGCGGCCGCTGGCGAGGATGCCCCAGTCGAATTTCAGGCGCAGGTTCGGGCGGATGACGAGGCCGATGGCTTTCAAGGGGATGGCGGCTTCGACGATGTAGCCGCGGTCTTCGAACATGCGGGCGTGGGCGAGGCGCACGCCGCTGAGGCGGGTGACGCGGTCGAAGGAAACTTCGGCGACGGGCGAAACAGCGCGCCAGACTTGGTCCGCAGGCGTGCCGGGGACGGTGGACTGGTAGAGGACGGCGGCGGGTTCGTCGCCCATGATTGAGAGGAGGAGGCGCTGGTCGCCGGCGACGGGGGCCTGGCGGTCCTCGGGCGCGGCGGGGTCGAGGGCGAGCTGGAGATCGACGGACGCGCCGGTTTTGAAGAGGCGATCCCATTGCGTGCCGGTGTTGCGGAACGGTCCCTGGCCGCGGACTTCGTAGGCGACGTAGAGGTGCTGGTCGTCGTGGCCGATGCGGAATTTGATGTCGTCGATTTCGGCGCTGACGTAGGGCCAGTCGCTGAGGCTGCCGTCGATTTTTGGCGGCGTCTCGAAGCGGTAGGAATCGAGCACGGGGGCGCGCTGATAGACGAGGCGTTGCTCGTGCTGGCGTTCCCAATCTTGCGCTTTTTGGAGGTCGGCGGCGGTGATCGTCAGTTCGCCGCCGAAGCGTTTGAAGCGCTCGAGGCCGGTGACTTCGAGTACGCTGGCGTGGTTGTGGCCGGCGACGACGTAATATTTGTTGTCGGCGCGGCTGCGCGTGAACCAGCCCCAGAAATGCTCCTGGCCGGCGGTGGCGTCGTCGAGGCGCATCCCGCGCGGGCGCTCGGGCATGCTCCAGGCCTGCGCGGCGGGCGTGCGGAGGTCGCGGAAAATCTGTCCGGCGAAGAGGCCGTCGGCGGTCCAGATGTTCCACGCGCCGTAGTTGGCGTGGACGACGACGAACTCGCCGAGATCGCCGGCGGGCGCGGTGTCGTGGCCGACCCACGCGAATTGCGAGACGACCTGGTCGGGCCGCCAGGGCTTGGTGTTTTGCTGCACGCCCGCGCCTTCGCTGGCGTAGCTCCAGAGCTGGTCGCCGGTGGGCGTGAACAGTCCCTCGCCGTGGCGGTCGCCGCCGAGGCGATGGTAGTTGCCGTTGTCGAGGCGGATGAACGCGCGGCCTTTGCCGGCGAGGGCGGCGACGTTTTGCTCTTCGTAAACGGGCGTGCCGTTCGGGAGAAATTCCTTCACCACCCAGCGCACGCGGCCGGCCTGCACGCTGAGGTCGGATTGAAAGGGCGTGACGCCGTTCATGTCGGCGGGCTTGGGCGAGAGCGCGACCTCCTCGGCCTGCACCGCGCCGTCGCCGTTGCGGTCGGTCCAGATGAATTTGAAATTGGCGAGCACGGGCGTGCCGAGTTGCGCGAGGAGCTGGCGGTCGGCGAACGGCTCGAAGCCGTTGGCCTGGCCGACGGCGGCGACGAGTTTCAAACGGTCGCCGGTGTGGAGATAGACCGCGCCGTAGGATTGCTCGGGGCCGTGGACGTGGAAGCTGGTGACGAGATAATCGCGGCCCTGCACGCGGATGGGGATGTCGCCTGCGCGCGTCGCGCCGGTCCAGGTGAGATTTTTCAAACGGGTTTTGCCGGTGGTCCAGTCGAGCTCGAATTCGAGCGGACCGTAAAAGAGGCGGCGTTTGTCCCACGGATCGAGCGCGCCGCCGCTGCCGTAGGCGGTCGGGCCGAAAAAGTCCTTCAGATGCTTGCCGTCGGTGGTCCACTGGCTGATGCGTTTGGGCCAGTAGGTCCAATCGACGGCCCACAGATGGCCGGCGCTGTCGGCGGCGAGGGCGGTGATGTGGTTGAGGCGCTGCGGATCCCACGGGCCGGGCTGGTAGCCGCCGGGCGTGCCGATGGTGCGGAGGAATCTGCCATCGGGCGCATAGACGCGGATGTGGCGGCGCTCGGGCGCAACATCGAAGACGTAGAGGTTGCCCTGCGCGTCGGCGGTGATGGCGGTGGGCTTCAGAAGATCGGTGGCGAGCGTGGTGTGCGGGCCGCCGGTGAGATCGAGGCGGAGGAGTTTTTCGCCGGCGGCGGCGAAGAGTTCACCGCGCGGGTTGAAGGCGAGCAGGTTGCCGGGGGACCATTCGTGGCCGGGTTCGCCGACGCCGGTGAGGGGCAGTTCCTGGATGATTTTGCCGGACTTGGCCTCGAGGACTTCGAGGCGTTCGTTCATCAGCGGATCGACGGGCGCGTCGCCGCCGAGATGGCGCAGCGGGGCGACGCCGTAGAGACGGCAGCGGGTTGGATCGATGATTTGCGCGCCGTGATCGGCGCGGAAGCCGTATTCGTCGCGCACGAGGAACTGCTCGACGACGCGGATGCGCAGGGCGCGGGTGCGGACCTCGCGGCCGAAATCGACGTAGCTGTCGAAGTAGCGGGCGTGGCCGTTGTGGCTGGGGAAACCGCTGTGGTGGTAGTGCCGGGCCTGGGTGAATTCTCCCACTTTTTCCCAGCCGTCCGCGGCGGCGAGCGGGGGCGTGGGACTCGCGCCCGTGTAGGCCTCGATCACGGCGCGCTTGGCGTGCATCTGCTGGATGGCGATGCCGCGCAGGGGCTGCGGCTCGCGCCATTCCATGAGGTAAATGCCGGGGTCGGCCTCGCTGACGGGCGCGGTGCGCTGCGCGTCCCAGACGCCGTCGGCATCGAGCTTGCCGGAGCTGACGCGGATTTTTTCGGTGACGGGCACGCGGGCGAAACGGCGAGCAAGCAGCTTCATGCCTTCGATCGCGCCGAACCAGAGGTCGTCTTTCGAGGTGCGCTTTTTGCCCGTCGTGGGCGGGTCAAGATCGACGACGGGCGAGGTTTTTCCGGCATCATCAAGATCGGCGATGAGGTCGTCGGCCCCGCGTTGGAAGGTGATGCGGAGGGCGCGGGTCCGGGTGTTTTCCGGCGCGGCCCAGACGGCCCAGACGTTGGTGTCGGTGGTGCTGAAGGGGAGCCATTGTTTCGCATCGTCGGCGTTGGGCGGATAAGGCGCGCCGGGTTTGAGGAGGCTGAGTTTCACGAGCCACGGCTGATTTTGCGGATAGGGGAACACGACGCTGCCGAGCGCGACGGGCTGATGGAACGCGAGCACGACGTGCTGCTGGCGGGCCGCGCCGCGGGTGGATTCGATGAAGGTGAGGCCGTGGCCGGGCGCGTAGCCGGGCGGGTTGTTGCCGAGGCGGAAGAGGCGGAGAAAATCGTCGCGCGGGTCGGGGACGACTTCGTAGGCGAAGCGTTCCTTGCGTTTGGCGAGATAGCCGGGGACGCAGTTTTGAATGTCCACGTCGGCGGGCGCGGCGGCGTTGACGAGCCAGTTCTCGGGCGCGCGGATCGCCATGTACACCTTGCCGTCGCGGGCGGCGAGGCCCTGCAGGCCGCGGTTGCGCGTGTTCGTGGGCGGGAGCAGCGCGACGGTGCGGACGGCCTTGGTTGCGACGTCGATGCCCCAGATGCCCTCGGTGCGGGCGTCGAGGCCGCGCTGGCGGGCGAAGTTGTTGGCGGGCGCGGCGCTGAAGACGGTCGGGCCGTCGCTCGCGAGCCACCACGCGCCGGTGAAGGCCTCGAAGGAATGGTAGCCCCAGAGTTTTTTTCCATCGGTGTCGGTTTCGATCAACGACACGCCGCTCTCGGCGACGGGCGCGCCGAGAAAAACCTTGTCGCCGGCGACGCACGCGGCGCGCGGGGGCGAGTGATCGGCGAGCCAGCCGTGCGGGCCGTTCGCGCCGGAGAGCCACGGGGCGCGGTCGGGGAAGTGATCGCCGACATTCGGGTAGGCGGTCATCTCGTAGCGGAGTTCGAGGGGCGGATGCGTGATGGCTTTCCAGCGATAGGTGCCGGGAGAAACGTAGCGGCCCTGTTCGTCTTTGAGATCCCAGTGCTCGGCGAGCGGGCCGGCGGGGCGCTCGATGTTCGCGATGAGATTGCGGACGCGATGGCCGTCGGCGGAATCCACGACGAGCGTGACTTTGCCGGGCGCGGCGAGGGAGTAGTCGATGGCGGTGGGCGGATGCGACGCGGTGGCGGCGCTGGGGGCGGACGCGGGAACGGGCGCGTCGCCGAGGTCGATGAAAGCCTGGAGGCAGTCGAGGGAGGCGAGCTGGGGATCGCGGCCGGCCTTGGTGATTTCGATTTTGAGACCGCGCGTGGTGAGCGGGGCGAAGGTGATCCAGCGGCCCGGTGCGGCGTTTTGGATGGTGGCGGGCAGGGCCTTCCATTCGTCGCGCGTGCCGGCGGCGGGGTTGATCGAGTCGGGGCCTTGGAAGGTGAAGAGCTTGATGCGCTCGAAGGTTTGGGCGTCATCGGCGAGGAGGCCGACGAGGCGCGGGGTTTCGCGGATTGATGCGCCGACGGTTGGGTGAGTTTCAGTTTTCGGCCAAGAGAGGATGAACCACGCGGGTTCGAGATCGGAGATGGGCGGGCGCGGGTTGACGCCTTTTTGATCTTTGCCCGAGTTGCGCCAGCCGCGGCCGCCGTGGTCGCGAGTCACGAGCGATGCCGGGGTGAATTCGCCGTCGGCGTTGGCAATGGCGCGGGGCGTGACGGAGAACAGGCGCGCGGCGAGCGGGCGGAGAAAATCGAGGCGGGTCTGATCGGTGGCGCGCGGGACGGTGCAGAGGATGGCGCGGGTCTCGAGCGAGAGCGGGGGCGGGAGCGGCGTGCAGCGCGGGAAATTCTGGCCCCGTGGTGTTTCGAGCGCGAGCCAGTGGGCGTCGTTGTTGGGATCACCGGGGAAGGGCGCGTCGGCCTTGAGCACGCGCAACTGGCCGACGCCGCCGAGCAGCGAGCCGATGCGCACGGGCCGCTGGAGCGCGATGCGAAAATGCACGGTGCCGGGCGCGCGCGGATTCGCGGCGGGCGGAGCCTGCCAGCGCGGGCCGTCGTTCGCGAAGCCGAGAGCGCGCTGAAGCGTTTCGGCGGTGGCGGGAACTGATTGCTGGTCGCGGAAGGCGGCGCTGGCGCCGAGGTCGAGCGCGTCGGGTTTGAACGCGGGGTCGAAGGGCGCGGCGTCCGCGACGATGGCGAAGAGCACGACGAAAAGAAGGAGGGACGGTGCGCAGGGGCGGCGGCGGGGCGGAGAGCAGGCGGGCGCGGGCGCGACGGGGTGTTTCACAGGGCGAGATCGACGCAGGCCAATGCGGATCGTTCAACCGAACGCGGCGACGCGGGTTGTTTGGGCCGCTTTCAATTGTTGCGTCACTTCACCACCCCCTCCCGCGTCGGGCTGCGCGACGTTATCCCGATTGGGCCAAGGACGAGCGGGGATCGGGATCAGAGCAGCCGCGGATCGAAGGAGAAAGGCTCGGGCTTGCTGATGACGATTTTTTTGAAATCGGGATGCGCGGGATTGAGCAAGTAGTTCGGCTCGGCGGGAATGATGACGCTGGGCAGCTTCAGCACGGCCGAACGCAGCTCCTTCGACCAGCGATCACCGATGGCCTTGGTCGAAGGCGGTGGCGGTTCGTTGGTCCAATCGGGCGGCAGCGTGGTCGGAGGAAGTTGCTCGACCAAGGCATCGTCGAATTCGAGGCGGAAGGTGACGAACTTCAACGGCACGGGATGATCGAGATGGACCAGTATCTCCAAGGCCGCCAACGAGACGGTGCCGCTGGCATACACGACCCCGACGCCCCGCGAATTCCAGCGACCGCCACCGCGCGACGCGCCTTCGCCGCTGAAAGCCGTGGCGGCGTGTCTCTCCTTAACAATGCGCCAGGCCTGACCCATCACGAATAGACCCCGTATTCAATGCGGCCGAGGAGATCCTCGACTTCCCGGGCGCCCACTTCGGTTTCCGCGTACTCGAGCGGGATGGCGCCACCGAGGCCGAATTGCGGAGCCGACAGCCACCGGCGCGCGTCCTCGAGGGACTCCAGCACCGTGACCGCCTTGTCGAGGAGGCGGGTGTAGCGCACGACGCGATCCGATTCGGCGGGATCAAGCCGGCCCGCGAGCATGCGCCGGTGCAGCGTGGCCTTCGAGATGCCGAGCATGGGAACAAGCTTTTCCATCGGCAGGTCGAGTTTCCCGCGCAACTCGTCGAGCATCCGGATGGGGAATCCCGCCTTCAGCGAGCGGATGAGGGCGGACGGTGCGGAGCGCGACAGGCCCGCGGCCTGCGACCGACCACGCCCCGACAAGAGCGCCGGGGCCGATCGCGGGACGCGCACCGTTCCGCGGTGGACAGGCCGAGCGCTTCGGTGTGCGCCGGCCGCCGGCTTGGATTTTGGTTTGCCCAAGGTCTTTTTCATTTGAGACAGAATTTAGTCTCATTTGCGACCAACGTCAATTTGCAGCTTTTGCCGGGCCTTACGACGCGGCAGTCTGCCAGCGGTCGTAAGAATGCGGCTGTGCGGCCGTCGCACCGAAACCTCGCCGTGGGCTTCGGCGTGCGCCGCGCCCTCCGTCATTTACCCGACTCATCCAACGGCAGCCATTGCACGGCGTCGGCGATGACGACGTGTTTGGGGTCGGTGCCGTCGGTGGCGATGCGCACCCAGCCAACGCGGCCGGCGGTGAAACGGAAGGTGCCGAGGGTGCGGAAGAGGCGCTGGTGCGGGGCCGGTTCCTGCTGGTTGATGCGCAGCGTGGTCTCGCCGTCGGCGTGATGAATGGTGACGGGCGCGTTGGTGGCGCGGCGGACATTGTAACAATGAGCCAGACGCACTTCGTAACGGCCGTCGCGGGGCAGCGTGGGCGTGAAGGTCACGGACTTTTTGCCTTTGTCCTCCTTTTGATCGTGGAGGTAGCCGTGGCCCACGTAGGGCGGGGTGTGCGTGGAGTACTGCCATTTGCCGACGAGCGTGGCGGCGGTGTCATCGACGACGATGCCGGGCAGTGACGCGGGGTCGGCGACGATGAACGGGACGAGGGCGGGATTGTCCACGTCGCCGGGCGGATGCGTGTTGGGCACGGCGTCGGGATGCGGCGTGAGTTTGGGGACGCCCGGCGCGGCGAGGAGCGCGAGCAGCGGAGACACCAGCAACAGCAGCGCGGCGAGGCGGAGAATCGAGCGTGGGTTCAGGAGGTTCACGGGGTTTGGTTTGGGAGCGGATCAGCGGCGGGGCGCGGGCGTTTCATCGCGGCCAGTCCAGCCACGCTTTCGCCATGCGCCGGCCGAGTTCGAGTTTGGCACCCTTGCTGAAGTGCAGGTTGTCGTAGCGCTGCGGGCGCAGGTCGAGCGTGTCGAGGTAGCGGAAGGTCGGATCAGCGGCGGGCAACGCGGATTGTTGCGCGCGGACGACATCACCGTTTTTTCCACCGGAGGCGATGCCGCCAATGATGACGCGCATCGCCGCGGCGTTGGGCAAATCTTGGCGCAGGTTGGTGGCGAGCCGGCGCAGGCGTTCGCCGGAGGCCGCGGCTTCGGCGGCGCTGTCGCTCTCGCCCTGCACGTAGAGCAGCGCGGCGAGCTCGAACGTGACGCCGTCGGGCAGGGCCTGAACCGCCCGGCGCACCGTGTCCACGACATGCCGGTACATGTGGTCGTCGGTGTGATCTTTGAGCCAGAAACTGTTGCCGCCCCCGCCGCGGCTGGCTTTGACGAAGAGGAAGTTTTTCTCCCCCGCCGCCGCCAGATGCCGGCAGAACCCAATCTCCGGCCCCCAGAACAACGGGTCCGCGCCCGCGCCTTTCTGCGCGCGCAGCGTGACGATTTTTCCACCTGAGTCATCGTAGAGCGCCGTCGGGCCGTCGCCCGCGCGGGTCGAGCGGTTCGCCCAGAAAAACGGAATCTGCGCGTCGAGCGGATCGGTGCCCGGCGTGATGTCCGGCTCCTTTTTGTCGGCGGTGGTCCCGAGGCTGTTCGACTGGCCGGTGAGGACGAAGATTTTCACGCGCGGGCCGCCGGGCGGGAGCAGCGGCGCGGCGGGTTGCGCCCAGGTCACTGCGGCGGTCGTCAACAGCGCGAGGACGCCGGCCAGCAGCGCGCGTGGCGACCGGCGCTGACGGCGCGCGGCGGCGGGAGACGTGGGAGGGTTCATGTTCAGCGATTCACTTCGCGAGCGCATCGCGCACGAAGTCGAAGAGCGCCTTGGTCGAGGGATCGTCTGGCAGGCCGAGGTTTTCGTTGATGCGCGGGTGGTTGGTTTCCTTGGCGGCGAACGCCTTCGCGGGAATGCCCGCTTCTTTCAGCACGTTCTCGAGGCGTCGCGCCTGCATCGTGTTGTCGGGATGATCGGCGACATGAAGGATGAGAAACGGCGGGATGCCTTTGCCCTTGGCGACGTGCGTGACGGCCGAGTAATCGCGGTGCAGCGCGGGGTCGTTGCCGAATTTCAAGCGGTGCCCAAATTTGGGCATCGGGAAGCCATGCACGCGCAGACGCGTCTCGGCTGTCTCGATGATCGCGGGCACGTCGTAGGTGTCGCCGTCCACGGGCACGCAGCCTTTGAGCACGGAGAAAGGCACGCCCTCGGCCTTGAGGTAGCGGTCGTCGGTGCAGATGAGCGCGGCGAGTTGCGCGCCGGCGGAATGGCCCATGACGAGGATGCGTTTGGGATCGCCGCCGTGTTCGGCGACGTGCTCGTAGGTCCAGCGCATGGCTTTGGCGATGTCGCGGAAGATGGTGACCATGTCCACCTCGGGCAGCAGGCGGTAGCCGGTGGAGACGAAGACAAAACCTTTTTCCACGAAGGCCTGCGGCTTGAGCTGGATGGCGGTGCGGTCGCCGCCCTGCCAGCCGCCGCCGTGAATCCAGAAGACGACGGGCAGATTCTTCGCGCCGGCGGGCGCATAGACATCGACCATCTGGCGCGGGTTCGCGGGCGTGGCGTAGGGAATGTTCGCGGCGGTGGCCTTGATGGTCGGCGTGTCGGCGGCGCGGGCGGAGACACACAGGAAGCCGAACGTGGTGAGCAGGGTGAGCAGGCGGAGGCGTGGTTTCATGGGGTGAGAGGAAGTGGCGCGTGGCCGGTGGTTTTGCGAACGGCTGTAGTAGGAAACGGACGGACTGATTGCGCGGAGCATGTCGCGGCAGGGCGGTACGGTCATCCGTTTTTTTGGCGCGCCTTCGGGCCGTGAACTGCCGGGATTTTCCGCAGATTCAGGGAGACCACAGGAGGGAAAACTGATCTGTGAGGGCTGGAAATCGGCGGCGTGCAGGTGGTTAGCGAAACGGCCTTAAGGGAGGCTTCCGTCGGCGAGCCGCGGTGGTGGTGGTGGCATTCACGAGCGGGACGAGGCACGCCCCTTGGTGTTCCGACCAAGCGAGGCTGGAGTTCGGAACTAATTCGGCGGCGTCGGCTTCCGGTTGTCTTCCACGAGCAACACCGCCGCCGCGATGGTGTTCACGGAGCGCAGGATTTTCTGCGCCTCGCCGGGATCGGCGATCTTCAGTCCGAAATTCTTGTCCAAGGCGACCACCAGTTGCAGTGCGTCCACCGAGTCCAGCCCCAAGCCTTCCGGTCCGAATAGCGGCGTGTCATCGCCGAGTTCGGCGGCGCTCACCTGGAGCATGAGGTTGTCCACGAGCAGCAACTTGATGCGCTGTTTCAGGTCGGTTTGGTTGGGCATAATTCCATGAGCGGCGGGCACTCGATGTGCGCGAACCTGCGGCGCAAGCACCCGCCGGGCAAGGTCAAACCCGCCGCCGCCTGAGATCGTCCCGCTGGCGAACCGGATGCCTTCAGTTTTCTTGCAGTTGTCCGTTAGCCTGCCACGGAGTTCTGCCGATAGTCTGATCAACGTGTGAGCAAATCTCGGATCAGCGATTGCGGCCGACTCGGCCGGACGCGGCATGACCGCCGTGAGGTTCCGTGCCCGCGCCGGTCGCGGTGCCGGGCGCGCCGCGCCCGCAGGGCAACGCCGCACGCGCCCTGTTCCTGACATGGTAGCGCAACTGACAGACCTCGAGCGCGGGCAACTGCAGCAGACCATCGACATGTTCGAGGTCATCACGCAGTCGCAGCCGCAGGACTGCCAGTCGCTGGAGATTCTGCGCGAATCCTACGCCAAGCTCGCCCGCGACCAGGACGTGCTGCGGACCTCCAAGCGCATCGCCCAGGCCTACGTGCAACTCGGCCAGCTCTCCGCCGCGATCCTCGAATACGAAAGCATTCTCCAGCGCCAGCCCAATGATCCCGACGTGCAGCAGGCGCTGGCCCGGCTCGACAGCAGCTCCAACACGATGGTCGAGGCGACCGTGGAAATCTCCTCCTTCCGCGCGCCCAAATCGTTGTTTGGCGCACCGAAAGGCGCCGACGGTCGCACGGCCCCGGCGGAAATCGACGACGGCCGGACGACGATGCGGAAGCTCTTTCTCGACGCCAAACTGATCCAGGAAGCCGACTTCAACCGTTGCTGGATCACGCCCGACACGGCGGACACGGGCCAGGTGAACGAGCCGTTCATCCAAATCCTCGCCGACCGCGGCCTGCACCCGCTCGACAAATCACTGAAGCTCCTCTGCGAAAAAGCCCGCGTCGGCTACCTCCCGGTGGACAAGTGCGACATCGACATCGAGTGGGCGCGCAGCTTCCCGCGCAAAGTCTGCCAGCGCTGGTGCGTGCTGCCCTTCGACCGCATGAGCAAGTCGATCCTCGTGTTCACCGCCAACCCGTTCAACAAACAGGCCACCAAGGAACTCGAGGCCACGCTCAAGGGCCGGATCGTCTGGTACCTCACCCAGCCGCCGGAGCTGATTAAATTTCACCGGAAGGTGTTCCGCTAAGTCGCGCCTATGCCTCCCATCAAATCATTGGGCGAACGCGTCGCCGACGCGCTGATCGAGGACGGCCTGCTGCCCAAGACCAAGGTCGAGGAACTCCTCGAACTGCAAAAAAAAGACGGCACCCGCCTGCTCAAGCTCCTGACCGAAAAAGCGCTCGTCAACGACCTCGACCTCGCCGTCGCCACCGGGCGTGTGCTCAACACGCCGCCCGTCAACCTTCCCCGCATCGGCATCCCGCCCGAGGTCGCCGGACTGATCTCCAAGGAGCTCGCCAAGACCTACTGCGTCCTGCCGGTCTCGCGTCTGGAGGCCAAGCTCTTCCTCGCGATGGCCGACCCGCTGAACGTCCTCGCCATCGACGAGGTCCGGCGCATCACCAAGCTCGAGGTCAGCCCGCTCATCGCCCCCGAGAAGGCGATCCTCGACAAGCTCAACAACCTCGACGCCGGCCGCAACGCCAGCATGGAGGAAGTCATCAAGGCCGCCGAGAAACAGGCCGAACTCGAGGCCGAGGCAGAAGGTGCCGAGCTGATTGCCGAGCAAAATGAAAACCTCAGCGCCGACCAGCTCGCCGCCGCCGGCGAGGAAGCCCCCGTCGTCAAGCTCGCCAACCTCATCCTCGTCCAGGCCATCAAGGACCGCGCCAGCGACATTCACATCGAGCCCTTCGAGAAAATGGTGCGCCTGCGCTACCGCGTGGACGGTGTGCTGATCGACGCCACCCCGCCGCCCAAGAACCTCCAGATGGCGCTTATCTCGCGCCTGAAAATCATGTGCAGCCTCGACATCGCCGAGCGCCGCCTGCCGCAGGACGGCCGCATGAGAATGAAGGTCGGCAGCAAGGACATCGACCTGCGCGTGTCGTTCATGCCCACCGTCCACGGCGAAAAAGTCGTCCTCCGCGTCCTCGACAAATCGAACCTCACCGCCAGCCTCGACAAGCTCGGGATGGACCCGCACACCTTCAAGCGCTTCAAGGAAGCCGTCGATGCGCCACACGGTTTGATCCTCGTCACCGGACCCACCGGCTCGGGCAAAACCACCACGCTCTATTCCGCGCTCAACGAACTCAACAGCCCCGACTACAACATCATCACCGTCGAGGATCCCGTGGAATTTCAAATCCCCGGCATCAACCAGGTGCCGGTGAAAAAGGAGATCGGCCTCACCTTCGCCACCGCGCTGCGCTCGATCCTCCGCCAGGACCCGGACATCTGCATGATCGGCGAAATCCGCGACTCCGAGACCGCCGAGATCGCCGTCGAGGCCGCGCTTACCGGCCACCAGGTCCTGAGCACCATGCACTGCAACGACGCCGCCGGCGCCGTCTCGCGCCTCGATGACATGGGCATCGCGCCCTTCCTCATCTCCTCCTCGCTCCTCCTCACCTGCGCCCAGCGCCTCATGCGCCGCATCTGTCCCGCGTGCAAGGAGCCGATCACCTATCCGGCCAAGATGTTCGAGGATCTCAACATTGACCGGAAATCTTTCGACGGCGTGCAGCTTTTCCGCGGCCGCGGTTGCGACCGCTGCAAAAACACCGGCTACACCGGACGCCTTGCCATCATCGAGGTCATGCCCGTCTCCGATGAAATCCGGAAGCTCATCATCAAACGCGTCAGCGCCATGGAAATCGCCAAGGTCGCCGAATCCGAAGGCATGCAAAACCTCCGCGCCGTCGCTCTCCAGAAAGTCCGCGAAGGCGTCTCCACGCTCGAACAGGCACTGCTCCTGACGGCGAACAATCATTAGCGCAGCAGTCAGGAGCGCGGGCGGCCCGCCCGCGAGTGCCCCGTGCCGGAGCCGGCTCAAGCTCCAGGCCTAAAGCTCAAAGCTCAAGGGAAGTGACCAAGCGAGTCCAAGCACCAAGGCGTAACCCTTCCGTGACGGCCGCGCGCCTTCCGCGCTGTTCGCGCCGCCGCCCCGCTCGAAAGGCGCGACGCACTCCGCCTGGTGCTTGGCGCTTCCCTTGAGCTTTGAACTTTGAGCTTTGAGCTTTTTTCGCCAAATCCCGACACTGCCGCCGCGACATGAACCGGGTGCTATTCGTTGATCACGTGGACCGCATCCTCGGCGGTGCGCAGGTCAACCTGCTCGAGCTGCTGCCCGAGCTGCTCGCGGAGCCGTCGCTGCGCGTCGCGTGTGCGTGCGCGCCCGCCGGACCGTTGAGCCAGCGCCTGCGCGAACTGGGCGTCGAACAATTCCCCCACCAGCTACCGGCCGCCGCCGGCGCGCTGCGCGTGGTCGGCCGCGGCTTCTCTTTTTTCAACGCACTCCGCGCCCACGCCGCGCTGCGCGAAGCCCAACGTGAACTGGAAAAAACCCTCGCCGCCTTCCAGCCGTCCGCCGTGATCTCCATTCCGAACAAAGACCACTTCTGCGCCGCCGCCGCGTGCCGCAGTGCGGGCGTGCCATCCGTTTGGTGGGTGAACGACATCGTCTCCGCGCAGTTTTTCTCGCGCCTCGTGCGCGCGGTGTTTTTGTTCCGCGCCAGACGCAGCGCCGCGCAAGTCGTGGTCGTCTCCGACTACGCCCGCCGCGCGCTGCTCGACCAGGGCCTGCCCGCCGCAAAAGTACGCACGATCCACAACGGCATCCCGCTCGCGCGCTACGCCCGCACGACTCCGGGGCATCTCCATCGGCTCCTGAACCTGCCGCAGGACGAGCCGCTCGCGGGCATCGTCGGTCGCTTCACGCCGTGGAAGGGGCAGGACTTTTTCCTGCGCCTCGCCGAACGCTGGATGCGCGAAAACCCGCGCGGGCATTTCGTTTTGGTGGGCCAGGCCTTCAACGAAGAGCAGGCGTTCGAGGCGGAGCTAAAACAATTTGTCAGCGCGCACGGACTCGGCGCGCGCGTTCATTTCGTCCCCTTTCAAAGCGACGCCCCCGCCGTCTTCAGCGACCTCTCCGTGCTGCTGCATTGCTCGACTTCGCCGGAACCGTTTGGCCGCGTGATCGTCGAGGCGATGGCCGCGGGCACGCCCGTCATCGCGGCCCGCGACGGCGGTGTGCCCGAAATCATCACCGACGGCGTGGACGGCTTCCTTGCGCCGCCCGGCGATCTCGACGCCTATCTCGCTGCGCTGCGCAGAGTGTGGTCCGGCCCGCCCGCCGCCGCGCTCTCCGCCGCCGCGCGCCGCACCGTCGCCGAGCGCTTCTCGATCACGCGCGTGAAGACCGAATTCCAAAAGCTCATCGCCGACGTGACCGCCGCCGCATGAAACCGGAACGAGAGATTGCGGAGATGGAACCATCGAAGCACGTCGCTGACCCCGCGAGCGCGAAGCCGCCTGGGGAGGCATTCCGGCTGTGGAGTGCGTTGACTTGTCACCGCTTTCCCGAGGCGACTTGTCGCCGTCGGACAGAGAGGAGCCGGCGCACTCGCCTGGGGCGTTCACGGCTCGCGCCAGCGCGGGCACGCACGCTTGACCGGACGCGCCCGGAGGTTCGACGGCGACAAGTCGCCTGCGCAAAAGCGGTGACAAGTCCCCGCACTCCAAACTGTTTCTCTCCGTGGTCTCGCCGCAGTTTTTAGGATGAACACCCCGCGCCATTTCATTTTCCTGACGCTCGGGTTTCATCCCGATCAAGTGGGCGGCGCGTTTCGTTACGTGGCCGAGGTGGCGACGCGCCTCGCCGCGCGCGGGCATCGCGTCGAGGTCATCTGCCCGAATCCGGCGAACCAACTCGCCGCGACCGAGCCGCGCAGCGGCGTGACGCTTCATCGTTTCCCGAACGGCGAGGGCTTTTTCTGGACCAACTGGCGTCGCGAAAACGCCGCAGCCTCGCAGCTTCTCCACGCTTGTCTCGCCAGCGTCAACACCGCCCCCGCCGCGCGCCCGCTCATCGTCGTGTGCCACGCGTTCCTCGCACCCGCCGCTGCGGATGCGCCTGCGCCGCAGGTGGCGCTCTTCACCGGGCCGTGGGCGGAGGAGTTCTTGTTCTCCCGCCGGTCGCGTCGCCGGTCGCTGCCGAAGCGTTGCTTCGACACGCTCGTCGCGGATCGCCTGCGCGCCGTCGAGCGTGCCGGACTGGCGCGCGCGCGGCGCATTCTCACGATCAGCGATTACTACGTGGCGCAGTTGCCGCGGTGGCATCCCGTCGCACTGCCGCCGGTGACGATGATGTCCGGCGGCGTGGACGCGGAAACATTCCGCCCCGCCACCGACCGCGCCGCCGTGCGCGCGAAGCTCGGGCTCGCGCCCGACGCGTTTGTCTTCCTCACCGTGCGCCGCCTCGATCCGCGCATGGGATTGCTCACGCTGCTCGAAGCCTTCGCCGCCGCACGGCGGGGGCATCCGCACGCGCGGCTGTGGATCGCCGGCAGCGGCCCGCAACGCGACGAACTCACGGCCCGCGCCGCCACGCTGGGCCTCGGCGACAACGTGCGTTTCCTCGGTTTCGTGCCTGACGCCGAACTGCCCGACTGCTACCGCGCCGCCGACTGCACCGTGGTGCCCTCGCTCGCGCTCGAAGGCTTCGGATTGGTGACCGCCGAATCGCTCGCGTGCGGCACGCCCGTGCTCGGTTCGGACTCCGGCGCGACACCCGAACTGCTCGCGCCGCTGGGACAGCACCTGCTGTTCACATCGGGCTCCACGGAATCGCTGGCCGCAAAACTCCGCGAAGTGCTCGCCGCGCCCGCGTCGCTGCCCGCCCGCGAACGCTGCCGCGAATACGCGGTGCAAGCCTTCTCGTGGAATCGCCCCGTGGCCGCGCTCGAACAGGCTGCCGCGGATTTCACGGGAGGTGCGCGATGAGACTGAAGCTGGTTTGGAGTGCGGTGACTTGTCACCGCTTTCCCAAGGCGACTTGTCGCCGTCGAACGCCGAGGCGGGTCGTTTCGCAATGGGGCATTCACGGCTCGCGCCAGCGTTGGCGCGCGACGCGGGTCCGAACGCGCACTGAAATTCGACGGCGACAAGTCGCCTGCGCAAAAGCGGTGACCAGTCACCGCACCCCAAACCGCCGCGGCGCGCGCAGATTTCGGCACGCGGACGGTCCCCGCCCGCAGCGGCAGCGACTCCGCAAAGGCGCCAAAAATTTCGAGCGGCCCAGCTCCGTTGCTGCCGCAGCGACCGGGGACCGGTCGCGCTCCACTCTGGATTCAGCTCAGCACCGACGCCGCCCGGCCACCGTCCCCATCCGTGTCCATCCGTGGTCAAGAACCAGTTCCTAGGATGAAAATTCTCGAACTCGGCAAGTTCTACTTCCCGCACAAGGGCGGCATCGAAACGCTCCTGCGCGCTTGGTCCGAGGGCTTCGTGCGGCGCGGCGCGGAAGTCGATTGCGTGGTGGCCAACGACTGCGCGCGCACGACGCACGAGGTGATCAACGGCGTGCGCGTCCACCGCCTCGCCAGCTTCGGCATGGTGCTCTCGACCTCGATGTGTCCGGCCTACGCCGCGGCCACGCGACGGCACGCGGCTGATCTTTGGCATGTTCAGTTTCCCAATCCACTGGCCGATATTTCGAGTATCGCGGGGCCGCGCACGACGCCGCTGGTCCTGAGCTACCACTGCGACGTGGTGCGACAGGCGACAGCGATGCGGTTCTACCGGCCCGTGCTGAACGCGCTGCTGCGGCGGGCGACGCGGATCGTGGTGTCCACGCCGCAGCATTTGGAATTTTCGCAGTGGCTCGCGCCGTTTCGCGACAAGTGCGAGGTGATTCCGTTTGGGATCAACCTCGCGGCCCTCGCGCTCACGCCCGAGCGCGAGCGGCGCGTCGCCGAGCTGCGCCGCGAGGCGGGCGGCCGGCCCATCGTGCTGAATGTCGGCCGGCTCGTCGGTTACAAGGGACAGCGGTTTTTGCTCGAAGCTTTGCGCGAACTGGACGCGGTCGCGTGGATCGTCGGCACCGGCCCGCTCGAGGCGGAACTACGGCAGCTCGCGACGGAGCTCGGCGTCGCCGACCGGGTGAAACTGTGGGGCGGCGTGAGCGACGCGGACCTGCCGGCGCTGCTGCACGCGTGCGATGTGTTCGCGCTGCCGTCGATCACGGTGGCCGAGGCGTTCGGGATTGTGCAGGTGGAGGCGATGGCGTGCGGCAAGCCGGTGGTGAGTTGCGCGTTGCAATCAGGCGTAAAATTTGTCAATCAACACGGCGTGACAGGACTTTTGGTCACTCCTGCGGATAGTGCGGCGCTGGCCGCCGGGATTCGTTCGCTCCTGGGGGATGCTTCCTTGCGCCAAAGAATGGGTGCCGCCGCCCGCGCCCGGGCGGCGGCTGAGTTTGCGGAAGACGTGATGGTGGACCGTTATTGGCAGTGCTTCGAGCGGGTGCTCGCGGCGCGCAAATCGTGAGGACTTATCTCGCCATGTTTATTCTGTCGGCCCTCGGGGCGTGGTTCGCCACGCCGTGGGTGCGCCGCCTGGCGTGGCGGTATGGCGTGCTCGACCAACCCAGCGACCGCAAGGTCCACACCGAGCCGATGGCGCGCCTTGGCGGGCTGGCGGTCTTCATTGGCTTCTGCCTGCCGTGGCTCGGCTTTCTCCTGCTGAAAAATCGCGTCGCCGGAATTTTCGCCGAGTATTGGGAAATGTTCTGGGCGCTGCTGGCCGGGTCGCTCGCCATGCTGCTGCTCGGTATTTACGACGACCTCAAGGGCCTCAAGGCGACGCCCAAATTCATCGTGCAAACCGCGGTCGCCGTGACGCTCTACTACGCCGGCTTCAAGATCACGCGCCTGACCAATCCCTTCGGCCCCGCCATTGAACTCGAATGGCTCTCGCTCCCCGTCCCGGTCCTCTGGATGGTCGGCATCACCAACGCGATCAATCTCCTCGACGGCATCGACGGCCTCGCGACCGGCGTCACGGCGTGCATCGCGATGTCGCTGGCGCTGATCAACATCGTGTACGGCAATGTCATCGTGGCGCTGCTGACGCTCGCGCTGGCCGGGGCGTGCTTCGGTTTCCTCCCGTTCAACTCGTCGCCGGCGCGGATTTTTCTCGGCGACACGGGCAGTTTGTTCATGGGCCTGATGCTCGCGTGCATCGGGATTCTGTCGCTGTTCAAGGCGGCGACGGCGACCTTCATCCTCGTGCCGGTGCTGATTTTTGGCGTGCCGTTGTTCGACACCGCCGCCGTGATGCTCGGGCGGCTGCTGCGAAGGAAGCCGCTGTTCGAGGGCGACAAAACACATGTGCATCACCGCCTGCTGCGCGTGGGGATGACGCACAAGGAGGCGGCGTTTTACCTCTACGCAGTCACCCTGCTGCTCGCGGGCGTCGCCATTTTCATCAGCTTCAATCAAAGCGCCGAGGGCATCTGGTATTTCGGCACGCTCGGGTTGCTGGTGGCCACGGCGGGCTGGCTGGCGTGGCGGCTGCGCGCCTTCCGCCGGCCGACCACCGCTGACATCGCGACGACCGCGGCGGACCTCCATGCGACCGTGGCAGACGCCGCGACCGCAAGCGAATCATGCTCGAGCTCGAAGAAGCCCTGTCCCGTATCCTGACGCGGATGCCCGCCCCGCGGCGCGAGGTCGTCCCCCTCGCGAACGCGCTGGGCCGCGTGGCGCTCGACCCCATCGCGGCCCCGATTTCCCTGCCCCCGTTCGACAACTCCGCGATGGATGGCTACGCCGTGCGCGCCGCCGACGTGACCAATGTCAGCCAGGAGAATCCCCGCTCGCTGCGCCTGATCGGGCGCACGGCGGCGGGCGAAGTTTTCGGCGGCGAGGTCGCGGCGGGAACGTGCGTGCGGGTGTTCACCGGCTCGCCGCTGCCGCGCGGCGCGGACGCGGTCGTGATGCAGGAGGACACGCGCACGGATGCGGGCGCACCGGGGGCAGTCGCTTTTCTCGACAGCGCGAAACCCTGGGAAAATGTCCGCTTCGCCGGCGAGGACGTGAAGGCGGGCACCGCCGTGGCGAACCCCGGCGAGCGCATTTCCGCCGGCCGCGCGAGCCTGCTGGCCGCGCTGGGAATCAGCACCGTCGCCGTCGCGCGCCAGCCGCAGGTGGCACTGCTCGCCACGGGCAGCGAACTGCGCGAAGCCGGCCAACCGCTCGCGCCCGGTCAGATTTTCGAGAGCAACCGCCTCGGTCTCGGCGCTTTCGTGGCGCAGGCGGGCGGGCGTCCGCAGCGCTTCCCGCTCGTGAGCGACACGCTCGCTGGAACGCGCGCCGCGCTGGCCGAAGCATTCGCGCAAAGTGATGTAGTGGTGACTTCCGGCGGCGTGTCCGTGGGGGAATTTGATTTTGTGAAGGACGCCTTCACTGCGCTTGGTGGCGAACTGAACTTCTGGAAGGTCGCCATCCGCCCCGGCAAACCGTTCGTCTTCGGCCAGCTCGGGGAGAAATTTCTCTTCGGCGTCCCCGGCAATCCCGTCTCGGCTCTTGTCACCTTTTTCCTCCTTGTCCGCCCCGCGCTCCTGCGCTGGCAGGGTGCCCGCGACCTCGCGCCGCCGACGCATCCCGGGACTCTCACCGAGCCGCTGGTCAACCGCGGCGACCGCCGTCATTTCATTCGCGTGGCCGTCGATCCCACCGGCTCCGTGCGTCCCTCCGGCGTGCAAGCCTCGCACTTCCTCAGTTCGCTCGCCGACGCCCACGGCCTGGTCGATGTCCCGCCCGCGACCACCCTCGCCGCCGGCCAGCCCGTGCGCGTGCTGCGCTGGGACATCTGAGCGAGAAGTTTCTCCCCGGATATTCCTAAACCACTAACCGGCACTAACCGGCACTAATAAGACATTACGCCGACCTCGCTCTCCCGGAGTTCAGGATGCTTGGCTACCATTAGTGCCGGTTAGTGGTTTTCGGTCGCGGTCCCCCCGCGCTGCCGAGGAGATACGGATGGGCTATCTCCAAGTTACCAGCCCGGCACTCGGTCAGATGCCGAAATACTTGCTGGCGAGCTGCACGCCCTTGTCGAGGGCAGCGGCCACCTTGACGGCGACTTTCATGGCGTGGACGAGCTTATCAATATCCTGCTTGAGTTGCTCTACCTTGCCCATCGCCGCGGCCACCTTCTCGCCGGCCGCCTTGAACGCCGCCGTGTTCGCCTCCAAGTCTTCCCGCTGCAGTTCGGTCACAATGTCAAAGACCACTTCCTCGGCCCCATAAATGCGATCCTTGGCCTCAATGGTGGACGCAGCCCAGTAAGCATCAGTCAGCGTGTCGTAGAGATTCTGCATGGCGTCCAGCGTTTCCTGGCGGGACGGGGCATTTTTAGTTTTAGGCATAAGTAGGTTGTAGTTTGGTTTTGCAGTTATGATTGGGAGTTAGGAACGGACAGCTATTTCCTCTCCAGAGAATCGTAGAATTTTTTGACCCGTTGCGCCTCGGCGGCCAGCTCCCGGATGCGGGCATCAATCTCGACCTTGTTATCAGTGAAGACATCCAGCAACCGGCCGTGCGCCTTCCGCAGCGCAGTGATGCTCCGCTCCATCGCGGCATAAGTCGCGTCCGCCTCGCGGGCCTCGACGATGAGATGCGCCAGCGTTCCGATTGCCTGCCGCTTGGCCGGAGGATCGAAGCGGCTGTCCCGGATGTACTTATCCTCGGACATCTGCAACTGGGTGTATTGGTTTCTGACAATACGGCGCAGGGCCTGCAAATCTTTGGCCAGCGCCGCCGTGATCGCCTCCACCTGCGGGTCCATTTCCCGGATGACGGCCCGGACGCCCTTTTCCCGTTTGGCGCGGATGAACCATTCACCCAGCTTCCCCACCGCGGTGGTCACCGCGCGCAGTTCATTGGCCTCCAGTACGCGTTCGCCGCTGAAAGTCTTGGTGGTGCCGATGGTGTTGTTCACCCGGCCCAGTTCTTCACCGAATCTCCTGGTGGCGGCATCGAATTCATCAAGCTGCTCGTTGCCCATCATGACGGCGAGCTTCTGACTGTAGAGCGCGAGCGCATCCAACACGGCCTCCCGCGCCCCGCGCGTCTCCGCGGTGAACAAGGTCTGGAATTTCTCGGGATGGAAGCCGGCGGTGTCATAACTCACCACGGACCGCAACACCTGCACATCGTAGTACTTCCGCTCGGCGGTGTCATACGCCGCCTTGGTGTTGCTGGCCGCGAGCGTGGTGGCCTCCGAGAAGGCATTGATGCGGGTCAACGCGGCATCCGTGGAAACGCAACCGGCCAGCAGCAAGAGAGTGACCGCCGTGATGCCCGTCGCCCAGAGCCGTATCAGGGCGTTGGAGGATTCGTAGTTAGCTTTCATGAGATAGTTACTCGAGTTTTGGAACACGTCCGTATTAGAGCCCCCAACAGAAAGCGGTGCAGCGCGAAGGCTTTTACGTCGGGGAACGACTAGGACTGTGCCTATTCTGTTTTCCCTGTCCAGCGTCTATTTCCAGTTCGCCGCGGTGCCGCGCCTCTCCGAACCTTGCGCCATGGTCGGTCAACACTGAGCGAGGTTGCCGTCGCTCCCCGGCGCGTTGAGTTGCTCGCAGTGGTGCCGAAATGCGCCAGAGGACCGGTGGACTACAGTACTTCGCCACCGCAGATTTTCCCTACTTCGACAGAGCCAGCGCAACTGCCGGTAGGGAATTCGAGTTACCACTTATTCTGATGCGCGTTCAAGATGAGGCTAAGTCGCGCCGGGATTTTCGCTGCTGGCAAGGCGCGAGGAAGGAGCATATCCAGACGGGATCTGTGACTGACGAGCAACGCCGCCAGCGGCGAAAAGACCCAGCGAATTAGCCTCAGCTTGAACGCGCATTAGAATTAGCCGTAACCATTCAGTCGAACTGAATCTTTTGGACCATAGAGACACGATCAATACAGAGGATGACCAAAGACTCGCTGGTCGTTCGTCCTTCACTTATTGGTGGCTTTCTGTCGTCGCCGTCCGTCGTGCCTCGTTGTCGTAGAACTTTTCAGTATCCTCGCGCGCCGCTAGGATTTTCCGGTCGCACAGACGGCCGGCTCAGCCTGTCACCATTTCGTCCCTTACCATTCCCATGCCCCAAATTCCTCGGCCCGACTCGGCCGCACTCACGAACCGCTGCGTCCTGCCCTCCCCGCGGGGAGGCTGCCGTGCGAGCGCGGGGCCTTCCCTTTGGCTCCTTCCCGCTCTGCGTTGCTGCGGATCTCTGCCGTGTTCCACTCCGCGTCACCGCGAGCGGAGCGTTTCCTGAATACACCGCAGAGATTGGAAGGAACGCAGAGCGGAGAGGGCGGATTCATGTGCATGGCGTGCTCCCTGCGGAAGTTGTCAGAGTGTTCCATCCACCCTTGTCGCCCCATGTGCTTAGCGTTGGTGGCAGCCCCGCCGCCCTGAGTGCCTCGCATCTCGGCAGTCCATCAGAATTGACGCGGCTGAACGGCTGCGACTCAGGCCAGCGAGCTTCAATTCGCCGGCCCGCGCCGTGGCCCACCGGGTCCGGACGGCCGCGGGTTTTCACCCGGTCCGCCGAGCAAACTCGTCCGGTCGTGAGTGACCTTGAGTTGCGCGCTGTCGAGAATGAGATCCTTCATGGCGGCGAGAAGGAGGTCGCGATTTACCTCGGCGGATGGCGTGGAGATTGGCACGGGTGCCGCGAGCGCGAAGGCGGTGAGGAGGTACGCCTTCACGCCGGGACCTTTCGAGTGCGGCGGCGCGTAGCCGGGGCGGCGGTTGACGCTGTTGTTTCCCAAGGTTCCGACGCCATGCGAATCTTTCGGCAGGCTCCCGACATTTGCCGGGATGTTGTAGAGCACCCAATACCACTTGGCCCGGCCCTCGGGGTCGAGATGGTCCATGATGATGGCGAAGCTCTTCGTGCCCGCCGGTGCGCCGGACCACTCGAGCGGCGGCGAGATTCCCGCGCCATCGCCGGTGAATTCCACCGGCAGTGCGCCGCCATTGGTGACGGCGGAACTGCGGAGGAGGAACGTGCCGCTCCGCTTGGGCGTGTAACTGTCCGCGGCGACCGCGCCATTCGCGTCTCTGGGCGGAGGTGTTTCGCCACGGACGGGCGGAGGAGGAGGAGGGGGCGGCGGGGGCGGGCCGCCGCGACCGGGGCCGCGCTGCGGACCGCCGCGACCATTCGGCGCGCCGGGGCCACCGCCACCTCCGCGCGGCTGTTGCGTGTAAGTCTCGGTCGTCACCTGGCCGCGGCCGTCCACGTACTCGAAGCGCGCGGTTTTGGTGTCGGTGACCGCATAGTTGATGGCGCGCGTTTCACCACCGATTTCGTATTGCAAACTGAAGCTCTGATTTTCCCGCGACTGAAAACCCGTGATCCGCGCCCCGCGCAACGGCGTGCCCGCGCCGCGCCAGCCGCCCGCCGCCGGCTGCGGGTCCACTTGTCCGTCGCGCTCGACGACCTCGCCGTGAAAGCCGCCGTTCACGTAGGGATACTTCGTCGAGCCGTGATAGTGATAGCCCAGGCCCGCGACGTCGTGACCGTTGAAACGGTCGAGCTGCGTGGGCGCGGAACCGTCGGGTTCGGTCAGTCCGTAAATTGGATAGCCGTCCAGCGCGTAGGCGATGGGCAGGTTTTTGCCCAGCACGCTTTGCAAGTGAAACGGCGCGGCGTGGTAATGGTAATCGTCCGCGCGCCCGCAGTGGCCGCCCCATTGGTCCAGTTCGCCGATCTCCTGTGAGATTTCCCCGCGATTGTTCTGCGGATTGAAGATGGGAATGCCGTTCGCCGCGAGCGCGATGGCTCCGCGGAGGAAGCGGTTCTTGATCGACACCGGATTTTTCGCCGGCACCGGCCGGAGCGGAAGGCGCCACGCGTTGTGGCCGGAATAGTCATGCGGCAGCGGTACCTGCTGCTGCCATGCCGTGATGCCGACCATCATGTTGTGCGCGGGCAGGCCGTCGGATTCGACGAAGAGGAAGTTCGCATCGGCGCGCGTTTTCACTTTCGGCGCGAACGGAGCGAACGCGGCGGCCACGCGCGCCGCCGGGCCGGAACCCGCCGCCTCAGCGACGCTCGCCGCCGTGACGCGGGTCTCCCGTGAAGCTGCTGCTGCCAGCCTGATGAAGCGTCGGACTTCCTCGTGCGTGCGCGGCGAGTTCCCCTGCGTCTGCGGCGGCGCGACGCTGAAATCGTACTGCGGCGCGCCGTGGTCGTGGGCTGTTTCGCCAATCAGATGCGCATGGCCGTGGTGTGCTGCACCGCCGAGGACCAGCACGCACGCGAACGGGAGGCAGATGAATTTCATGGAAGGCAGAGGTTTTGATTCACTTCACGAGCGCACCCGCGAGGCGCGGAACGGGTCCGACATTTCAGTGTTGGGTCCGGCCGGACTTTTCAACCCGCGTGCGAATGCCGCCAGTGTGGCCCGGCTCAAGGTCCGCGCTCCAGACGAAAGTCGCTGACGGCATAGGCACGGCGGCAAGGGATCGGGGGCAGGGGTATTATCGGCAAAGGAATGAAGGCAAGGGAATGGGACGGGGAGACTTTTTGTCTTCATTCCTTTGCCTCCATTCCTTTGCCAAATAAGTTTTTGCGGGATCGAGATCCGATTCGTGTGAGCCGCGCCGTCGAGTTCGGACCGCCCGGTTCCAGCCGTCGCTTTCTGCGGCGTGAACGCCGCGCTCCGCACCTCGAATTGCCGCCCGGCGCGGCCCCAAACCCACGGCGCAGCGCCCGTTTCCGACCGCGCCGGAGACTGCAAAAAAGGGGGAATTGAACGTTGACCCTCCGGGGTTCCCGACTAGCATCCCGCGCTTGTTTGTGCGGGCTGTGGTCAAAGTAACAACGAAATTAACCAACTGAAATTATGGCAGTGAAAGTAGCAATCAACGGGTTTGGCCGCATCGGCCGCTTGGTGTTCCGCGCGATGGTCGAACAGGGTCTCGTGGGCCGGGACGTGCAGGTAGTCGCGGTGGGTGACATCGTGCCGGCCGACAATCTGGCGTATCTCCTCAAGTACGATTCCACCCAGGGGCGCTTCAATGGCACCGTGTCCTCCAAGAAGTCAGCACCGGAAAAACTGGAAGACGACGTCCTGATCGTGAACGGCGCGGAGATCAAGGTGGTCAGCGCCAAGTCCCCGGCCGAACTGCCGTGGAAAGCCCTCGGCGTCGATGTCGTGATCGAATCGACCGGCCTCTTCACCGAAGCCGACAAGGCCAAGGGCCACCTCGCCGCCGGCGCAAAGAAGGTCATCATCTCGGCTCCCGCCAAGGGCGAGGACATCACCGTCGTGATGGGCGTGAACCACGAGAAGTACGACGCGGCCACGCACCACATCATCTCCAACGCGAGCTGCACCACCAACTGTCTCGCGCCGCTCGTTCACGTCCTCCTCAAGGAAGGCTTCGGCATCGAGGAAGGCCTGATGACCACCATCCACGCCTACACCGCCACGCAGAAAACCGTGGACGGCCCGAGCAAGAAGGACTGGAAGGGCGGACGCAGCGCGGCCATCAACATCATCCCGTCCGCCACCGGCGCCGCCCGCGCCGTCGGCCTCGTCTGCCCCGAAGTGAAGGGCAAGCTCACCGGCATGGCCTTCCGCGTGCCGACGCCGACCGTCTCCTGCGTGGACCTCACGGTCCGGACCGTGAAACCGACCAGCTACGCCGAGATTTCCGCCGCCATGAAAAAGGCCAGCGAGACCTATCTCAAGGGCATCCTTGAATACACCGCCGATGAAGTCGTGAGCACGGACTTCATCCACTCGCAGTCCTCGTCGATCTACGACGCCGGCAGCGGCCTGGAGCTGAACCCGCGCTTCTTCAAGCTGGTGAGCTGGTATGACAACGAATGGGGCTACAGCAACCGCGTTGGCGACCTGCTTCGCTACATGATCAGCAAGGGGCTGTAAGTCAGTTCTCCAAACTCTCCGCCAGCGGCGTCCCGACCCCCGGGACGCCGCTTTTGTTTGTCCGCATCGCCGGTCCGGCGGGCGCGGGCGATCCCCGCCCGCGGCGGGTGCGAACCCACGAAGGTGCCGGCAGAATTCGGACGTCTCGGGTGCAGGCGAACAACTGCGACCGGGGACCGGTCGCGCGCCGGTGGCCTCCGCCGTGCAACCGTGCAACCGTGCAATCGTGCGATCGTGCAATCGCGCGGGTGCGCGAGTTGCCCGTTGACTTGCCGGGGCCGCATCGGGCAGAACACGCCCCAGCAAACCCACAAAAAGTCATGATTCGATTCCATTGTTCCGCCTGTGCGATGAAGTTGACGGTCGAACCCGAGCACGCCGGTGCCACGGTCAACTGCCCCGGCTGCGGGCACAAACTCACGGTCCCGCCGGCGCCCAAAGACGACGGCAAAGGCCCGGCGTCCACGACGGCCAGCCGCGCCGGCTGGAAGGAGACCGATCCCGCCAACGCCAACCCGTGGCTGTCGTTGGCGATCGGTTTCGGGGTGTTCGCGTTTTTCTACCTGTCGGCGATGCCGTTCAAGGGGTCGTACTATTACGATATTTTGTACAAGCGCAGTTGGGTGAACTTCGCCGAGACGTTCTGCTTCGGGTGGGGCGTGGGTTATCTCATTTTGAAATTCCTCAAGTTCAAGCATCAGCGCAACGCGTTGCTGCTCGATGTGGTGCCGCAGAACCTCGGGCGCGAAATCACCAAGTCGAACATCCATGTGTTCATCGCGCATCTCTACGCGCTGCCGGTCAAGCTGCGCGACAGCATGATGGTCAACCGCATCCGCAAGGCGCTCGAATTGTTCGAGGTGCGCCAGGTGAACGGCGACGTGGCCACGATGATGGCCAACCAGTCGAACATCGACGCGGCGCGCATCGGCGGCAGCTTCACGTTGTTGCGGGTGTTCGTGTGGGTGATTCCGATTCTCGGGTTCGTCGGCACCGTGCTCGGCTTGTCGGTCGCCATCGGCAGCTTCAAGGACGTGATGGGCGCCGCCAAAGACGTGGACAGCCTGATGTCCTCGCTGGGCAACGTGACGGGCGGTCTCGCGACGGCGTTCGACACGACGCTGCTGGCGCTGCTGTACGCGATCGCTTTGAGCCTGCCGATGTCGTCGCTGCAAAAGCTGGAGGAGGATCAACTCAATCATGTCGATGCCTACTGCAACGAAATCCTGCTGCCGCGGCTGAACGACGGCTCCAACACCGCGGGCGGCGACATGGGTGCGCTGGCCGAAGTGTTGACGGCGTCCCTCACACGTGCGCACACGCAGTTTCTTACGGGGCTGGACGGAGCGAGCACGCTGATCCGGGCGCAGAGCGAAGGGATGGAAAAGCGGGCGGCGGAAAATCAGCGGCTGGTGCAGGAATCGTTCACCAAGGCGGTCACCGTGTTTCAGGAAGGCGCGGCCAAGGCCTTGGGCGACCTCGGCAAAACTGCGGGCGAAAGCATCGAGAGCCTCAGCGGCACGATGAAAAAAGCCAGTGAGCACGTCGCGTCGCTCGAGAAAGTGGCCGCGACGCAGCAGGCGCAGATTGATGCGTCGGTGAAGCAGACGCTGGCGAAATTGCAGGAGGATTCCAGCAAGGTGATCGCCCAGGCGGTGACGGGCGCCATTTCCGAAACTTCCAAGGCCATCGAGAACACCTTCAAGCCCGCCGTGCAGCAGGTCACACTCCTCAGCGACGCGGTGAAGGCCACCGCCGGGCATGTGGCCACGCTCGAGCAGCGCGCCAGCGAACATCAGGTCGTGGTGCAGAAGTCGCTGCAGGAAGCCATCGGCCGCGTGCAGCAGGACGCCTCGAAGCTCCTCGTGGAATCCATCAAGGCCTCCGCCGACCAGTCCTCCAAGGCAATGGAAGAAGTGATGAAGCCGGCGATGACCCAGCTCGCCGCAATTGGCGCGACGGCCAAGCTGGCGGTCGAGGAATCAGCCTCGCTCCAGAAACAGTCGCGCGAACAGCACGCGGCGGCGCAGCAGGCGTTCATCTCCACCACCGCGCAGTTGCAGCGTGACTTGAGCAAGACGCTCGAAGAATCCACCAAACCGGTGACGCAGCATTTTGCGGGGCTGGCCGAGAGTGTGAAGGCGGCCGTCGGCGCGGTCTCCGCGCTCGAACAGCGGACGCGCGAACAGCAGGCGCAGTCCGAGCGGAACGCGCAGGAAGCCGTGGCACAGTTGCAGCGTGAGAGCGCGAAGGCGCTCGAGGAAGCGCTGCGGCCCGCGTCCGTGCAGCTCGCCGCACTGGCGGGCCTCGTCAAGACCGCCGCGGACAATTCGCTGGCGCTGGAGAAACAGAGCCGCGAGCAGCAGACCGCCACGTTGCGGACGGCGCAGGAAGCGGCCGCGCAATTGCAGCGTGAGACGAGCAAGGCGCTGGAAGACGCGCTCCGCCCGGCCACCACGCAACTCGCCGCGCTGGCAGGCTTGGTGAAGACCGCCGCGGACAATTCACAGGCGCTCGAGAAGCAGAGCCGCGAGCAGCAGGCCACCCTGTCGCGCGCCGCCCAGGAGGCCCAGACCGCCGCGCTGCGCTCGGCGCAGGAGGCCTCCACCCAGTTGCAACGCGAGACCGCCAAGGCGCTGGAGGACGCGCTCCGGCCGGCCGTCACCCAGCTCGCCGCGCTGGCCACCGGGGTCAAGACCGCGACCGATTCCACCGCGGCCCTCGAACGTCAGGCGCGCGAGCAGCAGGCCGCCGCCGAGCGCGCGATGCAGGACGCCGTCAGCCGCTTGCAGCGCGATTCCGTCAAGGCGTTCGAAGATGCGTTGCGCCCCGCCGCCCAGCAGCTCGGCACCTTGGGCGAAAGCGTCAAGGCCGCCGTCACCCAGCTCACCACGCTGGACCGCGCCGGTCGCGACCAGCAGATCGCGGCGCAGCGGGCGATGGAAGAAGCCGCCGCCAAGCTTCAGCGCGACACCGCCAAGTCCCTGGAAGACACCATGCGGCCCGTCGTGGCGCAGTTCGGTTCCCTCGCCGACAGCCTCCGTTCGGTGTCGGATCACGTCGGCTCGCTCGACCGTCAGGCCCGCGAGGGTCAGGAAGCCACCCGCCGCGGCGTCGAGGAAAACCTCGCGCGTCTGCAACGCGAATCGATCAAGGGTCTGGAAGAAGCCCTGCGCCCCGCGGCGCAGCATCTGGCCGCGCTCGGCGAGACGGTGCGCGCCGCCACGCAGCAGCTCAGCGGTCTCGACCGCCATGCGCAGGAACATCAGGCCACGGTCGCCCGCTCGGTCGAAGCCAGCGTGGGCAAGCTCCAGCAGGATGCCAGCCGCGCCGTCGAGGAAGTCATGCGCGGCGCCACCACGCAACTGGCCACGCTCCAGCAGGGCATCGCGGCGTTGAACCAGACGCTGACCGAACTGAACGGCAAGCAGGTCATCGTCCAGCAGCAGAAGCCCGGCGGCGTGTTCAGCCGGATGCTGGGCAAAGGCTGATTCTTGGATTAGCCTGTCGCCTGATTAACCGTCGATTGCCATGGCACGAGTCAAAGCCAGTTCCGTTCCGGCCGTTTCGCTCTTCCCGTTTTTGAGCATCCTCGCGTGCCTGTCCGGCGCAATCGTGGTGATGATCAGCATCCTCAGCCTGATGCAGACGACGGAGAGCACCACCAAGGCCAAGGCCAAGAACCCGCTGGCTGAGGAGATGATGAAATTGCAGAAGGAGCTGAACAAGCTGAAGCCCACGCGCGACAATCTCGCCGCCCTCGAGGAGGTCGAGAAGAAGCTGATTCAGTTGCAGGAAGGCGTGAAGGGCAAGGTCGAGACCGACGCCATGCGCGTGCGCCTGCAGGCTGAGTTGGAGAATATCCAGATCGTGCTCGGCAATCTCCTGAACGAGCAGCCCGCCGTGCAAAAGGAACTCGAGGCGTTGAAGAAAGAACTGCTCGCGCGCCAGAAGAAGCCCGAGGACATGGTGCCGATGCTCAAGGTGCAGGGTGGCGGCTCGGGGTTCGGCGCCGGGCGGCGCCTGTTCGTCGTCGAGGCCACCGCCGATTCGCTCATCGTCCACAAGAACAAGACCGAGCAGTATCGCTTCGCCACGAGCACGGTGGGTGCCGACAAGGAACTCAATGCCTGGCTGGCTTCCATCGGCCGGCAGACGAACCACCAAATCCTGTTCCTTGTGCGCTCGAACGGTTGGAACACCTACCAGCGCGGCGCCGGCTGGGCCGAGAATCAGTACAAGCTTAATACCAGCAAGATGCCCATTCCCGGCAGCGGTCTGGTGGACATCGCCGAGTTCGAGAAGTTCATGAAGTAACGCGGTTCACCGCCCGCCTTTTTCCACCCCCAACCCCCCAATCCCCATGGCCAGACGCAACCAAACGAATCTCGACGAGAGCGTGAACATGGACTCGATGATGGACAACATGACCAATGTTGTCGGCACCCTGCTGCTCGTGCTCATCGTCGTGCAATTGAAGATTGGCATGACGGCCAACCAGATCGAAGAGAGCCTGGCCAACGTGAAGGCGGAGGACATCGCCGCCGCCAAAGCCGAGGTCGCCAAGACCGAGGCCGACCTGAAAAAACACAACGCGGACGAGGACACGCTGGACGAAATGCTGAAGGGCAAGGCCGCAGATTTACGCCAGTTTCAAGCCAGCTTGGAAAAGCAGGGCATCAAGTTCGACGATGTGGACAAGCTCAAAAACGAGGTCGCCGAGAAGCGCAAGGCCGAGGAGAATGTGAAGAAGGAGATGATCGCCCTCCAGACCGAGCGGGACAAATTGAAGGCGCAACTGGACACCACGCCCATTCCCGTTGCGCCGCCCCCGGTGGATATCCGCGTCCCCATTGCCAAGCCGATTCCACAAGGGGCGGAGTTCTTCAACGCCTCGGTCCTCAGCAACAAGGTCTATATGATCACCGACGCGGTGATCCGGAAGCGGGTGATGGATGAGTTCGAGAAGAACAAGTTCAACCTGGTGTTTACCAACCGGACGGAGAAAGACGGCAAGGTGACCACGGTGTACAACCACAAGGAAACCCGTGACTTGCTGATGGCCGCCAAGATCAGCGATGAATTCATGGAACCGATCTTTCCCTTGAACGAAATGGCCGACCGCATCGCCATGCAGATCCGGCCCAAGGCCGACGGCGGCGAGACGGCCGACCAACTGGATGACAACGATTCCAAATTTCGCAGCTTCCTCGTCAAGCTGCGCGCGCGGCCCAAGGCGGTGATGTGGTTCAAGGTCGATCCCTCCTCCATTCCGGCCTACCTCAAGGCCCGCGAGCAATGCACCCGGTACGGCATCCCGGCCGGTTGGGAATTTAGTACCCAGACTGTGTTCGGCACCGAAAACCTCGCCTTCGTGGTCAACCGCATCAAAGAGCCGCCCCCGCCGCCGCCCCCACCGCCGCCGCCCCCGCCGAGCACCGTGCCGCCGCCGCCACCCCCACCGCCGCCGCCCGTGGTCGCTGCCGCGCCGAAGCCGCCCCCGCCGACCGTAATCACCATCGCCCCGCCGAAGAAGTCGCTGGATTAAGTGGGTGGCGAAGCGGCGATTGCTGCGCCTGACTTGTGATTCCGCAGTGGCGGCATCGAAACGCCATGGTGCAATCCGGGTCGGATTTGGGACTGCCGAATGAGGCTGCCGAGTGAGGGCGGAGTTCGCCGATCCACATTCGTATGTTCAAACTCGGCGGTGCATAAACGGACCAGCTTCGGAGGCCTGAACTCTTAGATGCTGAACAATACTGTCGGCCGGCTAGGTCAGCGGACCTGACCTTTCTCGCGGGTCTTGGCAAGGAGGGCTTGCAGTTCGGCGACTTTGTCGGGGTTTTGCGAGTAGAGATTGTGGCGTTGGGGCAGGTCTTTGGAGAGATCGTAGAGTTCGCCGGGTTGGTCATTCTTCGAGTAGTTATTGGCTTCATCGAACCACGCTGGAACCTTGCTCACGCCGCCAGTCTTCGCGTCGATGAGCAGCCAGTGCTGGTGGCGCAGGGCATAGCCCTTGGGGTTGGTGTTGTGAACGATGGTGGTGCGCGGGCTGGGGGCGCGGTCTTTCCAGACGGGGAGGAGATTATGGCTGTCATCGGCGGTACCAGCGGGCAGGACGGCACCTATCGCTGCGGCGAGGGTGGCCATGAGGTCCACCTGACTGATGAGGGCGTCTCTCACACCGCCTGGGGTCACGACACCAGGCCAGCGGACGATGAAGGGCACGCGGTGGCCGCCTTCCCAGATGTCGCGTTTGAGGCCGCGCAACGGGCCGGCACTGCGATGCTGGAAATTACGGATGCGCTCGTAGGCATAATGCTCGGGACCGTTGTCGGCGGAGAAGACCACGATGGTGTTCTGACTCAGTCCGTGCTCATCAAGCGCCCGCAGGACTGCGCCGACGGTGGCGTCAGTCTGGACCACATAGTCTCCGTAACCACCGGCTTTGGATTTTCCGACAAACTCGGGAGCCGGGACGATGGGTGCGTGCGGGGAGGTGAAGGGGAAGTAGAGAAAGAAGGGTTCCTTGTCACTCTTGCGTTGGGCGATCCAATCAACGGCTTTGGCAGTGAGTCTGGGCATGACGCCGTAGAAGTCCCAACCCGGAGCCATGGGGCCGGGGCGGCATTCCCAGGCGCCTTCGGCGGTCTTGGGAGTGATGGTCAGTGGTTCACTCGGGACGGTGAGGACGCGGTCGTTCTCAAACCAGGTGTAGGGTGGGAAGTTGGGGACATCGTCGCCGAAGTAGTAATCGAAACCACGGGCGAGCGGTCCGCCGGGGATGGGGCGCGACCAGTCAAAGGCGTCGGGGCGGTAACCGGTCGTGGGGTTGGGTTGGGCGCCGGGTTTCTTGATGGCATCCCAGTCCCAGCCAAGGTGCCACTTACCGATGCAGGCGGTGCGGTAGCCTTGCTGCTTCAGCATTTTTGGCAGAGTTAATTCCGAGTCGAAGACGGGCGGGCCGAAGGAATTGACGATGCCGTGAAACTTGCGCCAGTGAAACCGGCCGGTAAGCAGGGCGTAGCGGCTGGGGGAACAGATGCCGGAGGAACTGTGCGCGTCCGTAAAGCGCAGACCTTCGCCGGCAAGGCGGTCGAGGTGGGGCGTGGGTATCTTCGACTCAGGGTTTTGGCAAGCGAGGTCGCCGTAGCCCATGTCATCGGCATAGAGGATGACTATGTTGGGTTTGGCAGGCTTGGCTTCAACTGCGGGGAGGTGGGTGACGAGTGATCCAAGGAGCAGGGTGAGCAGGAAGGATAGTTTCATTGGAGATCTGTGAAATTAGATTTGGCAGGGTGTACGAGATAAAAGTGGGGGCTACGAGCGGGAAGCCCAGAAATCTTCGAAGCGGTCGGAGAGCAGACAGGTGCGGAGCGCGAGGATGGCGTTGGCACCGCGGACCGACCACCGCATGCCGGAG
>BJHT01000030.1 GCA_014193395.1 Verrucomicrobiota bacterium
CAGATGAATCTCCACCACGCGCAGCCGGAAAAACAAATCCTCGCGAAACTTCCCCTCCTTCACCAACGCCTCGAGATTCTTGTTCGTCGCCGCCACCAGCCGCACATCCGCTGTCAGCGTCTTGTTCGACCCGACCCGCTCGAACGTCCGCTCGCCCAGGAACCGCAGCAGCTTCACCTGGATCGTTGCGTCGATCTCGCCGATCTCGTCCAGAAACAACGTCCCGCCCTGCGCCTGCTCGAACCGCCCGATGCGCCGCTCGTGCGCGCCCGTGAACGCGCCCTTCTCATGCCCGAACAACTCGCTCTCGAGCAACGCCGGCGCCAGCGCCGCGCAATGCACCGTCACCAGCGGAAACCGCGCCCGCGGACTGCTCTGATGAATCCCCTTCGCGATCAATTCCTTTCCCGTGCCGCTCTCGCCCGTGATCAACACCGTCGCCCGCGTCGGCGCGACCTGCTGCACGATCTCGAGCACCTCCTTCATCACCGTCGATTCGCCCACCACGCTCTCCAGCCGGAACTTCCGATCCAGCCGCTGATGCAGCGACTGATTCTCCTCCTCCAACGCCTGCCGCCGCACCGCCCGCGCAATCCGCAGCTCCAGTTCATCGATCTGCAACCGGCCCTTCGAAATGTAATCATCCGCGCCATTCTTCATCGCCTCCACCGCGACATCCTCCGAGCCGTAGGCCGTCATCAAAATGCACACCGGCGGCTGGCTCAACGATTTGGCGCGGGCGATCAGCTTCATGCCGTCCTCCTTCGGCAGCCGCAGGTCCGTCAGCAACACCGCGAAATTCTCCCGCTCCAGCAGCCCCATCGCCGTCGCCGCGTCCTCCGCCACATAGACATCATAATGCTCCTCGAGCGCCGCGCGCAGCCCGTCGCGCGTCGGCTTCTCGTCGTCCACAATCAGCAGCATGGGTTTCCCAGACATGGCCACCTGATTAAAGCAGAGGCCGCGAAAAAAGAACACAGCGAACACGCGCCGCGCGCCCGCACCGCGCGCACTTGCCAGCCCCCCGCGTCCTGGCGTAGCAATGGGCGCATGCTCTCCCCGGCTCCTCACACCGCGCCCCGCCATCCTGGCCGCCCGCAGCACCGCGAATGGGCCTTCACCTTGATCGAACTGTTGGTCGTCATCGCCATCATCGGCATCCTCGCCAGCCTGCTGCTGCCGGCCTTGGGCAAAGCCAAGCAGAAAGCCAACCAGGCGAAATGTCTGAGCAACAACCGGCAGTTCGGCCTCGCCGCGCGGCTCTATGTCGAGGACTTCTACGACCGCTTCCCGCCCACGCGCATCATCAACACGCTCGGCGCGGCGACGGATTCGCAATTCGCGTGGTTTGGGAAAAAGGGCAACAACGGCCTGTATCTGCTGTTCGGTGCGGACCGGCGGTACGTGAACAGCTACATCGCGCGGTTCGGCACGAATGATGAAGTGGAGGTGGCGCACTGCCCCTCGGATCGCACGGTCGGCGCGACCGCCTCGTCGTACGATTTTTACGGTTCCTCCTACACGCCCAACGCCGGCGCGGCGCTCAACCCGACGATCAATTACCTCACCAAAGATGTGAACCTGAACTCCGTGATGACGGCGGAAATCAACTCGCCCGCCCGCATGTTGATCAACAGCGAACCGGGCATCTGGTCGCCGATCTGGCCGATCACCTATGCGAACGCCGCGCAGCAATACTTCTGGCACAGCCCGGTGAACGACAACCGCTTCAACGCGACCTTCGCCGACGGCCACGCTGAGTTCCTCCGCGTGTTCGTGGGCGTCAACGCCACCAATACGTACACGTCCAATCGGGATTTGTAGCGGGCGACGGGCGGGGCGTGGGGCGTGTTACGGACGGGCAGCAGCGCATCCCTGCCAAAGCTCAATCCACGACCAGCGTGCCGACCTTCTCGCCCAGCACCACGCGCTTGATGTTATGCGGTTTGAAGAGGTCGAACACGATGATCGGCATCTTGTTGTCCATGCACAGCGAGAACGCCGCTGAATCCATCACCTTGAGCTGCTTCTGCAACGCCTCCATGTAGGTGATCGTTGCGAACCGCTTGGCCGCGGGATTTTTCTTCGGGTCGCTGTCGTAGATGCCGTCCACCTTGGTGGCCTTGAGAATGACATCGACGCCCAGTTCGGCGGCGCGCAACGCCGCCGCGGTGTCGGTCGAGAAAAACGGATTGCCGGTCCCGCCGCCGAAGATCACAACGCGGCCTTTTTCCAAATGCCGCACCGCGCGGCGGCGGATGAACGGTTCGGCGACCTGCGACATCGTGATGGCGCTCTGCACCCGCGTGGCGACACCCGCTTTCTCCAACGCGTCCTGCAAGGCCAGCGCGTTGATGACCGTCGCGAGCATCCCCATGTAATCGCCCGTCGCCCGCTCGATGCCGCGCTCGCTGCCCGAGAGGCCGCGGAAGATGTTGCCCCCGCCCACCACGATCACGATCTCCACGCCGAGCGCACGGACCTCCTTGATCTGCTGCGCCATGTCCGCCACGACCTCGGGACAGATGCCCTGACCGGCTTCCCCGCCCAGAGCCTCGCCGCTGAGCTTGAGGAGAATGCGTTTGTACTTGGGCGCGGTCGTGTTGGTTTTGGGCATAAGCAAAAAGTTGGTCGGCGCTCCCCGGTCAGCCACCCCGATTCGCAGCCGTCTTCACCGACGGCTGGCGTGGAATTGTTGGTCCGCAGAAAGCGCCGGTCTTATTACCACCCGCGGGGCCGGCGTCAAACCAAAGCCCCGGAAATGCCACCCTCGCCGCCCAGGCTGCAGCCGCTGACGTGAGGAGGCGGACTCCCCGGGCCAGCACCCGCTCCGCTACGCACCGGCGGATCCGCGAAAAATACAAAAAAGGCGCGCCCCGCTGCGGGGCGCGCCTGTTATCGCGGGTTCGAAAAAACGCTTACGCCGCCGGCGTCTCGCCGACCTGGAAGCGCACGAACCGCCGGATCGTGATTTCGTCACCGAGCTGCTTGCCCACGCTGGCGACGTGTTCTTTCACCGTCACTTCGCCGTTCCGTTTCACGAAGCCCTGATCGATCAGGCACCCGGTCTGGTAAAACTTCTCGAGCTTGCCCTCGACGATCTTGGCGATGTCGAGCTTGCCCTCGACGATCTTGGCGATGGCCTGCGGCGGCTTGTTTTTCACCTGTTCGGCGGCGATTTCCCGTTCCTTCTGAACGATCGCTGGATCGATGCTTTCGCGCGAGACCGCATACGGGCTGGCGGCGGCGATCTGGAGCGTGATGTCGCGGACGAGTTGCTTGAAGTCCTCGCTCGCCACCGTGGCGTCCTTGCCGGCACCAACTTCAACGAGCACACCGACCTTGGAGCCGGTGTGAATGTAGGCGGCCACGAGGCCGTGCCCGGTCACTTCCATGCGATGAAAGCGCGGAATCTTGATGTTCTCGCCGATCTTGGCGACCTGCGCCACGCGCGCGGCCTCGAGGTCGGCGGCGGGATTGGCGGCGAGGGTCTTCGCGACGTCGTCGCAGAACGCACGGAACGAATCGTTCTTCGCCACGAAATCGGTCTCGCAGTTGACCTCGACGATCACGCCGGTGCGCGCGCCGGGCTGGATGTGCTGGGCGATGACGCCTTCATTGGCGTCGCGCAGGGCTTTCTTGGCGGCAGACGCGACCCCGCGTTTGCGGAGGATGTCCACGGCGGCGGAGAGGTCGCCATTGGCTTCGGCGAGGGCTTTCTTGCAGTCCATCAAACCGGCGCTGGTCATTTCGCGCAGTTTGCCAACGGCGGCGGCAGTAATTTCGGCCATAAGAATTAGGATGATTAAGGGTTGTCGCTAAGGGGTTGAAAACGCGGACGCCGCCGCCCTTCCGGACCGGCGGCGCCGCAGTGGGTGAAACGATCAGGCCTGGGCTGGAACCGCGGCAGGCTCGGCGGCGGGCGTGGCTTCGGAAGCGGGCGCCGTCTCTTCGGTCTGCTCCATCTTTTTCGCACGGCCGTACTTGGCCTGATACTCGGCCTTCGCCTGCACCAATGCCTGGGTGACGGTGGCAAGGATGATGCGCACCGAGCGGATGGCGTCGTCGTTGCCGGCGATCGGGTAGTCGATCAGGTTCGGATCGCAGTTGGTGTCGGCGATGGCGGCGATGGGAATGTTCAGGCGGCGGGCCTCGGCAACCGCGTTGTGCTCGCGCTTGACGTCCACGACGAAGAGGGCGTCGGGCAGTTTGTCCATGTTACGCACACCATCCAGATTCTTCACCAGCCGGGCGGCCTCACGGCGGAGCGCGGCCTGCTCCTGCTTGACGTAGGCGTTGATCGAGCCGTCGGCTTCCATCGCTTCGATCTTCTTGAGGCTGTTGAGCGAGCGCTTGAGCGTGCCCAGATTGGTCATCGTGCCGCCGAGCCAGCGTTCCGTGACGAACATCTGGCCGCAGGCTTGCGCCGATTCCTTGACCGCCAGTTGGGCCTGTTTCTTGGTGCCGACGAAGAGCACGTTGCCGCCCTTGGCGACGACCCCGGCGAGAAAGGTGCAGGCCGCGTCCAACTGTGGGACGGACTTGCTGAGGTCGATGATGTGGATGCCGTTGCGGGACTCGAAGATGAAGGGCTTCATCTTGGGATTCCACCGCTTGGTCTGATGTCCGAAATGAACGCCTGCTTCGAGGAGTTCCTTGATGCCGATCGTGATCATGATTGCTTGATACTTCCAATGGTTGTCAGCGCGCCGGAACTCGTCCGGCGAACCATCCCGCGGAAGACGGGATTCCAGTTCAGTGTTGTTGTGGCCGGCTGGAATCACACGATTCCAACACGTTTCAGGCCGTTGGTTCCCTCCGTCAGTCAGCGGCACTCGCTGCCGTTGCCCCGGCGAAAGAGCGCGGAACCTAGCAGGCTCGCCCCGCGAGGCAATGGTTATTTCGGCCCGATTTGGCGGGCGCGGACGCAATTGAAAGTTGTTCGCCGACCAGTGCGCGGTCGGCGCGTGAATCCCGCGCCATGGCGTTTGGAGTGCGGTGACTTGTCACCGCTTTTGGGGAGGTGACTTGTCGCCGTCGAGTGTTCGCGAGTCTCCGATCACGCGGGCGTCCCGGCGCTGGCGCAAGCCGTGAGCGCTCCACCGTGTGCGCGCACGCTCCGCAGTCAGACGGCGACCAGTCGCCTCGGGAAAGCGGTGACAAGTCACCGCACTCCAAAATTCCGGCGCTCGTCGCGTCCGACAATGGCGGGGCCTTTTGCGCGGAATTCCCCTCACGGCGCGCCCAGCCGCTGCAGCACCGCATCCGTCCGTTCGTCAAAAATCTTCCGCCATTCCGGGGCCACGAGGCAGTCGCAGTCCTCCTGCGCGTAGCCGGTGTTCTTCCGTTGGGCCTCGGTGGGCAGGTAGAAGAGGTAGCCGTTGGTGTAGCCGGCCACGAAAGTGAACTTCCCCGCCGCGCGCTTCTTCACGGCGAGGCCCAGCTCCACCGTCAGCTCGCCGGGGAACGTCACCAGCACGAAGTCGCCCACGCGCAGGCCGGACATCTCGGTCTCCAGCGCGGCGTTCCCGGCGGCGACGGCCTCGGCCTGATGCATCTTGAGCAGCGCGAGGTTCACCTGCAAATGTGTCAGCCGCTCCATCGCTTGGATGTTTTGCAGGTAGGCCTCGACGTTCGCGCGGTTCTCCGCGTCGAGCTTCGCCAAGGCGTCGCGGCCCTGCGCCTGCTCGTGGAGGTAGCCGTAGTTGTGATAGCCGGGAAAATCCGGCGAGAGCTTGTGCTGAAGAAACAGCGGCAGGAACGTCTTGAAGTTCAGGCTCGTGCCGCGAAACGACTTCAGCAGCCGTGCCTGCTCGGCCTCAATCGCCGCGATGCGTTTCTCATAATCCGCCGCGCGCGGCAGCGACACCGCCTCGCGCACGACGCGCAGCGGGCTGGCGTCGCCGGTCTTGATGCCGCGCGCCGCCCGCAGCGCGCTCAAGCCGAGCAGATTACCGTAAGCCTCCGCGTCATGCGGATGCTGCGTGGCCTTGTAGAGCGACGGGTTGATGTCGCCCGCGCAGCCCTGCACGAAGAACGCCATCACGCCCTCGCCGAAATTTTCCTCAATCACCTTCGACGCGAAGCCGGGGAAATCCGCCGTGTTCCCGCCCGCCGGCACGCCGTGGATGGGATGACACGCGAAGTTGTAAACCAGCGCGAAGGGCCGGCCATCCGCGCGGTCGAGGCGCAGCAGGCCAATCTCCGCGTCCACGGGGCCGATGCCCGCCACGTCCTCGTCACGCGGCGTCGCGTAGGCGCGGCGCAGGTCCAGTTCGCTGCCGTCCTTCAGCCTGAGCCGGCGGTTCTCCATGATGCGGTCCTCGCGCCCGCGCCCGGCCCCGGCGCGGACGGGCACGAGATTCTTCGCCGCCTCTCTCACCGCCTGCACCGTGAGCGCATCCGTATCCGCGCGCACGACGCTGTGACAATGGCTGGCATTAACCACCACGCTCTCCGGCGGGATGCCCAGCTCCCGCTGCAACTCCGCGCGAACCTTGCCGAGGTAGTCGTCCTTGATGCGCCCGATGCCGCCGATGGCCACCGCGTCCACCGTGACGAGCACGACGGTGGTGGCGCCGTCCTTGAGCACCAGCGCCTTCACGTAGGAAGGGTCGTTGACCGGCCCCGCCGCGCGGTCGGTGATGTCCATCTTCGCGACGCCGGCGAGGAGTTGGGCGGCGTGGCCGACCGTCGCAGCGCGGGGCGACAGGAGCAGCGTGAACAGCAGGAGCAGCGGGATTTTCATGCGGGAGGGACTGGCAGCCAGCCACTTCGTTTCACGGTTTTCCGGGCCGAAGAAACGCCCGCCCGCCACGAGTGTCACACCCAAGCCGAACGCCGCCCATCCTTGTAGGAGTCGAGGTCACGAGGCTCTAACCATTTCTACGCGAGCAGCGGGTTGAGTCTCGTGGGCGGACTTGGGCGAGGCGTGTGGGATCGGAACTTGGTGGCAAGAACGCGGCTTGCGGTGTGTTTGGGCGGGCCGCGCGTGGAAGGAGGTTAGAGTCTCGTCACCTCGACTCCTAGAAGGGCGGGTGCGCGCCCGGCTCGGCAGGCCGCGCTCCACCTGACCCGTCACGGTTTCAACTTCGGCGATTTGCCGCCTTGCGTGATGTATTCGTCGCGGCTCAGGAAGCCGTCCTTGTTGAGATCCCATTTGTCGAAGCGCTTGCCGGCGGCTTCGGCATCGGACTGGCGGCTCGTGAATTCTTCGCGAGTGAGCTTGCCGGCCTTGGCTTTGTCGAGCCGGTCGAACTTCACGGCGCGCTCCTCCGGCGTGCCGAAATCGCCGGCACCGGGTTTGGCGGCGGTCGCCGGTGTGGCCGCGGGCGCCGCAGGTGTGGCGGCTGGCGCGGGTGTCGCCGCTGCCGGAGTGGCCGCGATGGTGGCGGGTTTGATCGCCGGCGCGTCACCGATTGCCGGTGGGAGATGTTTCGCGAGGGCGGCCATGACGAACTGGTGCTCGGGCCGGGTGGCGAGGTTCACGGTTTCGTTCGGGTCGGTCCATTCATCGTAAAACTCGGTGGCGACGATCTGGGTGCCGGTGCGCTCGCGCCAGAGCGTGAGGCGGTAGCGCTCGTTGCGGAGGCTGTAGCCCATCACGGGGCCGCCGCCGGTTTTGCCCGAATTGCGCGGGTACTGGCTGATCGCAACCTTGGTCGCAGGTGCGGCGGGGTTCTCGATGAACGGCTTCAGGCTCGTGCCCGCGAGGCCGGCGGGAATCGGGAGGCCGCAGACATCCGCGAGCGTCGGATAGACATCCACAAACTCGACGGGCGCGTGGCACTTCTGCCCGGCGGTCTTCTGCTGCGGCACGCTGATGAGCAGCGGTGCGCGCGTGGCGATCTCAAAGTTCGTGTGCTTGTGCCAGAGGCCATGCTCGCCGAGCTGCCAGCCGTGATCGCCCCACAGCACGATGACCGTGTTGTCGGCGAGGCCCTCCTTGTCGAGCGCATCGAGGAGGCGGCCGACCTGCGCGTCGGTGTAGCTGATGCACGCGTAGTAGCCGTGACGGAGCGTTTTGGCGAAGTCGGCGGGAATGGGGTTTCCCGGCGGCACGCCCTGGTAGTTGTGCAGTTCGCTGTTGTTGTGGCCGGCAAACTCCGGTGCGCCCGCGGGCAGTTTGTCGAACGCGGGAACGGGAATCTGATCGGGGTTGTAGAGGTCCCAGTATTTCTTGGGCGCAACAAACGGCAGGTGCGGTTTGAGAAAACCGACGGCGAGGAAAAACGGCTGGCCCTTCACTTTCAACTCGTGGAGCCGCTTCACCGCCTCGGCCGCGGTCGCACCGTCGGGCAGTTGGTCATCGGTCTTCGGACTGACCTCGAACGCGCCGCCGGCTTTGCCCTTCTTCCCGTTCTTCCGATCCTCGGGCTTGTCGTTGTCATCCGGCGAGGTGCCCTTGGTGTATTCCTCCACGCTGGTGGCGTGCCGGGTCACGGTCTGTTTGGTGTAGTCGGTCAGATCGGTGTCCACGGATCTGCCCGACGGATACCAGTGCGGCTCGTTCCACGAGCGGCCGTCCTCGAAGCCCTTGTGGTAAACCTTGCTCAACGCCGCGCAGTGATAGCCGTTCATTTTGAAATGCTGCGGCAGCGTGATCACATCGGGCAGCGCGACGCGGAAATGCGTCTCCAAATCCCACACGCGCGTCGCATCCGGTCGCCGCCCCGTGAGCAACGACGTGCGCGACGGGCTGCACACGGCCTGCTGGCAGTAGGCGTAATTGAAGACCGTGCCGCGCGCGGCGAGACGGTCGATGTGCGGCGTGTGGACAATCCGGTTGCCGTAACAGCCCAACTCGGGCCGCAGGTCATCGACGGCGATGAAGAGGACGTTGGGCTTGTTCGCGGCGTGCAGCGCGGTGAGCGACAGCAAGGCCGCGGCGAGGGTGAGGAGGTGTTTCATGGTGGTGCTTTGACTAAAATCGGGTGCGGCGGATGCAAGCGGGGCGCTCTAATTACTTCGGCTTCTGGGTTCCGTTCTTGAGATATTCCTCGCGAGTGACGATGCCGTCGCGGTTGGTGTCGAATTTCTCGAAGCGTTTCGCGGCGGCTTCAGGATCGGACTGGCGCGAGATGTATTCCTCGCGCGTGAGCTTTCCGCGCTTGTCCTTGTCGAGCCGGTCAAACTTCGCGGCGCGCTCGGCGAGGATCGGATCGGCGGGCGCGACCGGACTCGCGGGCGTGGGTGCGGACGCGGACGGGGTTGCCGTTTTGGATTCGGCGGGCGCGGGAGAAGTTACGCCGGTCGCCTTCTTTTTCGCCTTGTTGGTCTTGTCGCCGCGACCGCTGCCTTCGCCTTTGTAACCGGCCGCAGGATTAAGACCGGCAAGCGCTTCACCGAGTCGCTTGCGGGCAGCGACGGCGGCCTGGTCGTTGGAATCAGCGGGCACAGCGATCTCCGCGAACGGCGCGTTCTTCATGTCGAAGAGCTGGCCGGCCTGGTTGAGCTTCCAGCCCGCTTCCCGCACGTAGAAGTTTCCACCGAGCTGGTTGAAGGCCCACGTGCGGGGGGATTTGGTTTCGCCTTTGATTTGGGGGAACAGGCTCTTGCCGTCGATGATCCGATTTTCCGGAAGGGGCGCTCCGGCAATTTCAGCGAACGTGGGAAGCAGGTCCGAAGCGTCGGCGAAATTTTCGTTCAACCTGCCCGCGGGGCTGACACCTCGCCAACTGACGATGAACGGGACCAGCCCGCCGCCTTCTTCCATGTCCCCTTTTTGTCCGATGAGGCGACGACCGCCGATGGTCGCGCGATCGGCGTTCGCCTTTGCGGTGCCGTTGTCACCCATGAAGAAGATGACGGTGTTGTCGCGCAGTTTGAGGCGCTCCAATTCGGCGAGGAGTTTGCCGACGAGCTTGTCCATGTAGGTGACGTTGTCGTTGTAAACCTGCGCGTAACGCGCGGCGGCATCGAGGCCGGGCGAAGGCGGGGTGCTGTCGGGCGTGGGCAGGATTTGGGAATGCACATGCGACAGCGAGTAGTAGAGGAAGAAGGGCTTGTCCTTGTGCTCGTTGATGAACGCCATCGCGTCCTGGTGCATCAGGTCGGGCATGTATTCGTGGTCCGCCATCATCAGCTTTTTCGCGTCGATGTTGTAGGCGCCGGGGTTGGCGCGGACGCCGCCTTCCCCAAACTTGTCGCCATCGAGTCCATACTTTTTCACCCAGCTCGCGGCGGCGGCCTTGTTCCAATAAACCCCGCTGGCCTTGAAACTCATCATGTGATCGAAGCCCCATTGCGCCGCGTCGCCCGCGGGCAGGAGCTGGCCCCACTTGCCGATCATCGCCGTGGTGTAGCCGGCCTTTTTCAAGACCGTGGGAATCATCACCTCGGCTTTTTCGCCGGTGCGGATGAGCGAGGCGCAGGCGTCCTGTGTCACCGCGCCCGTGCGGAAAGCGTAGCGTCCGGTGAGAATGAGCGCGCGCGACGGACCGCACAGCGGCGCGGTGTAAAAGTGATTGAAGCGGACGCCGGTCTTGGCGAGCGAATCGATGTGCGGAGTCTGGTAGCGATCAGAACCATTCGCACCGATCTCGGCGAACCCGAGGTCATCGGCCAGGATGAAAACGATGTTGGGCTTGGCGGGCGTCGCAGCGTGGAGCGGAGCCGCCGAGGCCAGCAGAACCGCAGTGAGCAGAGGAAGCGTGCGCTTCACGAGTTGTGGGAGGTTCATATCTTCAGGAGCTCTTTCAGCAGCGGCTTCAGCCGCTCGGCATAAACGCCGTAGCCCGACGGCGAAAGGTGAATGTTGTCCGCCGTGAACAGGGTGGCCTTGATGGTGCCGTCGGTATTGGTGAAGTCGCTCCACAAGTCCAGAACGCGCACCTGCGGGTCGCGGTCGAGCTGCAACGCGTCGAGCGCGACGCTGACGGTGGCCTGCGGGAACTTGTCGCGCCCATTCGCCACAACCATCTGCACGCCCTTGGCCGCCGCCTCGATGCCGGTCTCGGGCGTGAAGAACATGTTGTTGTTGCCGATCATCACGACGACGACGCGCGGCTTCAGTCCCTCGACGCCACCGTGGTCGAGCCGCCAGAGGACGTTCTGCGTCTTGTCGCCGCCGATGCCGAGGTTGATGGCCTTCAGGCCGGCGAAGCGCTGCTTCCATGCTTCGTTCAACACGCCCTTGTCCAATGGACTGCCCCATTGCTGCGTGATGCTGTCACCGATGAGCAGCACGTCCACGGGGCCGGCGTTCGCCTTCACGTAGTCCACGAGCTTCGCGTGCGTGTCGAGCCAGCTCGTGCCGCCCCAATGCCCGGCGGACGGAACCTGCGGCCAAAGCGGTGGCAAATGCTTGTTCGCCTCGCGGCCCGGGCGGCGGGCGTGTTCGGGTTTGTCCACGACATAGGCGCGTTCCTCGGCGGTGAGAGGCCATCCGGTTTTCTGCGGTTCAGTGGTCGCGTAGGGATAATCCACGGCGTGCGCGGCCAGCGGCGCCAGCAGCAGGGCGGTGAGGAACGACTTCATGCTTTTCAATTCTTCGGCGCGGGGGCTTGGCCGGGCAATAGCCAATTAAACTTTGCAAACAGCACCTTGGTGATGTCCGCGCCGGCTTTGGGTTTGAGGTGAATGCCGGCGACTCCTTTCCAGCTTGCGAGGTGCCTTTGATTGGCGGGGTTGAGGAGCTTGTTCGCGGGGACTGTCATTTCCTGCCAGCGGTCTTCGGCAGCGGTGATCTCGATCTCGGTCGCAAAGTCACCCGCGGTGAGGATCAGTGTCTGCGGCTGGGTGCAGTAGAATTTGAAAGCGAGCTGCGCCTCGGGCGACGTGGCTCTCCACTCGGCCTTGCTCGTGAGTTCGGTGCCGGTGCCGAGCTTGTTGTCAGTGCAGCGGAAGCCTTTGATGCCGCCGATGCCTTCGGTCTCCACGACGTTGCTCCAGGCTCCGAGGCCGCCGTCGCCGGTGTAGAGCGCGGTGACGGTGTCGGTCGCCTTCGCGTTGCCGAGCTTGGCGGGGATGGCGGCGTTGAAGTCGGTGGAGCGCACGACGGTGGTGTCGTAGATGAGGTTGGCGTAGCCGAAAACGTAGTCGTTCACATTGAGCACAGGCATCTTGGCGATCCAGGTGCTGCCTTGTTTCACGGGCGTGAGGTCGCGCCAGATGCGGTTCATGCACACGGGTTCCTTCTGCGCGTAATACATCTCCACTTTCTGCAAGCGCTCCGGCGATGCAGGCGTGACGCGCAACTCCGGCACGCCGTCAGCATCAAGCTTGATCTCGGACTTCGGGTGCGCGGGCCAGAAGATGTCTTTGCCGAGCACATACTTCTCCAGCCACATCTTCGTGTCCTGATCGAGCTTGTCGGTGTTGTGATGCCCGCGCGCCTGCACGGCGAAGGACCACGGCACGCCGCGCGCAAAGCGTTTGAAACTCTCCAGTCCGCGCTCGCCGCAGCCGTGGTGATCGTTCGAGCCGTTCAAATACAACGTTGCCGCAGTGACGTAAGGCACGTAGGCCTCCGGGGCCATGGTCGCGAGAAAGAGTTCCTCGCCCGGAGTCTTCGGCGGCTCGACGTAAGGGACCTTGTACATCCACACCGCGTTGTTCCGCCAATACTCGATCCAGCCGATGCCAAAGTGCGGCACGATGGCCTTGAGCCGCGGGTCCGTCCCCAGCGCCCACATCAGCGTGCCGCCATACGAATAGCCAATCGCCCCCAAGCGCGTCTTATCCACCTCCGTCTGCTGCTCCAGATAACTCAGCGCCCGCCGCGCGATCGCGAGCCAGACATAGTCCGCCGACTGCCGCGGATCGGTGATGGATTTGCCATCCAGCGTCCTGTCGTGAACCACGCCACCGGACGCGCGGTCGTGATTGGCATAACTGAAGCGGTCCAAATACTCGTGTAATGTTTCCGGTCGCCCGTCTTCCCGCAGTAATCGAACGACAGACAAGCCCAGCCCTCCTTCACAAACGGCACATTGATGCCGGGCCAGCTCATCCACCCGCGCACATTCAGCAGCCCCGGCGCCTTCGTGACGCCTGCCTTCACGCTGTATTTGCAGTAAACGCGAACATCCTCCCCCAACACAAAAGCGCTGATGTAGAACTCGCGATGGTAAATCCCGTCCTTGGTTTCCTCCGAAATGATCTCCTCCTTGAAATCACCCTTGTTCGGGTCGTAGTCCGCCCACACTTGCATGGGTGAATGCGGCACATCGGCGGCGTTCAATGCAGCCAACGAAGCGAGTAGAAGGGCGGGAATGAGTGTGAAGGAGTTTTTCATGATCCGGCTCTGCCGGGAACTCTTTCAACGTTGCCATTGGCATTGCAATTTAATCCAGCGAATGACCGTAGGTGGCCATCACTGCTCAACTCGCGAACCCGTTTTCTGTTGCAGGTTGCATCCGTGTCCGCAGGAAAACCAAAGGATCGAATGCCATGCCCGCGAGGAGAAATGAGCGCTGAACCCAAACTGTTGCGGAGCCGGAACGACTCTCGATTGGTCAATCGGGGGAACTTACTTCGCATGCATCGCATTCTTCTCGTTCAGCTCCTCGATGTATCGGAGCAACGACGCGAAATCCGCGACGCTCAAGTTCGCCGCGAGACCTGGCGGCATCAGTGAGACACCCTCTTTGACCTCGCGCTTGGCGATGTCGGCCTTGTTGAGGGTGATTTCCTGCGCGGCGAGGTTGCGGAAGGTTACGCTGGCCGCGGCCTCCCGCACGACGAAGCCGGTGTGCTCTTCCTCATTCTTCAGCGTGAAGACGTGCGTGGCGAATCCCTGCGCGATGGTCTTCGCGGGTTCGAGCACGGCCTCGGCGAGTTCGCGGCGCTTGTAGGTCGCGGCGATGGTGCCGAGGTAGGGGCCTTTCTGTTTTTCCTCGGGCTTCGTCGTGTGGCACGCGACGCAGCCTTGCTGCGTGAAGAGCTGCTCGCCGCGGCGTGCGTCGCCCTTGAGCTTCACGACTTCGGCGAGCACGCGCTCCGGCGGCAGCGCGCCGACGAGTTGGTCGGGCGGTGTGGCTTGCGTGACCTTCTTCGGGTCGAGGCGGAGCGTTTTGAAATACGTGTCAGCCAGCCAGTGCGTTTTCTTGTCGGTGCTCGCGAGGAACGGGGCGACGAGCGGCGCGATGTAGGTGCCTTTGCCGTCGCGCGCGGCGGTCATCATCATGGCCTGGTGCTTCGCGCCCTGCCGCCAGCCCGCGTCGAGCGCGGCGCGGCAGGCGGCGCGCGGCTCGGGAGCGCCGATGGCGCTGGAGGCGATCTGCATCACGGCTTCCATCGCGATGCGCGCCGTCGCGTCGTCGGCCATGGCGAGTTCGATGAAGAGCGCGTGGTGATTCTCCAAACGCGGCGCGGCGTGATAGGCCTTGCGCGCGCGATGGATGCCGTCGTGGCAGTTCAAGGTCATCCCCTTGATGATCGAGGCAAACGCGTCGCGGCTGTCGGTCTTGGTCAACGCCACGATGCCGTCCACGCGCAGCTTCGGCTCGGTGGCCTTGTCGGTGACGACGCGGATGAGCAACGGCAGCGCGGCCGCGGGGATGTCGTCACTGTCGGCGAGGTTGCGGAAGAGCGGCGGCAGCACGCTCGCGTCCTGCTCGGCGCGGGCGAGGAGCTGGCGCGTGGCGTCCTTGAGGTTGGCGCGGTTGCGCGCGAGTTCGTTGCCGAGCCATGTGGCGTCCGCGCTGTCGAGCGTGGACATCGTTTTCAAAATCGCGTCGGCAATCTTCTGCGATTCGCTCCAGGGCTCGGGCTGGTAGTAAGGCCCGCGGTCATCCGGGCGCGTGCCCCAACTGTCGCCCGCCCACTCGCCCTCGGTGTTGTAAAGGCGGCACAGCGCCGAGAGTAAATCGCGGCGGCGCGGCGCGTCGTTCTCCTTCGCAGCTCGGGCGATGAGTCCGTCAACAACACCCGCTTCGTGCAGGGTCTGCACCGCACGGATTGCGCCGGTGCGTTTCGCGGGCGAGGCGGACTTGTCGTCGAGCACAGCGAAGCAGGCGTCGCTGGCGCGGAGTTTCGCCAGCGCACGGAAGGCGGTGTGTGCGACCACTTCGTCGGAGTCGTCGAGCAGGGGTGCGATGGACGTGCCGAGCTTCGGCTGGCCGAGTCGCGCGATGGCAAAGACCGCCTCGCGCCGGGTGCGTGCATCGCTCGATTTCAGTCCTGCAAGAACCGGCTCGGCGGGCACACGCGCGGCGAGGCGCTCGTCATCCGCGAGCGCGCGGATGGCCCATGCGGCGATGTACGAGTCGGACGCAAGCTGCACGAGAAATGGGAACGCCTTTTCCACGGCAGCCTGCCGCAGCGTGTAGAGCGCGGCCACGCGCGATTCGAGCTGCGCGCCTTTGTCGCCCGCGATTTTCTCCAACGCACGCAGGGCCGCGTCATCCGCGCCGCGCCGCAGCAGCACGCGCTGCGCTTCGAGCCGCGTGCGGTGGCTCGGCGAAGTCATCAAGCCTGCCAGCTCCACCGTCGTGGCCTTCGCAAAGTCCGGCAGCTTCGGCGCGATGTGACCCTTCGGGTGCATCCGGAAAATCACGCCGCACTTGTCGCCCGCGCCGAATCCGCCATTCACCCAGCTCGCGAGGTAGAGATAGCCGCGCGCATCCACATCAACATCGGACGGGCGGAAGGCGTTGTTGCGAATCTCCTCCGGTTTCAGCTCGGGCTTCAGCATCGCGAGATTCACCGGTGCCGCCGTCTCGGCGAATGTCGCGCCGCTTTGCCGGACCGAGTGCGCGGCGATGTATTGCCGGCCCCAGTCCACGGTGAAGGGACGGTGATTCCACGCCTCCGGCCAGCCCGGCTCGGAAACCCACGCTGCGCCGCAGCCCGAGCCGCCGCCGTAATCCGCGAGCGGCTTCACCGCTTCGTCCGTGAAGTTTTTGTAGAGCCGCGGATAGCCGTGGTCCTCGAGTCCGCTGAAATGATGAAAGCGCGTGTCCCATCCGCCGCCGTCGTTCGTGTTGTCGCGCGCGAAACCGTCGAGCAGCGGGCTGATGGCCGCTTCGAGAATGTTGCGCGTGCCGGCGCTGTAAATCTCCAGTCCCGTCCCATCGGTCCGCACGCGCACCACACCACCGCCGCGAAGTTGCAGTGTGCGCCCGTCCGTGCCTTCCGCCTTCATGAAACCGAAATCGCCGATGGCTGCGTAGAGCCAGCCGTCAATGCCCAGTTCCAGTCCGTTCGATGCGTGGTCGGCACGGCGATCCGCGTAGCCCCAGCCGACATTCTTCACGACGACCTTCTGCTCGTCCGCCACGCCGTCTCCGTTTTTGTCAATGAACGCGCTGATGTGCGGCGGGTGCAGCACGAAGACCGTGTCACCATGCGCGACGAGCCCGCGCGGCGCGTCCACCTTCGCGAAATCGTTCGCAACATCCGCGATGCCGTCGCGGTTCGTGTCGCGCAGCCGCACGATGCGCCCGAGTCCGCGCGTCGTGCCCACGCTGCCATTCGGGTCGCTCGACACGAAAAGCGTGCCATCCGGCGCGGCGGAGACGAACACCGGCGAGTTCACCATGGGCGGCGCGGCGAACGTGGTGAATTCGAACGCCGGATCGAACCGCACATGCTGCAAGACGGTTTTCGCCTGCTCGGAGTCCGCGGGATTTTGTGCGGGTGCCGCTCCCGTTTTCACCGGCGCGGCAGGTGCAGCAGGCGCAGCGGGCGCAGGCGCGGGGCCGGAAGGCTTGTCGTCCGCCTGCAAATCCCCGAGCGCATACTGGATGCCCGCGAGGTAGAATTTCACCATCGCAGGATCGAACGTCACCTCCGCGCGATGGCCGAGCGCGCAGTAAAAGACGCGCCCTTTTCCCCACGCACGAATCCACGCGAGCGCGTAGTCCTTGTCTGCGCGCACGGCGGCGATGTCCCGCTTCTCGCTGTCCTTCGCTTCCGGTGCGGCGGCGCGCAGCTTCAATCGTTCCTCGGACTTGGCCACGTCCGGTGAGTTCGGATAATCAATGCTCAGCAGCACGCGCAGCTTGTCGCGGCTGTAGGGTTCCGTGAACGCGTAGATTTCATCCTGAAACGGAAACGCCTGCCCGCCGAATGCCGCCGTGAGCGGACTCTGCGCGTCGTCCACCTTGATCTGGATGCGCCCATACGGATGCGTCACAAACTCGCAGCCGAGCATCTCCTTGCCCTCGGGCCAGTCGTGCCAGTTGTCGCCGGCGCCGTGATTGCCAGCGAAGCCCTTGCCGCTTTTCACGAAGTCCATCAGCGCCGCCTTCACCGGCTCGGGTGTCTTCATGCGGCAGGTGTTGTTGAAAAAGAGCGCGTCGAAATCCTTCAGCTTCTCCGGCGTGAGGTCGTCGTAACTCTGCGTGAGCGTGACGGTGAACGCGCCCGTCTTCTGCCCGAGCAGCTCGATGCATTTGTTCCAGTGCGGAATCGAGGCGTGGGGGAATCCATCCGTGCGGTAAAACACGAGCAGCTTGCGGGGCCTCGCGGGCGCGACCTGCGCCTTGTCCGGCAGCGCCGCGCGGATTTTCTCCACCTCCGACTCCGGCAACTCCGGCCACGGCCGCTCGCCATTTTTCAAATTGCCGGGAATCTGCGGCACGACCACGGCCTTCGGCAGCGGCGCGGGATTTTGCGCGGCGAGCGGCAGTGATGCGATGAGCAGCGCTGCAGCAGCGAGGGACAGATCGCGGATGCGCGACATCGGAAGGTAAATGGCAGTATTCATACGAAGCGAGGATGACGCATACCGCTGCCGCGTGCATGTCGGAAGAACTACCGACAAGCGTGCGGCCCCATTTCATGGACAGCCGGTGCCAGCACCCGCAAACTCGCCGACGAAATTTCCTGAACCAAATGCCCGCGACCCCTCAACAGCCGCCCGCGCGCAGTTTCGGCGGAGCACGACAGTGGGGATGGTTTGCCGGGCTGGTTATGTCGGCTTCTTTCGCGGGAGTCGCACCCGCAGATGCGCCCGTCTCGGTCAGCCGTATCGCCGCGGACGGCGTCGCCCTGACGCTCCCAGCCGATGCCGCCAGTGCTGTGCGCATTCGCGCCCACACGCGGATGCTCGACATAGATTTCGCCTTGCGGATGCCGCGCGCCACGCCGCCGTTCCGCTATCGCTTCCAGCTCGAAGGCGCGGATGGGGCGTGGCGTGACCCGATCGGCCTGATGCGTTTCACCGTGCGGTTCAACGATGCGAAGGGAAACGCGGTGTCCGGCGAGGAGTTTGATGCGCATGGCGAAAGCCCGGGCTGGACCGGTGCGCCGGAAAGTTCGCGGTTCATCCTGCGGCGCGAGTCGCTCGAAGTGCCCGCCGGTGCGGCGCGCCTGCAAGTGTGGCTCAGCAGCGCGGGGCCACAGCAAACGATGGGTGTCTATGCGCTGGATGCGCTCGCCGTCACTTTGATACCGCGCGACCCGGGGCAGACACCGGAGCGGGTCGAGTTGATCCCGCGGGATGGGCCGCTGATGGAGACGAGCGCCGGGACGCCCGCGGGCTGGGCGCGACATGGCACGAGCCTGGGCATCGCGCAGATCACTCCGCGCACCGGCAAGGCTCCGCTCATCGTCATGCGCGACGACCGTCCCGACGCATTCGGCGGCTGGCTGACGACCACGGAAAAATCCGCGCCGCTCGACGGCATCGCGCGCGTCGAGATCGAATGGAAGGAAGCCTACTCGATCGGCTGGGGCGGCAACGCACGGCAGTCCTATCCCTACCTGCCTGCAGGCGAATACCGCATGCGCCTCCAGCCGATCACCTTCGAGGGAAAACCTGCGGGCGACGTGAGCACCACGCGCATCGTCGTAGTGCCGCCGTTTTACGAAACGAAGACATTCTGGTTCGTCACCGCCGCTGGCGCCGGACTGCTGATCGCCGCCGCAGCGCGCCAGTTCACCCGCCGCCGGATGCAGCGCCGGCTCGACGCGCTGGAGCGCGAGCGCGCCGTCGAGCACGAGCGCAGCCGCATCGCGCGCGACCTGCACGACAACCTCGGCGCCGACCTCACGCACCTCGCGCTGCTCAGCGATCTCGCGCTGGCCGACGCCGGCGACGCCGCGAAGGTGCGCCGGCACTTCGATCAGATCTTCGACCTCGCGCGAAACCTCACTCGGCAGGTGGATGAAATGGTCTGGGCGGTGAACCCGGCGAACGATTCGCTCAAGGGCTTCGTGCCCTTCCTCAGCAACTACGCGCAAAACTATCTCCTCGCCGCGGGCATCCCGTGCAGGCTCGACATCCCCGCCGCCTTCCCCGATGCGCCCCTTTCCTCCACGCAGCGCCACCACCTTTTCCTCACCGTCAAAGAAGCGCTGCACAACATCGTGAAACACTCGCACGCCACCGAGGCGTGGCTGCGCATCCGCAAGGACGATCACCGGCTCAAAGTCGTCGTCGAGGACAACGGGCGCGGCATCGCGGAACCTGCGGCCATCGGCGATGGCACGGGCAACATGCAGCAGCGCATCGCGACCATTGGCGGCACGTTTGAGCGGATCAGCGAACCTGGCAAAGGCACGCGCATTTCACTGTCCCTGCCTCTCGCGAAACCCGTCTGACTTCACCATGCCCATCACCGTAGCCATCGTCGACGACGACGCGCGCATCCGCCGCAGCCTCGCCACCATGCTCGGCACTGCGGAGGATATCGAGTGCGTCGGGCAATTTCCGAATGCCGAGGATGCGCTGCGAAAAATCCCCGCACTCCAGCCGCGCGTCATCTTCATGGACATCCACCTCCCCGGCATGAGCGGCGTGGACTGCGTGCGCGAACTCGCCGCGATCGAGCCCAAGCCACAGATCGTCATGCTCACGAGCTACGACGACAGCGAAGCCATCTTCAGCAGCCTCAGCGCCGGAGCCTGCGGCAGTGAGGAAAGTCCGGCGATTGAGGCGCCGAGATTTCATGCGTCGAGTTTCTTGTCGGTGGTGTCGGGCGCCCACCAGATCACGATGAGGCCGAGGAGATAAATGAGTCCGCAGGTCGCGCCGACTTTGGGATACGAGCCGCCCATCGCGGCGAAGAGTGCGCCGGCAGCCAGCACGCCCAGAGCGGTGGCGAAGCGGCCGACGTTGTAAGCGATGCCGCTGCCGGCGGCGCGGACATTCGTAGGGAAAAGCTCAGGCAGATAAAGCGGCAGCCAGCCGAAGAACAGTGTGGCGACGAAGCCCTGCGCGAACACGATCGGCAAGAACGACGCCTGCAACGGCGCGGTGCCAAGAAACATCAACGACGTGAGGACCGTCGCGGCAGCGCTGATGATCGCATACGCGCGGCGACGTCCGAGCCACGCGGCGATTTGCGCGCCGAAAAAGCTGCCCAGCACCGCGCCCAGCGCCCACCAGCCTTGCGTGATGGCCTTGTAGCCGGCTTCGGTCGCGCCGCCGACCTTGTCGGCCCACGGAATCATCCACTTGCTCGCCGCCCACGCGCCGACCATAGGGATGGAACCGATGAGGATGCCGATGAGCGTCAGGCGCAGCAGTGGTGGGCGGAAGAGTTCGCGCAGTGCAGAAGCGGACTTCGGGGCAGCAGAGCCAGAGTTTTGAATTCTCCGTCGAGCGTTTCCAGACGCCAGCCACAGCGGCGATTCCGGAATCACCGTCAACGCGAGTAAGCCAAGAACCGCAGGGGCGGCGGCGAGTTGGAAAATCCAACGCCAGGACTCCGGCGTGATGTGCCAGGTGCGGGCGATTTGCGAGAGCATGAGAATGCCGCCATTGAGCGCTGCGCCCATCAGTCCGGCGATGATCGGGCGCGACTTGTCAGGCCAACATTCGGCTGCGAGTGCGACTGCGTTGGGCCACACGCCGCCGACACCGAGACCAACCATGAAACGCAGCACCAGCATTTGCTCCTGCGTTTTCACAAAGGCTCCCAGCCCGGCAAACACGGAGTAAAATAGCACGCTCACGCCGAGTGCGCGGGTGCGACCAATCCGATCCCCCAGGCTTCCCAGAAAGATTCCCCCGATCGCCGCGCCCAGCATGAGCGCCGCGGTGAATCGCGCGAACCAATCCCCGCCCAGCGCCGGCGTGAAGGCATCCCCGAGCAGGCTCTGCGATACGGAAAGGGACGCCACGGGCATCAGGCCCAGTTCGACGCCGTCAAACAGCAACGCACCGATGGCGGTTAACAACACCACATAGCGCGAGGATTGGGAGAGCGGCGTGGTCATGACTTGGATTTCAACCGGAACAGCGTTGGGCTCATGCCGGTGGCTTCGCGGAAGAAATGGCTGAAATAGAACTCGCTGGAGAAGTTGAGTTGTCTGGCCACGTCCTTGACCGTCAGCCGCGGATCGCACAACAGGAGGCGGGCTTGATCGAGCCGGGTGCGCTGGAGGAAATCGTGCAAGGTCTCCTGCTGCGACTGTTTGAAGAGTTCCCGCAGTTTGGTGTACCCCACCCCGGCGATCGTGGCGAGGTCGCGGGCTTTCCAGTCGCGGGCGGGCGCAGCCAACACCGCCTGCACAACCTTTGTCACTGGGCCAGACACTTCGCGAACGGGTCCAGGGAGAAACTTGCGCGTGTGCAGGAGCGTTCCCAACACTTCGTTGATCAGAAGATGAGCCTGCCACTCATAGCCGCCGGGTCGCCGGGCGACCAAATCAACGAGCAGCTTCTCCGCTCGTCGGATCAGGCTTACGTCACCCGGCTTTTTCAACGAGAACTCGCTGTCGCCGCCCAGTTGTTCGAGCCAGAGTTCCAAGCCCGGGCCATCGAACCGGATGCCGGCCGTGGTGAGCGGCCTGCCGCCGGCGGGAAGGTAGGTGCGCGGCTTGCGCAGATCGAGCAGCCAGGCATGCGGCCCCGGCTCGAGCGTCACTGCACCCGGTTCGAGCTTTAGTTCACCGCGGCCCGCCAAAATCCAGAAGAGGAACGCGCCCGGTTTGTCAGAACCTTCATGGCGTTCCGGTTCGTCGCGGGTGACGGTGCCCACCGACAAGACATGCCAGAGGAGCCGGCGCGCCACCGGTGAGGGCTCGTTGAAATAAAGCTTGGTGAAAGAGATGGCCATGCGCGCTCAGTCTTCTCGTTCCAACACGCGGATGATGGCGCTGTTGTCCAGCGCGCCGAGCCCCTTCGATTCCGCCTGTTCCAAAAGCTGCTTGTGGACCTCGCTCAAAGGTGTCCATGCATGGCTCGCCGCAGCAGCGCTCAGTATCAAGCGCACGTCCTTCAAGTGCTGCGACAGTCGGGCCTGCGGCTCGAAGTCGCCCGCGATCATCTTGGCGCCCTTCGTATCCATGACCCGCGAGTAGCCCATGCTGTCCCGCAACACGGCGAGCGTTTGTTCCGGGCTAAGCCCCAGCTTTCCGGCGAAAGCCAGCCCTTCGGCCAGCACCGCCCGGTTCAAGCCCAGAACCAGATTGCTCACCAGCTTCAACTTGGAGGCGCTGCCCCAATCCCCAACGTGATGAACCTTGTTCGCGAAACACGCGAACAGATCGTCGCACCGAGCGATCGCTTGGGCGGCTCCGCTCGCGATAACCAAGACTTCGCCCCGCCGGACCTGGCTGCTGTTCCCGGAAATCGTGCCTTCCACATAATCCACCCGATGTCCGGCCAGCCGGCGACCTGCCGCGACGGCAATTTCCGGGCAGCCGGTCGTCGTATCCACAATCAATTGGCCGGGATGAAGATGGGGCTCCAGTTGTTCGAGCACCGTTTGCACCGCATCGCTGTTGGGGAGACTGAGAATGATTCGCTGGCAAGAGACGGCCAACTCGGCGATTGCCTCCGCAGCGCGCCCTCCTTGACTCACGAAGGCGGCCAGGCGAGCGGAGTCGATATCGAAACCCACCACTTCGAATCCGCGCGCGAGGAAACGTTCCGCCATGGCGCCGCCCATAAGACCCAGGCCAATCAACCCGATCGACTCACGGTCGGGAGGCACTGCCACAGGGGCGGCGGGCATGGTTTGCAGACCATCGGATGACAAGGGCATGGCGCGAACTCTAGTAATCACACCCCACTGCGAACATTCGAAAACTGCTGTTTCTCATGCGGAAACTGTCAGGGCACGCGGGAAAATAACTTCGTTGCGGCGCTTCCCGTTTCTTGAAGCTTGGCTCCTCGGGATTCGGCCTTTGTCACGCTGGGCTTTGATTCCGATCAGACACGATTCTCGCGCGCCATGCGGTCAAGATTCGGCGTCCGCTGCTTCGTCGCGCCAAACGGCCCGATGTCCGCATAGCCCATGTCGTCGATGAAGATGATGACGGTGTTGGGTTTCAGGGCGGCGGCCTGGATGAGGCCGGTGGTGAGAAGAAGGAGGGCGGGCAGGCTGCGCATGGAGTGATGGGTGCTGGCCTGGTGAAGCAATTCCTGATGGTCACTGCTGCGTCGGAAAATCCTTCGCGTATCGTGCCAGCAGTGCGGGAAGGTCGTTCGGGACGAGGTAGATTTTGCCTCGAATGTGCTTTGTCTCACCGGGATTCAGGCCGCCGATGCGGAAGTCGGAGTGGAGGCAGCGGGCGACGCCTTGGAAGAGTTCCTGGTAGGGCGCGAAGGCGACGGCGAAGAGTTGTTTCTCATCGCCGCTGAAGCAGCCGATGAGGCCGTTGCTGGGCACCAGCGGGCTGAGCGGGCGCGGGTTCACGTCGGTGCGTGGCACGCCCTTCGGGCACCAGACCTGGCCGGGGATGTAGCGGGCTTCTTTGATCCACGGCTTGATGTCGCTCATCCGCGTGAGCTTGCCGTCGAGGAAGAGGAAGCACTTGGGCAGGTAGTCGTCGATGTCCTTGCCCTTGTTGGCATAGCCGGTGAAGTCGCCGAGGCGGATGCAGGGCTGCGCCCAGTGCGCGCCGGAGGCGGTCGCGGTGGGATTGTGAGCGGTGACGGCAAAGGAGACGTCGTCGGCGCTGGCGGTGATGGTGTGATCGACAATGACGCCGTCTTTGACCGTGCAGCGCAGCCTCATGGTCTTCTTGTCGTCGCTGAGCGAGAGGAGTTCCGTCGTGTGGCCGATGGTGGTGTCGTGCCAGTCGGCGGTGGTGGAGTTGGTGCGGCAATACGCTTCAAGATAGTTGATGCGGATCTCGCCCTTCGGCAGATGCGGGCCTTGGATAATCAGCCAGTTCTTGTCGCGTGCGAGCGTCAGGTCGGGTGTCTGCGCGAAGGCGAAGCCGGTGGTGAGAAGGAGGAAGGCGAGGAGTGGTTTCATGAGATCGGAGGAAAGGTCGCGTCGTGGTTTGAGGCGGATTCAATGGTTCTTCGCCGTCCCTGCCGTGAGCGCCGCGAACCATGTCGAGGCCATCTTGTCCATGCCCATCTGGTTGGGATGGACGCCGTCGGGCAACAAATCATCCGTCGTGATGGCGGCGTGCATGTCCACGAGGGTGATGCGCTTTCCTGCTGCCTTCTGTGCGGCGACGATGGCGGGGAGCGAGGCGTTGTAGGCATCCACTTTCTCCCAGCCGGCGCGCGGTGCTTTCTGCGGCAGGATGGTGGCGACGAAAAGATGCGCGGTGCTCGTTTCGCCGATGGTGCGGATGAGTTGGTCGCGCGCTGGCGCGTCGAAACCGTTCGCTCCGGACATGAGCAGGATCACGTCGGGTTGGTGTTTCTTGAGCACGTCCACGATGCCGGGGACTTTGATTTCCTTCACGCCGAGCGCGGCGAGCACGTCGGGTGACGTTGGCACGATGCCGCCTTTGAGGATGCTAGTGTTGCCAAATCCAGCGAGACCGTGGTGATCGGGATCGAAGTTGGAATCGACGATGCCATCGCGACCGAAGGCGGCGTAGTTGAGTTCGCCGACGAAGTCATACGCGATGCTGGCGGCGCGGAGTTTGTCCTGGAGGGTTTTGCGCCAGCCACCGCTCAACGGATGCGGGAGGCCGGTGGCTTTGCCGTCTTTCTGCGCGAGGTAGGAGCCGCGCGTGATGCTGTCGCCGAGCGGGAGGATGCGCAGGGGCCGAGCGTCGGATTCAGCGGACTTCTTCGGCGCGGTGCGTGCTTCGAAAGCCTCACGAGGCAGGACGTGGTGGTAGAGGCTGGTGCCGCCCAATCCGCTGGCTGGATTGGCTCTGTTGATGTGCCGCCAGACGAGGTGCAACTGGCCTTTGACCCAGCGCACGGCGGGATAGTCCACCCACAGTTGGTTGTTCGGTGCGCGATAGATGTCAGTGGCCTCGGACCAGGTGCGACCGCTGTCCTGGCTGGTGCGGAAGGCGAGGGCGACGCGTTCGCCGCCGTGCCAGCTATCGCTGAGTTTCACGTCGGGATTGTGGATGAGCACGAGCGTGTCCGTGCCGGGGACACGCGTTAGCACGGGTGGCGCGACGGGATTCGGCACGATGGACTGCACGGACGCGCTCCACGTCGTTCCATTGTCCTCCGAACGGCTCTCCCACAGCCAACCCGTGGTGGTGCGGCCCAGCATGAGCAGCTTCGCCGGCGCGTGCTCGACCATGGATGGCTCCCAGAAACCCCATTCGTGCTTCGTGGTGGGATTGTCCGCCACGTGCAGCACCTCCTTGAGCGGGGAGCGAGTCCACGTCTTGCCATGGTCGTCGGAGTAAACGGTGTAAACGCCCAGCGGGCCGCCCTGCTTCTTCGCGTCCGGTTTCAGGTTGCAGTGCAGCAGCGCGATGACGCGCCCGCTCGCCAGCACGTAGAGCTTGTCCCAAGGACCGGTGGTGTATTCGTGTGAATCGTCGCTGATCTTCATCGGCTCAGACCAAGTCTCGCCGTCGTCCGTCGAGCGGCGGAAGACCTTGAAGGCATCGCGGCCATTGGCGAGCGACGTGTGGGTCAGGCCGAGGTCGCCGTTGACCAGTCGTGCGAACGAGATTTGGAAGAGCGAACGCTTCGCATCGCTGAAGACGGTCTCGGGCATGGACCAAGTCTTGCCCTCATCGCGTGACCGCATCTGGCGTATCTCCCCGCGATCCCAGTCGCCGCTTTTCTGATGGGCACCATACATCAACAGCAGCGAGCCATCCCGCAGCTCGATCAACGACGCCTCGCCATTGCGGGCGGCCTCCTTCGAGTGCGGCACGATGACATGGCTCGTTGCCGGGATTGGTGGCGCTTCGGCGGATTGCAGTGCGGCGAGCGGCGCGAGCAGGCAGAGGAGAATTTGCAGATGTGCATGCAGGCTCATGTGAACTATTTCGGACGCAGGCGAGCTTCGAAGCACGGTGATAAAATTTTCAGCGCAGTGTTTTCGCGGCCGCTCCCGGTTCCAGTCGCAGCACGCCGTTCTCGCGGACAACACCCAGATGCGCGTCGATGGCTGCGCCCACGGGGTCGGGGCCGGTTTGGTTGAGGCGTTTGCGGATCTCGCGGCGGAGCCAGGTATAGACGGAATAGTCGGCGTAGGGGGTGTTGCCATGCGGCTTGCCTGTGACCGTGTTGATGTCCTCGTTGAATCCCGGAGTGCTCACCAGCTCGAGCTTGATGCGCTCGATGAGCCGGGCATCGACCTCGGTCGCGGGCAGACCATGCACGCCGGCCAGCAAGTAGTTGCCGGAATCGCAGAAAAACCACGATCCACCGTGGCAATAAACACCGTTGTGGCCGGGCAGCAGCGAGCCGTCGGCGGCGGAAATCACGCGCAGACCATGGGGCGACTTGACCTTCTCGGAGGTGCGATAATGCGTGAGCACCTGGTCGTCGGTGAGCACTTTTCTGCCGAAGACCGCATAGGTGAGCGTCGCGCCGTAGAGCGTGTCTTGTCCCAGAATTTCCTGCTGCTTCAGGCTGGTGGGCATGAAACCGCGCCGGGCGTTGAACATGCGCTGATAGGCGGCGATCGCGCGCTGGATGTCCGCCTCGGTCGCCGGCAGGCCGAGTTCTTGGGCGGCCAGCAGCGCGCCGCAGTGGAAGCCCTGATTGCTGGCGGGCGCGTCGTCATCGTCGTAGTGGAGCACGTCCATGTAGGTCTTCCAGCCCTTGGGATGCGGTGCGTTTTTGAGCGGTGGAGGAATGTAGGCCCCGTCCCGCTCATGCTGGCGGATGAAATCGTGCGCGCGGCGGACCAGCCCATCGTTCAAAGTTCCGCCCGCCCGCTTGGCCAGGACCGCCCAGATCAGGTAATACTGCGCGTTGTCCTCGTAGTTGAGCCGGTTCCAGAAGACGGCACGCTGCGCCTCGGCCGTCGCCTCGGGATCGTCCAGGCCGAGCGCGGAATAAATCCCCGTGCTGACCCATTGCTTCCAGCCGTAACTCAAGCCGGAGATAAAGATGTATCGGCCGTCACGCGGCTGGTCATTTTCATCCCGCATGAGATTGCGGCGCAGCAGATACAACGACGTGTTGCGCAGGATGGCTTCCAGGGCCGAGGAGTTCCACCCCTTGGCATTGGCCACGGCGAGGTGCATCGCGACCTGGCCGTCATAATGCGTGCGCGCCGGGCTGCCAAAAACCCACGTCGTGTAGCGCCGCGTTTCCCCGGCGGCCAGCGACTGCCAACCGTCGAGCTGATACTGATAGTGATCGGTCGAGTCCTCGCCTCCCGGTTGTCCCGCGACATGCTTCTTGATGAAGATCGGCAGCGGCGCGCTGCCGTCGCCGGTCAGGATTCCGATGCGTCGCCCGGGCGGGGGTGCGACCAGGACATCGCAACGGTTTTCCCAGTAGGCCGGGGTATCGGCGACCACGCCGAAGACCCGGCCTGCCGAGCGCACCAGCGCGACGGGAAAGGTCTCACGCTTCGGGCGCGAGCGCTCCGTGCCGAACAGGGTGCGCGCCTTGACCGGTCCGGAGAACGAGGCGAACTCGCCGTCGAGCGCGAGGTCGAGGGGGAAGGTGACGGTGAAGCGCTGCGGGGTGGCCGCGGTGACTTCGAGCGTGCGTTCCACCAGCGACGGCGTCTTCTGAGTGATGCGCCAGCGCATGGTCAGCGCGCCGATTTTCTGCGGCCCCAGCTCGATGGCACCCGCCTGCTCCGTCTTGGTCTGGAACTGCACCGCCGCCCATTCCGCACCCGGCAGCTTCAATTCGACTCCGGCCGGCGCGGCATCGGTGGAGCGACCGACAAGCGTATCGCCGGAGCGATACTCGATGCCGATTACGCCGCCTTTTTCGACCAGCGTCGTGTGCAGCGGAACGGTCTCCGCCAAAGCCGCTGCCGTGAAGTGGACCGCGAACAAGGAAGTTAGGAAGAGTGGTTTCATGGTTCGTTGTTCAAGATGGCGGGGCTGGAGCGGGGTTGACCACACAAGTTTGATGCCGCCGCCGTCGTGGGCGCTGGTGTGGGTGAGGGAGATCGGAATGCGACGGCGCAGGAGCTTGATGGGCTTGCTCGTGAGTTCAGCACGGGCTTCGATGGCAGAACGATGCCCGATGACGCTTTCGGCGCTACGTCGGCGGGTTTTGACCCGGCTGGCTTTTCCGGTGCCGGTGCCGCGCTGGCCTTCGAAGGCCTCGCGGGTGCCGCTGGCATTGGCTTTCCGCTGAAATAGGCCTCCAGCAGCGGCTTCAACCGGTCCGCATACACCGCATAGCCAGCAGGCGAGAGATGGATGTTGTCCGGCATGAAGAGGTGCTTCTTGATCGTGCCGTCGGCGTTGGTGAAGTCGCTCCACAGGTCGAGCACGCGCAGATTGGGATCGCTGTCGAGCTTCAGCGGGTCGAGCGCGAGGTTGGTCTTCTTGATGTCCTCGTAGAAGCGATTGCCGGGCGCATGAGCGGGCAGGATCTTCGCAACGATGAGCGCGGCGGCGGAAAACTTCTCGCGCAGGTTCTTCACGCACATTTCGATCCCTTTCGCGGCGGCTTCGATGCCGGTTTCGGGGGTGAAGAACATATTGTTGTTGCCGATCATGAGCACGATGGCCTTCGGCTGAAGCCCCTCGACGCCGCCGTGATCGAGCCGCCACAGCACGTTCTGCGTTTTGTCGCCGCCGATGCCGATGTTCACGGCTTTGTAGCTGGGGAAATGTTTCTTCCACGACTCGCCCCACTGGATCGTGATGCTGTCGCCGACGAGCAGCACATCGAGCGGCCCCTTGTTTTCCTGCACGGTCTTCACATGCGCCTCATGCAGCTTCAGCCACGCATCGCCGCCGAAATGGCCCGCGCTGGGCACCTGCGGCCAGAGCTTCGGCAGATGCTTGTTTGATTCGCGACCGGGACGGCGATCATGTTCGGGCTTCTCCACCACATAAGCCCGCTCCTCCGCAGTCAGCGGCCAGCCGGTCTTTTGTGGCTCGGCGGTGACGTGCGGGTAGTCGAGCGCGTGGGTGACGCTGATCAGGAGGGCAAACGCGGATGCCGAAGTGATGAGGCGAGGGAGCATGGTTGGAGTGCTGGAGTCTTGGAGTGGAAAAATCGCTTTCATGCATCGAGCCCGCGCAGCTTTCCCGTGCTGCTGGCGAATTTGTCCGTCCCGATGTCGAGGCGTTGCAGCATGCTGAGGAAGAGGTTCGGGAGCGGCGTGTTGTTCGTGGGGTCGAAGGCGAGATGTTTGCCGTGCTTGAAGCCGCCGCCGGCGAGGATGACGGGGAGGTTCTGGTTCGAGTGGGAGTTCGCGTTGCCGAGGCAACTGCCGTAGAGCACCTGCGTCTGGTCGAGCAACGCGGCGCCGGCCTCCTTTGTGTCGCGCAACGTCTGGAGCAGATAGGCCAGCGCGCCCATCTGCGCCTCCTCGATCTGGCGTAGCTCGGCGATTTTCTCCGGCTCGTTGCCGTGATGCGTGAGGCCGTGCGTCTCGCTCTTCACGCCGGGCACGTGCGGCACGACGGAGAAGGTGCTGAGGGAAAGCGTGACCACGCGCGTGCTGTCGGTCTGCAACGCGAGGCGGATGAGATCGAACATGAGCTTCGACTTCTCGATGACGAGGTTCGCGTCAGCGATGTCCTTCGGCTCGGGATAATCCACCTTCGGCTTCGGCCGGCTTTCCCAGGCGATGCTGCGTTGCAGCCGGCCCTCGAGCTCGCGCACGCTTTGGAAATATTGGTCGAGCCGCGCGCGGTCCTCGGGTGCGACGGATTTCTCCAGGCGCGCGGCCTTGTCGAGCACGAGGTCGAGCACGCTGCCGCCGGCCTCGATGCGGCGCATGGTCGCCGCCTTTTCCTCCGCCGTGCCCGCGACGAACAGGCTGTGGTAAAGTCGGCGCGGACTCCCCTCCGCCGGGATTCCGACGCCCGAACGCGACACCGCGAGCGAGTCGGAGTAATGGTCGCCATTCTTCACCGTGAGCGCGAGCGATGGGAAGCGGTTCTCCAGCCCGATCTTCTCCGCGGCGAGTTGATCGAGCGAGAGCGAATTGCGAAACGTCGGCTGCCCCGGATGCGGCGCGCCGGTCAGGAAACACTGCCCCGCATGGTGGTTTCCATCCACGCCCGGATGCGACAGCCCGGAGAACACGGTGAACTGCCCGCGATGCGCCGCGAGCAAATCGAGATACGGACTCGATGCCTCGCCCGCCTTCGGAAAGAAGAACTGCGGCATCATCCCGAGGGGGACATGAATGGCGACGAGTCGCTTCGGCGGCAACTTTTCAGCAGCGCGGCCAAGCAGCGGAAGCGCGAGATAGGCGCCAGCGGCGCGGAGGAAATGGCGGCGGGTAATCATGGTGGGAATCGACAGAAGAATGGGGACAGGAGAATGGATTCTGCGTTTCGCGTTGGGCTATTCTTCTGTCCGCATTCTCCTGTCGATTGCAGGCTCGATGGTCGTCACCTCCAGCCGGGCGTGGTTCAGATTGATCCACTGAATGCCTTTCAACGAGCGTGCGTGTTGCAATAAAACTTCCAGATGCTGACGATAGCTGGGCTGGGGCCGCGTGAAGCCTGTGACGATGAAGCCAAGTTCGGCGTCATGATGCGGCACCGGATGCGTTCCAAGTGTCACGCTTCCAGACATCAGCTTTGTTCGCTGAAGGCAGTTGGCCTCGCCGCCAATGTGATGGATGAGAGCCTCGTTATAGAGCCGATAATCCAAATGAGTTCCCCAGTCGCGAATGAGTTCTTTGAGGTGCTCGACCAACTCCGTGCAACGAGGTCCCAGCGGTTTCCATCCGGTCTTTCGCATGGTGGGCTGGTTGCGTTCAGGTTCGGTCAGGGCATTGCGCAGCAGCTTTCCGCGAACTTCGGCCTCTCCAAAATTCAGGAGCTTCACAAGACGGATGTCTTCCAGCATCGCGTAGTGAAGAGCTTGGGCGTCGTGCTCGCGGAGCATGGTGCTGACGACCTTTAGCTCGTAGAGCATCTGATTTACTACCAGGTCGAGGTAATAGGTTTTCTCGAAGCTGCCGTGGGTGACCCTTATCGGCACCTGAGTGTGAACCTCGAAGCCGTTTGCGCGCAGGCGTTGGGCAAGATCGTTTTCATAGATGCGCTCGTCGAACAGCCGTCCAAAGTGGTTTTGCGTGGCGTAGGCACAGCTCATCACCATGGCGTCAATCTCGGCGAAGGCACGGTCGCTGATGCTTTGCAGTTCGAGGGGGCGGTGGATGGGCATAAGGCAAGAATCGACAGAAGAATGGGGACAGGAGAATTGATTTTGGAGAATCGGGTTTCAGGTCATTCTTCTGTCCCCATTCTCCTGTCGAAAAAAATGCGGCTCCCCGCCAGCGCGTGGATGAGCGAGCGGATGCCGTGTTGTTTCGCCGCCGTGCTCTCGACGATGCGCGCGATTTCGGCGCGGTCGGCGTAGGTGACTTCGGCACCGGTCGCGTAGCGGCTGAGGTGCGCGGTGAAGGCGTGGGCGAGGCGGAGGGGGTCTTGGGCGAGCAGCGTGGTGAGTTCGTTCACGTCTTTGAAGGTGCGGCCGTCGGGGAGTGCGCCGCTGGCGTCCACGGCGGGGCCGAGCTTGTAGGTCACGTTCCAGGCGGTGCGGCCTTTCTCGGGCGGCACGTCGCCTTTGCCGTTGGAACGGTAGCGCGTGCGGAAGCCGCCGATGGGGTCGAAGCTCTCCATTGCGAAACCCGCCGGGTCGATTTTCGCGTGGCAGGCGGCGCAGCTTGCGTCGTGGCGATGTTTGTCGAGTTGCTCGCGCACCGTCGTCGCGCCGCGTGTGTCGGGGTCGATCGCGCCCACGCTCGGCGGCGGCGGTGGCGCGGGTTCGTTGAGCAGGCGGTCCATCACCCACACGCCGCGCTTCACGGGCGTGGTCGTTGTGCCGTTGGCGGTGAGTTTCAGAATCGCCGCCTGACCGAGCAGGCCGCCGCGCGGGCTCCCGGTGGGCAAGGCCACGCGCCGCACTTCCACGCCATGCACGTCGTCGATGCCGTAGTGCTCAGCGAGGCGCTGCGTGAGCATCGCGAAGTCGGGCCGCATGAGCGCGCGGATGGGCGCGTCGCGGGCGATGAGTTCGCGCAGGAACGCGCGTGTCTCCGCGACCATGCCGTCGTGCAACAGGAAGCGATACTCGGGATAAAGCTGCGGGTCGGGCGTGGTCTCGTTCACGCGGCGGAGGTCGAGCCACTGGTCGGCGAAATCGCGGATGAATCGCTCGCTACGCGGGTCGGTGAGCAGGCGGTCCACTTCGCGATGCAGCACCTCGGCGCGTTGCAGCGAGCCATCGCGCGCGGCGGCGAGCAGCGTGTCGTCGGGCGGACCGTTCCAGAGCCAGTAGGAAAGGCGCGAAGCCAGCGTGAAGAGTTTCGCATTCGCGACCGGCGCGGGCTCGCGTGAGACATCGGCGGGATGAAACAAAAACTCCGGCGACGTGAGCACCGCGACATAAGCGCGCCGCATCGCATCCTCGAAACAATCCTTCGCCGCGAGCCGCTTCATCACGAGCGCGACGTAGGGCGCGACTTCGCTTTCACTCACCGGACGACGAAACGCCTTCGGCAAAAATCCCGCGAGCAACCGGCGCGCGTCCTCGGCGGGCTGCGCCGATTGCACCGTCTCCAGCGGCGGATTGCGCTCCTGCGGCGTGAGGTCGAAATGCATGCTCGGCAAATAGCCGCCGATGCTTCGCACCGCATCGCGCTGCGGCGGGATAACATCGGAGCTAGCGGCGAGCTTCGCGATGGGCAGCTCGCCGAAGAGCCGCTTGTGACTTTCCGGCGGCCACGACGCATTCAGCGGCCCTTCAATCTCGAACCAATCCAGCGCCACGCCGGGGCCGACATGCTTCGCCGCGCGACCCGCGACTTGCCCGATGCGCAGTCCATTCCACGGCACCGACACCGGGTCGAACACAAGGCTCTCATGCGCATCGAGCCACGCACTGATTTCCGCTTCGTTCGACTGCATGGACGGCGCGGTGAAGGCGCTGAGCAGACGCCCGCCTTCCTGCTGCTTGCCCTCCTCGTGCGCGCGGAGCACGGCGGCCTGCGGTGCCGCGCAAGGCTCCGGCCTGCCCGCGTTCCACTGAAAACCCCACAGCGAAATGCGCATGCGATATTGCCCCGCAAAAATCGGCGACACATTCAGCGCCGCCTCGTAGCCCGCGAGATTCGCATTCAGCAAACCCACCGCGCTCTGGCTCTTCGCGACGCTGGCTTCTTTGCAGAGCCGCTTTCGCTCCTCCAAGTCCGGCCCCTGGTCGCCCACGTGCCCCTTTTTGTCCTCGAAGCCGCCGCGCACCGGCAGCGCTGGGTCGGGCTGCTTGTCCTTCAGCAGCACGTATTGGCCGAGGCCGAGGTTGAACTCGAACTTGAACAACCCCGCCGGATAGATGCGTCGCTTGAACACCGGCGGCGGCGTGCTGCGCGTGGCAATCGCCGCGTCGAGCGCCTTCTCCGCCGCCTCGGCGTAGGCCGCGAGATGTGCGGGCGAAAGGTCGAGGCCGCCCGCGATTTTATCGAAGCCACCGACGGTGCCATCGGCGGGCAGCAACGACTGGATGTCGAGCCGCGGCAGCGCGAGCAAATCGACGAAAGTGTTCTCAAACTCCGCGCGCGTCATCCGCCGCATCCGCACGCGACCTTCCCGCGCCACCCGCGCCGCATCCGCCGCTGCGAGCTTCGTGTCGAGTTCGTCGAGCAAAACGCGCATCGCCTCCGCCGGCGGACGCGCCTTCTTCTTCGGCGGCATCTCGCCGCTCGCGATGCGGTCATGCACCTTTTCCCACGTCGCGAAATTCGCGCGGTCATCGAGCTTCAGCGTGAGCGCGGTCAAATCGAGCCCGCCCTTTTTCGACTCCGCATCGTGGCAGTCAGCGCAGTGCTGCTCGAAGAAGGCCGCGTTCGGACTTTGGGCCGCGTGGGCGGACAATAGAAGCGTGGAGGACGCCGCGAGTAATACCGGTGCGAGCTTCATTGTAAGGAATCGACTTTTGCCATCATACCAGACGGGACGGAGTCCGCTCGCGATAGCTCCATCCCACGCGGACCGATGAAGGGGGGCGGAAGCTATGCTGCGGAAGCGACAATGTTTCATGGGGAGCAGGGCTGGAAGTCACTTGTTGTTCGCACCGCGAACCGCCATTTGGAGCCAGTCGCGCACCTGGCGTCGCTCCGGCGTGTCCCGAAGAAAAACGGCGGAACCGTGGTTCACCCACGGGAGGTCGATGAAGGTGCAGCGGGCCTGGGGATGATGCTTCGCAATGAGTGCGCGCGTGCTTTCGACTTCGGTGATGGGCACGAGGCCGAGCGTTTCCTTCGCAGCCGCGAAGGTGGTGATGCCACGCGCTTGAATCTGCTCGCGCAGTTTCACATCGCTGCCCTGCTGCGGACGTGTGCAATACTCTCCGCAGATGAGCTGCGGCGTGTCGCTGAGTCGGCGCAAGCGTTCCGGAGCGCGGCGTTGCTCCTCCGGCGTCATGCCCCAGGGAATGTGCCCGTCGTCGTAATGGCTGGCTGCGATGATGGCGCACCAGAGCTTGGCGATTTCATCATCGTGCAGGCCGATGTAGTTGCACGCGATGGCACCGCGCGAGTAGCCGGTGAGCACGACGCGCGCGGGATCGCCGCCCCATTGCTGGCAAATCAAGGGCACGGCTGCCTTTGCGTAGGCCACGGTCGCGTCCACATTGCCCCACCACCACGCTTCGTCGCGCTTGCCGTCGGCGCTCACGAAGGGCAGCACCGCCCAGATGAAGCCTTTGCCGCCGCTGAGCGCGCAGCCGATTCCTTTGTTCTCACGCACTGCGGCGCTGTTGCCGCGATACTCGATGATGACCGGGAAGCGTTTCCCCGGTGCCCAATCCGTCGGCAGATACAAGGCGTGGGCAACCTCTGTCCCGGCATACGCAGGCAGCGTTTGCAGCACCATTTTCCCCGGCGCGGGCTCGCCACTCGTGATGGGAGGATTTTCCAAGTCGGCCGGAATCGTCAGCACATCGGGATGCGTCTCCGCGTGAGCAGCTGAGGATAAAACGAGTCCCGCAAGCACGCCAAAACCCAGGAGTGTAAGTGCCGATGGCATTGGAACGCGCATGTTACTGGCTGGCCGCTTCGAGCATTTTTGCGACTACTGGCTTCAACTTGCTCGCAAACAATTCGTAGCCTGCCGGGCCGAGGTGGAGATGGCCGTCGGAATACAGCGCTGTCTTGATCGTGCTATCGGCATTCGTGAAATCCGCCCACAGATCGAGCACGCGCACTTTGGCGTCAGACTCGAGCTTCAGTGCATCGAGCGCGGCATTCATTTCGCGCACTTTCGCGCCGACTTCTTTGGCGGGATCGAAGGCGGGGAGGATCTTCACCAGCACGATGCGCGATTCCGGGCAGCGATGGCGGAGATTGGCGACACAGAGGCGGATGCCTTCGACGGCGGCGGATACGGGCACGCCATTGGCCTGCACGCCGTTCGCGTTATTCACGCCGATCATGAGCACGATCGCTTTCGGCGAGACTCCATGCACCGCGCCATGATCGAGACGCCACAGCACGGCTTCCGTGCGGTCGCCGCCGATGCCGAGGTTCACGGTCTTCTTTTCGCCGAAGTGTTTTTGCCATGCGGCATTGAACGGTGCGCCATCCCAGCCGCCGCCCCAGCCCTGCGTGATGCTGTCGCCGATGAGCATGATGTCGATGCCGTCCTTCATCGCCTGCACCTTCTCGATGCACTGCGCGTGGTGCTCGATCCACGGGTTCGTTTCTCCTTCGCCCCAACGCGGCGCTGTCGGGGTGATGGGCCACATCTCTGGCAGATGCTTTTGCGCGTCGTGGCCGGGCTTGCGCGTGTATTCGCCCTTCGTGACCCACGCGACTTCCTCCGCGCTGAGCGGCCAACCGGTGATCTGCGGATCCAGCTTGCCCTCGTTGTAAGGCGCATAGGCATAGGTGAGCACGGGCTTCGATGGCAGAACGATGCCCGATGCCGCTTTCGGCGCGGCATCGGCGGGTTTTGACTCGGCAGGCTTTTTCGGTGCCGATGCCGCGTTGGGCTTCGACGGCTTCGTGGCTGCCGCTGGCATTGGCTTTCCACTGAAGAAGGCCTCTAGCAGCGGCTTCAATCGCTCCGCATACACCGCATAGCCCGCGGGTGAGAGATGGATGTTGTCCGGCTTGAAGAGGTCCTTCTTGATCGTGCCGTCGGCATTGGTGAAATCGCTCCACAAGTCGATCACGCGCAGATTTGGGTCGCTGTCGAGCTTCAGCGGGTCGAGCGCGAGGTTGGTCTTTTTGATGTCCTCGTAGAAGCGATTTCCGGGAGCATGAGCGGGCAGGATCTTCGCAACGATGATCGCGGCGGCTGGGAACTTCTCGCGCAGGTTCTTCACGCACATCTGAATGCCGAGCGCGGCAGCCTCGATGCCAGTCTCGGGCGTGAAGAACATGTTGTTGTTGCCAATCATGAGCACAATGGCCTTTGGCTGAAGGCCCTCGACACTGCCGTGGTCGAGCCGCCAGAGCACGTTCTGCGTTTTGTCGCCGCCGATGCCGATGTTCACGGCTTTTCGGTCGGGGAAGTGCTTCTTCCACGAGTCGCCCCACTGAATCGTGATGCTGTCGCCGACGAGCAGCACATCGATCGGTCCCTGATTGGCCTGCACGGTCTTCACATGCGCCTCGTGCAGCTTGAGCCACGCATCGCCGCCGAAATGGCCCGCGCTGGGCACCTGCGGCCAGAGCTTCGGCAGATGCTTGTTCGATTCTCGCCCGGGACGGCGATCATGTTCGGGCTTCTCCACCACATAAGCCCGCTCCTCCGCAGTCAGCGGCCAGCCGGTCTTTTGTGGCTCGGCGGTAGAGTGCGGGTAATCGAGCGCGTGCGCGACCAGCGGCGCGAGCAGCTGGGCGGTGAGGAGCATGAGGGTGTGTTTCATAGCGTTCGCTTTCACTTGATGTCTACTTTCCAGTTGGGCCGACGAACTCCTCGCGGCTGACCTTTCCGTCGCCGTCTTTGTCGAAGCGCTTGAAACGGGCTTCGAGATCAGGTCCGCCGTTTTGTCCGGCTTTGTATTCATCGAGTGTGAGGAAGCCGTCCTTGTTGGTGTCCCAGCGGTTGAATGGAATGCTGCGGTCTTTAGCGGGAGCTTCAGATTTGGGCGCTCCCCTTTCCGAGAGCTTCTTCGGCTGGCTCTCTTGAGGTTTTGCCAAACAGCTTGGATCTGCCTTGCTGGGCAGTGTCGCATTCCAATCGAGTGCGTGCTTTTTCAGGCGCGCGACGATTTCGGGATGCTCCTTTGACTGATCTTTGGCGACGTCTTCAGCGCGGTTCGATTTCAAGTTGTGGAGTTCGACCTTCTGGCCGTCGAAGGTCGTCACCAGTTTCCAATCCCCGTCGCGAACCGCCAGATCAGGCCAGAAGTTGGGGTCCTTCTTGTTGCCGTTGATCCGCCAGAAAATGGGCCGGGTGCGCTGGATGAATTCGCCCTTGAGAGCAGGGAGCATATTTTCGCCATCGCCATTGGCGTCGGTCGGCGGGGTGACTCCGGCGGCGGCGCAGAAGGTGGGGAGCAAATCCACCGCCGTAAAAACGGTGACGTCATTTTTCAAGCCAGCGGGAGCCTGGCCCGGCCACCGCACGATGAATGGCACGCGCACGCCACCTTCGAAGAGACTGGTCTTTTGTCCCCGTAGGCCGCCGGTTTCACCGACATTGTAGTGACTGCGATAGCTGCCGGGAACGCCTTTGTCGCCCTCCTTGAGTTTTGCCGGGCCGTTGTCGCTTGAAAAAACCACCAGCGTGTTCCGCGCGATTCCGCAGCGCTCCAACACATCGAGGATCATGCCGACCTTGTTGTCGCCGTCGGTGATGACTGCCGCATAGACCTGTTGCCGGGGGTCGAGATGTTTCCACCGCGCCATGGATGCGTCCGACGGGCTGTGGGCCAGATGGCACTCATGCAGCCACACGTTGA
>BJHT01000031.1 GCA_014193395.1 Verrucomicrobiota bacterium
TCCATAATGGAACAGACACGATGCCGTCCGTGCGTGGTCCGTGCGTTCGCGAGGTCCCTCGGGAACGCGGCGTTCACGTTGCCGGGGCATGGAGAAAGAGTGCGTTGCGGGAATCACCCAACGGGCCGGTTACCGGAGGATCCGATCGCGGACCGCAGGGCGTTCTCGGGGTCCGAAAGCGAACCAACGCGGTGCGCGCTTGATATACGGCGGGGAAGCTTTTTGATGCGCGGCCATGGAACTGCCACGAGACGCACGAATATTTGTCGCCGGCCACCGCGGACTGGTCGGCAGCGCGGTCTGGCGCGAGCTGGAGCGGCGCGGTTGCACGGGCCTGATCGGCCGCACCCGTCGCGAACTGGACCTGCTGGACGCGCGCGCGGTGCGGGATTTTTACGCCACGGAGAAGCCCGAGTATGTGATCGTCGCCGCCGCGAAGGTAGGTGGCATCGTGGCGAACAGTTCGTACCCGGCGGAGTTTCTCCACGAGAATCTCCAGATTCAAAATCACCTCATCCACGGCGCGTGGGTGGCGGGCGTGAAGAAGCTGCTCTTCCTCGGCAGTTCGTGCATCTACCCGAAGCATGCGCCGCAACCGATGCAGGAATCCGCGCTGCTGACTGGCCCGCTGGAGCCGACGAATGAGTGGTACGCCATCGCCAAAATCGCCGGGATCAAAATGTGCCAGGCCTACCGGCGGCAGTACGGCTGCGATTTCATCAGCGCGATGCCGACCAACATGTACGGCCCGAACGACAACTACGATCTCCAGAACTCGCATGTCCTGCCGGCGCTGATCCGAAAATTCCACGAGGCTAAAATCGCCGGCGCGCCAACCGTGACGCTGTGGGGCACCGGGCGTCCGTGGCGGGAATTTTTGTACGCGGATGATTTGGCCAGTGCGTGTGTGTTCCTGCTCGAGAACTACAGCGACGAGAATTTCATCAACGTCGGACACGGCAGTGAAATCACGATCGCCGAGCTGGCGCGGTTGGTGCAGCGGTTGCTCGGCTTCCAAGGTGAGATCGTGTTCGACCCCACCCGGCCCGACGGCACGCCGCGCAAGCTGATGGATTCAAGCCGGCTCTTCGCGCTGGGCTGGCGGCCGAAGATCGATTTGGAGACCGGGATCAAGCTGGCCTACGCGGACTTCCTGAAACGGTTTGGCGGGAAGGGGTGAACCACAACGCCGACGGGAAACTCGGTGAAGCACCGACGGACCCTGAGGAACAGGGATTAAAACCACTAACCGGCACTAACTGGCACTAATCAGAAAGAGGCCACGTGGTGCAGCCCTGTCAGTTCCTATTAGTGCCGGTTAGTGCCGGTTAGTGGTTTTACTTTTGTCTTCCGACTCGCCGATTACTGGCGATACCGGGTTTCAGACTGACAAGGCGGCCAGCTCCGCCTCGGTCATCTCGTGGATCAATTGCGCGAAGGAAATCTCCGGCGCCCAGCCGAGCTGCGCCCGCGCTTTCGCCGCGTTGCCGAGCAGGTTGGAAGGCTCGGCCGGACGCATGAAACGCGCGTCCTCTTTCACAAACTGCCGCCAGTCCAGACCCACAAATGCGAAGGCCGTTTCGACCACGTCCTGCACGCTGTGCGCCACCCCGGTGGCGAGCACGAAGTCGTCGGGCGTGGGCTGCTGGAGCATCAGCCACATGCCGCGCACGTAGTCGCGCGAATGGCCCCAGTCGCGTCGCATCGTGCGGTCGCCGAGGAGCAGTTCTTTTTCGAGACCGAGTTTGATGGCGGCGGCACCGCGGCAGATTTTGCGGGTGACGAAGTTTTCGCCGCGGCGCGGCGACTCGTGGTTGTAGAGCACGCCGTTGCACGCGAAGAGGTGGAAGCTCTGGCGGTACACTTTGACCATCTGCGTCGCAAACACCTTGGCGCAGCCGTAGGGATTCACCGGGGCGAACGCCGTGGTTTCATCCTGCGGCGCGGTGACGGGACGACCGAAGATTTCGCTCGAGGAAGCGTGGAACAAGCGCGGGCGGGTGGGCAGGTCGCGGATGATTTCGAGCAGCCGGAGCGTGCCCATCGCGGTCATTTCGCAGGTGGATTCGGGAATCTCGAAGCTGAGGCCGACGTGGCTCTGGCCGGCGAGATGATAGATTTCATTGGGGGCCACCTTCAGCAGCACGCGGCGCAATGTGGTGGGGTCATCAAGGTCCGCATAATGAAGGAAGACGCGGTGTCCATAAACGGCGGGATCGTGATAGATGTGGTCAAGGCGGGAGCGGTTGAGATTGCTCGAGCGGCGCACGACGCCGTGGACTTCGTAGCCTTTTTCGAGCAGCAGCTCGGTGAGGTAGGAGCCGTCCTGTCCGGTGATTCCGGTGATGATTGCCCGCGGCATGATAGTGGCGGCGCGGCCGGCAACCTCGACGGCACCCCGGCCAGGCCGGTGCCCCGGATTGCCGCGCGCGCTAGTCGTGAATCTCGGTCTTCCCCGCAAGATGGTCGTTGAGCAGCTTCATGTCGGCATCGACCATGATTTTCACGAGTTCGGTGAATTTCGTCCTTGGTTCCCAGCCGAGTCTCTTCTTCGCTTTGCTATAGTCACCGATCAGCAGGTCCACCTCGGCCGGGCGATAATAGCGCGGATCAATCTCGACATACTTCTGCCACTCCAGTCCCGCATGGGCGAAGGCAACTTCGAGAAACTCACGCACCGAGTGAGTCTCGTTGGTGGCGATGACGTAATCGTCCGGCTCGTTCTGTTGCAGCATCAGCCACATCGCCTCGACATATTCCTTCGCGTATCCCCAGTCGCGCTTGGAGTCGAGGTTGCCGAGGTAGAGCTTGTCCTGGCGGCCGGCTTTGATCTGCGCCAGCGCGCGGGTGATCTTGCGGGTCACGAAGGTTTCGCCGCGCCGGGGCGATTCGTGATTGAAGAGAATGCCGTTGCTCGCATGCAGGCCGTAGGATTCGCGGTAATTCACGGTGATCCAGTAGGAGTAAACCTTGGCGCACGCATACGGACTGCGCGGATAAAACGGCGTCGTTTCGGTCTGCGGCACTTCGAGCACCTTGCCGTACATTTCGCTCGACGACGCCTGGTAGAAGCGCGGCTTGATGCCCGCCTCGCGAATCGCCTCGAGCAGCCGAACCGTCCCTGTGCCGACGATGTCCGCCGTGTATTCGGGCGCATCGAAGCTGACGCGCACATGGCTTTGCGCCGCGAGATTGTACACTTCGTCCGGCTGGATCTTGGCCAGCAGCCGTGCCAGCGCACTCGCGTCGCTCAAGTCGCCATAATGCAGAAACAGCCGCGTCTTGGCGGAATGGGGATCGGCATAGATGCGGTCGAGTCGTCCCGTGTTAAAGGTGCTCGCCCGGCGAATGATGCCGTGGACGGTGTAACCCTTGGAGAGGAGCAGTTCGGCGAGATAGGAACCGTCCTGCCCCGTGATGCCCGTGATGAGTGCTTGTTTAGCCATAAAAAAGTTCGCGGAGTCTCAGAGAAGGGCGCGCGCATGACAAGCGCGGAAGACCCCCGAAATGCAATTCCGGTGCGTTGCGACGGTGCGGGGGGCGTTTTGGTCCATACAAGCCGGAGTGCTTGGGGGCGGAAGCTCCAAGCATGAAGCTCAAAGCTCAAGGGAAGAACAAAGGGACCAAGGACCAAGTTTGATCAGCGCCAGGGTATTCAGGAAAGCGAAGGACATGGTGCCGCGCGATGGGAACCGATGCTGTCGGGCGGGATACCAATTGAATCGCCCGCCCGCCTTGGGCTTGGAGCTTGGCGACTTGGTGCTTCCCTTGAGCTTTGAGCTTTGAGCTTTGAGCTTTTCCCCGCCCTTTCTTCGGTCGGCACCGCCCACCAGACGCGCCGTTCAGGCGTCACTCAGCCGTCGTTTCGTCGGCCGCCTCGGGTTTCGCCACCGCCGCCTTGGCCTTGCGCTTGCGCACCGGACGCACGCGGGGCGCGTCGCCCCACAGGCCCTCAAGGTCGTACTGCTTGCGCACTTCCGGCTTCATGACGTGGACGATCACATCAATGTAATCGAGCACCATCCAGCCGGTGGGCTGTGCGCCGTCGATGGCATAGGGGGGGATGCCGTGCTCGTCGCGCAGCGTGTCGATGATTTCGTTGGTGATGGCGCGCAGATGCGGCTCGCTCGTGCCCGTGGCCACCACGAAGTAATCCGTCACGCTCGACACCTCATGCACGTCCAGCAACACGACGTCTTCCGCCTTCTTGTTGTCCGCGAGGTCCCGGCAAAGTTGCGCCAATTTTTTCGATTCCATTAGCTCGCGACCTTCCGGGACTTGGGTTCAAAGATAAAGGCGATTATTCCGAATCGCCTCCGCCACCGCCGCCGGCACCAGTCCGCCGATGGGCAATCCCGCCTTCACCCGCGCCCGGATTTGCGACGACGACACCCCGAGCGGAAACCCGTGCAGCTCGACGCCGCGAAACGGCGCAGGCAACGCCGTGGGCACCTGCCCCGGCCGTGGGATCACGATGAACCGCACCGCCGCGGCGAGTGCGTCCGCCTCGCGCCACTTCGGCAGCGTCGGCATATGGTCCGCGCCGATCAGCCAGAACAACTCCGCGCCCGGAAACCGCTGCGCGTAGTCGCGCACCGTGTCGATGGTGTACGAAACTCCGCCGCGCGCCACCTCCTGCAGATCAATCTCGAAGCGCGTCTGCCCCGCCAGCGCGAGCCGCAACAACCGCGCGCGCTCGGTCGCCGGCGCGGGTTCCGAGCCGGGCTTGAAGGGTGATTGCGCCGCCGGGATGAAGTACAATCGGTCCAGCCCGACCTCCTCGCACGCCGCCTGCGCGACGAGCAAGTGCCCGAGATGAACGGGGTCGAACGAACCGCCGAAGAGGCCGAGTTTCATCAGGTGTTTTCCTTCAGCCACGCGCGGATGTGGTCGTGGTTGCCGACGGTCTGAACCAGCAGTGAACCGCCGACCACGGTAAACCCCGCGCGCAATTGCAGCCCGACGCGAACTTCATAAACCCGTTTTCGCAATTGCCGGATGCCCAGTCCGTGGTGGATGTGCGGCTGCCCGAACGCCTCGGGCAACTTGAGCAGCGCTTCCAGCACGGTCCGCTGGTCAGCAGGCGGCAGCTTTCGCAGGGCGCGTTGAAACGCTGCGCTTGGGACGAGAGATAGCATGTTCCTTGAGCAGGGACTCGAACGGCACGCACTGTCCCGCAGCGATTTCCTCGGCGGCCTTTCGTTCGAGATTAGCGCAGGCACGGTCCAGCTCTTCAGGCGTCAGGTCATACTCACGACACGCCCAGTCGGGATCGGTGCCCGTTTCTTTTGCGAGCAAGTCGCGCAGCGCAGTGCGGACGACCTCGCCGGTGTCATGGTAGCGTCCGCTGCGGACGAGCTTGCGGACTTCCCGTTGGAAATATTTGTCCAGTGCGACAGTCATGGCGGCAAATTAGGTAGCGCAACCCCCAGCGTCAACGCGCCTAACAACACCGGTTCGGCCCGCCCTCGAAGCGCCGCTCGGCGGCGAGCATGTAGGCCTGCCCGCGCTGCGTCTTCGCCATCGCGTCGCTGCCGCCGAGCAGGTCCACCTTGAGCGGCACGCACGTCTGCGCGCGATCCACGGCGCTCTCACCGCTGACTTCCTTGAGCAGCAGAAATCCCAGCGTGAAGAAACTCCACCACCCGACCGGCTTCCCCTCCGCAACGGCGTAATCGGGCAGCCACACCGGCTCGGTTTCCGAGAGCTTCGCCACACGGCGCTTCGCCAGCAGCGCGAGCCACTCGAAGATGCTCAGGAAAACAATCGCGAGCACGAGCGACATGAACGTGCCCGTGACCACCGCGTTGAGATGATTGTTAAAACGCAGCGTGCGGTTGGTCTTCAACGCGCCTTCCGCCTTCTTGATTCCCTCCGCCGCACCCGCGGCCTTCGCCGCCTCGATCGCCGTTTCCAGCGCCGGTCGTGCTGTCTCCAGTCCCTTCGCCGCCGCGAGGAAACCGATTGTCGGCTTCGGATTGAAAATCTTCTGATACCCCGCGGTGAGCGTCACCGACAGCAGCCACACCAGCGGAATCAGCGTGACCAGCGCGAACACCGGCCTCCCGTCGCCACCGCCCCCGTAGCCGCCGACGTGAGGAGGCGGATTCCCCGCCGCGCCCGTCACGCCCGCCGCGCGATCCGCCTCGTCACCTCGGCGGCTACGCAACTGCATCTTCAAAATCACCGTCGTCGCCAGGCACAACGCGATGCTCGCCAGCAACTGGTTTGCAATGCCGAACAGCGGCCACAGCGAGTTGATTCCCCCCAACGGATCACGCACGCCCTGGATCAGGAAATAGCCCCAGCCCAGCACCACCAGCAGGCTCGCCACGAGATTCGCCCCGATGCTTTTCGTGTCGCCCAGCGGCTTCCACACATGCCCGAGCGCGTCCTGAATCAGATACCGCCCCACGCGCGTTCCCGCGTCCAGCGTGGTCAGGATGAACAGCGCCTCGAACATGATGGCAAAGTGATACCAGAGGTCCAACCACCGCCCCTGCGTGACCTTCGAGAAAATGTTCGCCATGCCCACCGCGAGCGTCGCCGCGCCACCCGTGCGCCCGTAGAGCGTGTGTTCGCCCACGTCCTTCGCCAGCCCGTCCATCTGCGCCATCGAGACCGTCACGGGCACCTGTATGAATTTCCCCGCCGCCGCCGGATCAGGCGCGAGCACCGTAAAGCCCGACTTCTCCACCTTCGCAATCGTGTCCTGCGCCACCGCCTCGGGCGTCGCGCCCGCGCCCTTCACATTCATGCTCAGGTACACGCCCGGATCAAGCGTGCAGGCCGCGATCATCGCCATGATCGCCACCAGCGATTCGAGACACATCGCGCCGTAACCAATGGGCCGTGCATACGATTCGCGCGTGATGATTTTCGGCGTGATGCCGCTGGCGATCAGCGTGTGAAACCCACTGATCGCGCCGCACGCAATCGTGATGAAACAAAACGGAAACAACGTCCCCGCCACCACCAATCCCGAGCCGTCCACAAACTTCGAGATCGCCGGCATTTTCAAATCCGGCAGCACCAAGAACACGCCCACCGCCAGCGCGAAAATCGTCCCCAGCTTCATGAACGTGCTCAGGTAATCCCGCGGCGCGAGCAGCAGCCACACCGGCAGCACGCTCGCCGCAAAACCATACGCGATCACCGTCCACGCCAGCGGCTCGGCTTTCAGCGTGAAGACCTTCGCCCACTCGGCGTGGGCGTGAACAAACTGCCCGCCCCACACCGCCGCCAGCAGCAGCACCACGCCGATCACCGACACTTCGAGCACCTTGCCCACCCGCCACCAGCGCAGATAACCGCCCATGAACATGGCGATGGGCACCGTCGCCGCCACCGTGAACACGCCCCACGGACTCTCCGCCAGCGCCTTCACCACCACGAGCGCCAGCACCGCCAGCAAGATCACCATGATCGCCAGAATCGCGACCAACCCGATCACGCCCGCGAACGAATTCAGCTCCTCCTTCACCATCTGCCCCAGCGACCGTCCGTGCCGCCGCATCGAGCAAAACAAAATCACGAAATCCTGCACCGCCCCGCCCAGCACCACGCCGATGAGAATCCACAGCGTCCCCGGCAGATACCCGAACTGCGCCGCCAGCACCGGCCCCACCAGCGGCCCCGGCCCCGAGATCGCGGCGAAGTGATGCCCGAACACGATCCATTTGTTCGTCTTCACGAAGTCATGCCCGTCTTCCTTCGCCTCGCATGGCGTCGCGCGTCGGTCATCCAGCATCATCACCCGCACTGCGATCCACTTGGAATAAAACCGAAAGCCGATGGCATACGTGCAAAGCGCCGCGACGAGGATGTAGATCGAATTGATCGGCTCCCCGCGCCGCACCGCCAGCGTGCCATACGCGAACGCGCCCAGCGCCGCGACCACCAGCCAAACCAAGATGCCGAAAGATTTTTTCATGCAGTGCGAGTCGGTTGTCCAAATGTGCGCGGACGATAGGCAATGCCGACGCACATTCAATCTTCATCCCCGGACTTGCGGTGGCGCGATGGCCGGGACCGCGAACCACGGGTTGAATCCACCGCGAGGCGAGCGAGAGGATGTCACAAACAGTGACATCCTTCGCGGACCTGAAGTTTCCCAAGCGGGTTCATGCTTTCAGCGAACAGGGAATTGCCATGTTTTCCAGCGTCTCTAGCGATTCCCCGCGGACTTCGTGCTCCAACTCACCCCCGACAAGGCGCATGCTTTAAGATGCCAGACTGGCATCTTTAAGATCGGTCGCGGTCGAAACCGAAAATCCCATCCCTCCGCCTTCACCGAGCAAGGTGTGGCCATGCTGCTCTCCAGCGTCCTGCGCAGCAGCCGCGCGGTGCTGGTGAATGTGGAGATCATGCTGGCCTTCGTGGTCCTGCGCCGCGAGGCCGGTCAGTACGAAACGCTCGGCCGCAAGCTCGCCGAACTGGAGGCCGCTTAGAAACTTCAAGGCGAGGACATCCAGACCATCTTCGCGGCACTGCGCCAGTTCGAGAACACGACGAGTTGGGCCTACACGGAAGGCCGCCGACTCATCGGCTTCCACGCCGAGACCGAGCCCAAAGGCCGGCGCCCCAAGTGAGGCGTCACGACGATTTTTCCGCTCACTTGAAGACCGGCGGTCCAGTCCCCACGCATTCACCCGTTTTGCTTTCCCTTCGCCACCAGCTTGGGCGAAGAATGCGGCCATGAGCAAAGCCACCCAACAGCGTTTCTGCCCCGCGGTGCAGCGGGACATCTCCTCCGCCGAGTGCGGCGAGAACCGGCAGAGCAAGTATGCGTGCCCCGCCAACTGCGGGTTCAATCCGTTCACGGTGGAAAATTACGACCAGTATCTCGAGCTGGAGAACCGGGTCCTTCGCAAGAGCTACGAGTGGTACCTGTCGTCGGCCCGAGACCGCGCGGAAACCCAGCGGATGCTGGACCGGATGACGGATCCGCGGTCCTCGACGGCGCGCGCATTGCAGGTGAGCGAGATGTTTCTGCGGCGCGACGTCAGCGGGCGGACGTGCGCGGAGCGGTGGGGGATGGCGGGCTTCCCCGGCCTGAAAAATGACGAGCGCGTGCTGCAACGGGCGGCGATGGATTTGCAATTGCGCCTGCTCGAGGTGCATCGCGTGCTGGATGACCGGCGGGTGGAAGTGGTGGACCTGATGGAGGCGAACCCGCAGCCGCTGATCCTGGTGGACCGCAGTCTGGCGGCGGTGGCGTGCCGCTTCAGCACGCTGCTGGGCTGGTTTTTTCCGCTGCCGCATTATCTGCGCTGTTCGGGTTTCGCCGTGCCGATCACGCCGCTGGCGGGCCTTGATCCGCTGGCGGTGGTGGCCGAACTGATCCGGCATCTGGGCGGGCCGGTGGAGCGCAGCCAATGGTCGGTGTGGCTGGCGGGAAATTTCCCGCGCTTCGATCTGGCGCGCGAAGCCGTGGGGCTGGCGCGGCACCAGCAGATGCTGGCGTCGCTGGACGCGGATTTCGGCAAGGCGGTGTACGAACTGCGCGCGCCGTTCAGCGAGTGCCGCGCGGTGCTGGACGCGGCGCCCGACGTGGAGGTCGATGAACTCACCGACGCCGAAATGGACGAGGGTTTCGCCGAGGGGCGGGTGTGGTTCGAGAGCCCCGGCGCGGCGGGGCCGCTCACGGGTCCCAACCAAACGCTGGGCCGCGTGTTGCTCGGCCAGGCGCACTGGCGCGCGGAGGCCATCGGCGCGGAGCGGACGGGCCGGCTGCGCACCAAACTGGAGGCGGTGCTTGGGCCGCGCGTGCGCTTCGCCGGCGAGCGGCGGGACAATCTGGCGGCTCACCTGCGCGCCAAGGCTCCGTCCTACGATGCGAGCCTGGTGCCGCCGCGCCTGCTGGAGGAACCGCAGCGCGTGTCGCTGGGGGCGAGCCGCGTGGCGGTGCCGGCGGGCGCGGCCGCCCGCGCCATGGCGCTGGAGGAGCAATTCGCGAACATGGACCGCCAGTGGCTCGACGCGCCGGTGCCGGCATTGAAAAATCTGACGCCGCGCGCGGCCGCGCTGGATCCGCAGTTGCGCCCGGTCCTGCTCGCGCTGCTGAAGGAGCGGGTGCGCCTCACCGATGAGCGCGCCCGCGAAACCGGGATGACGTTGGATTGCAACTGGCTCTTGCGCGAGCTGGGCGCGCACGAATTGATTTTCGATCCGCCGCCGCTGCGGCCCGGTGTCAAAAGGAATCCTGCCGGCCCGCCCGCGCCCGCCGCCAATGGCGACGAGGACGATGTGGATGAGGAGGATTTCATCGACGATCTGGAACCCTGGCCACAGCCGCCGGCCAGCCCGTTTTCCGTGCAGCAGGCCGGTGAGCGGTTGCGCGCCTGCGTGGAGCGCTACGATTCGGCGGCCGAGGCACGCGCGGAGGCGGAGAAGGCCGGATGTTTTCTGCTCGAGGATTTGTCCGACCTGGTCGGCGACGAACTGACCGATTTAGAGAAGAGTTTCATGGTCCCGGCGATACTTCAGAGTTGGTTTGCATTCGTGCCGCCGGGCTGCTTCGGACCGGAGGTTGCGTTCAACGAGTTGCAAGACGCCTTAGACAAGCGACTGATCCGGCTCGAAGCCCTTCTTACCCAATACCCTGACTCTCCGCCGCCGCCCGCAGGCATCGTCGAACTGATTGGGCAAGGGCCCCAGCCCACGATGACGAGTCTGTTGGCCGACCAAGTTTTGCAACAATATCAGGACATGCCGGGCAAGGACCGTCCCCGAGCGTCGGTCATGCCCCTGATTCTGATGCTTCTCGCGGCGACCATCGAAGTGCTTGACCGGAAATGCCGGGAAGGAATTCCCGACGACGACGAGGCGTGACGCGCCGGCGCAACAGCAAGGGAGAAGCTGAATCGTAATCATGCAATCCGAGCGACCGGAGTGCGGCTTTCAGAGCCGGTATGAAAAGGACACCGTAGGTCTGTCGCCGACGACGTGAGGCGGCGGATGGCCCGCGACGCGCGTGCGTTCCATCCGCCGGCCAACGTACGGTTGCGCCGGGGTACCGCAGGTGTCCCGCCGACGAGTTCGCGGGGCATCCCGCCCCGAGGCGGTGCGCGCGGCGAGCTGCCGCCCGAACTCGCAGGCGAGCACGCCTGCGGCACCCCCGACCTCGGCCCACCCGCTCTCTCAAGGCCGCGGAGTTGGACGATTTGGAGGAGTGAGTGCCGGTTGCGGCGCGCGATGGCGGCAGTTTGGAGTGCGGTGACTGGTCACCGCTTTCGCGCAGGCGACTTGTCGCCGTCGCAGTTCCGTACGCGTCCGATCACGCGAGCACGCCACCGCTGGCGCGAGCCGTGAACGCTCCACTTCGCACCGCCGCGTCCCGCAGTTCGACGGCGACCACTCGCCTCGGAAAAGCGGTGACCAGTCCCCGCACTCCAAATGGGGGCGCTCCGTTTTGATTGCGGCTTCGCCGCGCTCCGCCCCGGAGCGCGGGCGGTCCCCGCCCGCAGCGGCTGCGCACGGGCGAAGGTGACCGACATTTTCCGCACCCCGGCTCCGATGCTGCCGCTGCGACCGGGGACCGGTCGCGCTCCTTCACGGTTGTATCGTCGCGGCCCCGTGTTCATCGGTGTCCCGCCACGGTCCTCCATTTTCTGCTTCGCAGTTCCGCCCACACCCACGCCATCCCGACCGTTCTCCAACGCCGCGCGGGCGCACGCATCGCTTTCGGCAATGCGGGAATTTTAATTTCGATTAACGGGGCAGCGAGGAGCGGGCTTACAAGACGCCCATGAAAACAAAACTTGCCCTGCTCCTGGTCGGACTATCCTTCGCCACCGGCTGCTCGACTTCCCAAGTTTGGAACGAACACCGCCCCGGTGATGCGCGACGCGGCAGCGCCGAACCAGAACTTCAATTATTCCTCACGCCGGATCGCCGCGATGTGTTGGTGACTTATTTCGAGTCCAAGGACGGTACGCGTGGGCGGGTGCCGCGGGCGTATTACGCGCGGGCAAATGCGGCGCGGCTGCGCAACAGTCTCAAACCCGAGTTTGCGCCTCCGAGTGCCGCCGCCGGTCTCCAGCCGATCCCGCTCGATCCTCCCGTTCCGAACTTCACCACGTCGGCACTCAGCCGCGGTTCCGGCCTGCGGGCGCGCCTGAGTTCCTCCGATCACGGCTTCACGCTGACGGAGCGCGGCCGGGAATTGGAATACTATCCGCTGCCGTTGTACGAGACCGCTGCCGCCGACATCCGCAAGGTGGCACTGACTCCGTTCGCGGTGGCCAGCGACGCCCTCGCCGTCGCGGCCTGTCTCCTCCCACCGTTTGCGTTTGCGTTTGCCACTTCACCCAACCACTAGGCCCTCCCATGAAAACACACTCCATTCATCCACTGGTCAAACCTACCGTCTGCTGCGCAGCCGCCCTGCTGGGCCTCTGGCTCACCGGCTGTGCCACGCAACCCCACACCGCGATCCAATCGCATACGGCAATGCCGCCATTGCCCGCCGTGTCGCCCGGTGGTCTGCGCGAGTACCGCCAGGGCCTCGGACCGCTCGGAACCATTGGAATTAGCACCGTTCAGGAAGACGAACCGCTCCGCATCCAGGTGCCGCCGACCCGCGGCGAGGCCGTGAAGAAAGCCGCCAGCGCTGGCGCCCGGGCGCTGGCACCGGTTTCCTACGAAGGTGCTAAAGTGTCCGACTTTTGGGAAGACAACCATCCCCATCGCGCGTCTCAGCCCGAGGAACGATCAATGATGATGGTGGGGGGCGCGTTCGATCTGGCGCAGACTCTCGTCGCTGCGGCCTGGTCGCCAGTGGGTGCAGCTTGGGGAGCGAGCCGCGCGGCTTCCCGGGCAATTCCTGAAGCCGTCCATGCCCCGGCCCTCGCCGCTCTGCGCACGGGGCCGGCGTCCGTGCCGATCACGGCGGAAACCACGCGCCGCATCGTGGCGCAGACCCGCCAGACGACGCGCCACTCCATCGTGCCGGCGGCCAATTCCGTGCGCCGCGAGTGCGACACCATCCTCGAGTTGTATCACGGCGAACGCTCGCTGCGGGGTGGCGACGAACTCAATCCCTCGCTGCAACTGCACCTCGGCTACCGCGTGCGCGTGCTCCGCGCTGACGATCGCCGTGAGTTGGACGTGTTCCGCGTCGCCTATCGCAGCGAAGGACGGAAGTTTGCCGACTGGGGTGCCAACGACGCGGCCGCGCTGCGCGCGGAATTGGATCGGGGCCTCGCGGTTGTCACGGGCCAGATCGTCGCCCAGCTCGCCGATTTCCAAAGCGGTCCCGCCCGCGCCAGCAGCGCCTCCGCAGCGCCGCGACCAATCCCCGCACGCTCCTTTGCCTCCAACCGTTGAACCCCACACCGCCATGAAACTCCACCCGCCCATGCTCAACCTCTTCGCCGCCTGGATCGGCGTGCTCCTCGGCTTCGTCTCCGGCGCGCTGCTCGGGATGAAATTCCACCACGCCGACTGGCTCGGCGGCTACGCCAGCTACCCGCGCCGGATGCTGCGTCTCGGGCACATCTCCTTCTTCGGCCTCGCCGTGATCAACGTGATGTTTTACTCCGCCGCCGGTTTGTTCGCAGCGATGACCGGCACGCTGCACGTCGCGTCGTGGGCCTTTGTCATCGGCGCGATCACCATGCCCGTCGCGTGCGCGCTCATGGCCACCAGCCCGCGCTGGTGGAACGCCTTCGTCATCCCCGTCGGCAGCCTGCTCACGGGCGCGGTGCTGACCTTGTGGGAACTGTGGCACCTGCTCTGAGCAAATGCAGATCGGCACCCACAACTCCACGCCCAAAAAACTGTTCACCTAAAAAACCAACCCCTGAAAAAACCTGCGACGCACCACGGTGTTGCCGGCAAACTCCCAAGGCCCCTTATGAAAAAAATCGGATTCATCGCCATGAGCGGCGTGCGCGCTCACAACCCGGAACTTACCCAGCTCGGCCTCACGCTGCCGGGCTTCGTCGATCGCAACCGCATCGTCGCCTCGATGCCCAGCCTCGGCCTGCTCACGCTCGCGGGCCTCACGCCTCCGCATTTCGCCGTCGAGTATCGCGAGATCGCCGACCTGCGCGAAATGGGCGGACTGCCGGAAGATTACGATCTGGTCGCGATCAGCACCTTCACCGCGCAGCTCAAGGAGGCCTATCGCGTCGCGGATTTTTATCTCAGCCGGAAAACCCCCGTGATCATGGGCGGCCTCACCGTCACGTCGCTGCCCGACGAGGCGAAGGCGCATTGCACCAGCGTGGTCATTGGCGAAGGCGAACCGCTCTGGCCGCAGGTGCTCGCTGACTTCGAGCGCGGCGCGTTGCAGCCCGTTTACCGGCAGGCGCCCGGCGGCAACTTCGATCTGCGCGACGCGCCGATGCCGCGCTTCGACCTGTTGAACCCCGACAAGTACAACCGCCTCACCGTGCAGACCAGCCGCGGCTGTCCGCACAAATGCGAGTTCTGCGCCAGCTCGATCCTGCTCACGTCGCGCTACAAGGTGAAGCCGGTCGCCAAGGTTCTCGCCGAGATTCATGAGATCAAAAAAATCTGGCCGCGCCCGTTCATCGAGTTCGCCGACGACAACAGCTTCGTCCTGCGCGACCACTACAAAGCCCTCCTGCGCGAACTGGTGAAGGAAGACCTGCGCTGGTTCACCGAGGCCGACCTCAACGTGGCGAAGGACGACGAGCTGCTCGGCCTGATGCGCGACTCCGGCTGCCAGCAGGTTTTGATCGGCCTCGAAAGCCCGCGCAGCGCGAGCCTCGGCGGCATGGAACTGAACTCGAACTGGAAGGCGCGCCAGGTCGATCTCTATCGCGACGCCATCGCCAAGATTCAGTCCTACGGCATCACCGTGAACGGCTGCTTCATCCTCGGCCTCGACCACGACACGCCCGACGTGTTCGACAACGTACTGACCTTCGTACGCGAGTCGGGGCTGTACGAAGTGCAGGTCACCTTCCTCACGGCCTTTCCCGGCACGCCGCTCTATCACCGGCTCAAGGCCGAGGGCCGTATCCTCCAGGACGGCGCATGGGAACTCTGCACGCTCTTCGACATCAATTTCCGCCCGAAAAACATGACCATCGTGGAACTCCAGCAGGGCTTTCTCGGCCTCGTGAAACAGCTCTACTCGGCGGAGGAAACCGCCACGCGCCGTCGCGGGTTCAAGGCGAAGCTGCGGCACTCGCCCAACTTCGGCCGGCACGCCGTCGTGGCCCCGGCCGTGGAGGCGTTGGCGGCATGAAGCATCCCGTGCGACACGGGCCCGCCGACGGCGAGCGGGCGACCCGAGGCCGGGGTACCGCGGGCGTCTCGCCTGCGAGTTTTGGCGGCGTCTCGCCGCCCGTGCCGACTCGGGGCGAAACGCCCCGCGAACTCGCAGGCGAGACGCCTGCGGTACCGTACGTCGGCCGGCGGAGGTCCGCGGCCTTCGCGTGTGCCGCCTCTGCCTCTTCACCTCGGCGGCTGCATTTCACACCGCCGTTGAAGGCCGCGCACCCCCGCTAACAACGCCGCCGAACCCATTGCCAACCTCAACGAAAGGCGCATCCTGCACCACCAGCCCCCATCGCCATGAAACTCGCTGACCTCCAAAAAATCCACGCCGCCGGCTTGATCACCGACGAGCAACAGCAGCGCATCGTCGCGCACTTCGGCTTGAAGGAGGAGGGCAGCCGCTTCCTCGCGATCATCTCGACGGTCGGCGCGGTGCTGGTCGCGTCGGGCGTGATCCTGCTGATCTCGGCGAACTGGGAGCAGATTCCCAAGTTCGTGAAGCTAGCCGTCGGCCTCGCGCTCCTGCTCGGCGCGCACGCGGGCGGCTGGTACCTGCGCGAAGTGCGGAAGGAATATCTGAAAACTGCCGAGGCGCTGCATCTCGTCGGCTCGATCCTCTTCCTCGCGAACATCGCGCTCGTCGGCCAGATTTATCACCTCTCTTCGCGGCCACCGAACGCGATTCTGCTGTGGTGGGCGGGCTTCGCAGCGCTGCCGTGGCTGCTGCGGTCCAAGGCGCAGTTCGTCTTGCTGCTGCTCGCATTTGGCGTGTGGTTCGGCATGGAGGCCGCCCAGCGCGACAGTCTGTTGCATGTGCGCGAAGTGCACGAGGTCGCGCTGTTGTCCCTGCTGGGCCTGCTCTATTTCGGGGCCGGCGGCTGGTTGCGGCGCACCTCGTTTGCGAGTTTTGCGGGCGCGGGCGAGAAGCTGGGCCTGCTGGTCTTCCACGGTTTCCTCTATCCGTTTTCACTGAAGTTTTTCCATGACAGTCCGTGGGAGCGGTCCCGGCCGGAAACGCACGGAGACCTGGTCTTCTACGTGTTCGCCGTCCTGGCGCTGGGCGTCGTCGCGGCGCAGCTCGCCCGCGACGAGCGCCTCGACCGGCAATGGCGCTGGACGTGGGTGGCCGTGCTGGTGGCGTGTGTCGGCATGATGGCGCTGTCCCTCAGCGGCGTGCTGACGGTGCCGACGGATTACTGGTTCCGGCGGGAATCGCTCGCGAGCGGGCTGGTGGCGCTCGCGTGGTTTGTGTTGTGCCTCGTGCAAATCCAGGCGGGCCTCCAATTGCGCTCGTCGTTTCTGGTGAATCTCAGCATCGCCGGCCTCGCGCTGAACCTCATCACCACCTATCTCCAGCTCATCGTCTCGATGGCGCAGACCGGCCTGATGTTTGTCGTCTCGGGCGTTTTCCTGATCGCGCTCGGCGTTTATCTGGAAAAGAAACGCCGCGCGTTGCTGCATCGTTTTCAATCCCCTGCGTCGCCACCGCCCGCCCCCGCCGCATCATGAAACTGAAACTCCTCGCCCTCGTCCTGGCGCTGCAAGCCGCCTGGGTCCTCAGCACCGTGTTCCTGCAGGAACGCGGCCTCGCGACCGGCGTGACGATCCTGCTCGAGACGCGCCCGGTCGATCCGCGCGATCTGCTCCGCGGGGATTACGTCATCCTCAACTACCAGATCAGCACCGTTCCCATCGACCGCTTCCAGCCCGCGATCACCAATCTCGACGGCGGTCGCGACGTGTTCGTTGCCTTGGAGAAGAAGGGCGAATTCCACGTCGTCCGGCGCGCCTCGACGACGAACTTCTCGCCCGCTGCGGACGAAGTGGTGTTGCGGGGCAAGAGCCGCTACGGCTGGGAAGGTCCCTTCCAATCGCGGGCGCAACCTGCGGCCGCGGTGCGGGTGGACTACGGCCTCGAGCGCTACTACGTGGGCGAAGGCACCGGCAATCCGCGCGGCAAACTCACGGTCGCGGTAGCCGTGCCGGCATCGGGCCGCGCGCAGATCAAGGAAGTCTTGCTCGATGGCAAACCCTACGCCGCGGTGATGCGGGCGCAGTTGCAAGCGCCGAGTGATCCGAGTGAACGCGAGCGGGCCGCCGCCGAGGCCCGCGCCCGCGCCGAGGCCGAGCGACGCGCCCGCGAGGCCGCTGAAAAGGCCCGCGCTGAGGCGGAGAAAAAAGCCAAGGCGGCGGCGGAGAAGAAATGAAACAGAATCCTGCAGTGATCGCGGAGACGGGACTGGAAACCACTAACTGGCACTTACCGGCACTAATGAGGACCGGCTCCGGGTGCATCAAAGAAGTGCGGTCGGGCCAGCCTTGTTATTAGTGCCGGTTGGTGCCGGTTAGTGGTTCCATCCCGTGAGGCGTTCGGTGACGGGTGAATGAACATTGAACCTGATAAAAGCAGTTGGAACCACGAAAGACACGAAAGACACGAAAGGAGAAGGCCCTGGGAATATGGGAGTTATCATCAACTGGGTGAGGCGGTTCGGGGTCGGCCAACCACGATGCGGCCTTTTGTTTTCGTGTCTTTCGTGTCATTCGTGGTTCGTCTCAACTGCCGTTCCAATTTGAAGGCACACGGGCGGAATCTCGCGCTGCCTATCCCAGCATGAAGACCATGTTTGCCAGACGTTTCCTCGTGGTGTCCCTGAGCCTCGCGCTCGTGCTGTCGCAGACGGCGTGTCTCACGCCCAAGCTCTGGAGCAACACGCGGGAACGGAGTTTTCGCGAGCCGGCCCCGAATCCGCGCCTCGCGCTGCATCAGTCACCGGTGGGCGGCGACGTGCTGGTGAGCTACGATGAACTGGCCGAGAGCAAAACCGCCCTGCGCCGCCGTGCGTTTTTCCTCCGGCCGAACCTGGAGCGCCTCGCCGCCGGGAAGAAGCCGGCGTTCGTGAAACCCGAGCGGGCGTCGGGGATGTGTCCGGTGCCGCTCGCTCCCGCCGGCGGCGTGCCGGCTCCCGCGCCCGTCCATGCCGTCACCGAAAAACACGAGCACCGCTTCACGCTCCACGATGGCTCCCAGACCATCGGCCCCGTGGATTTGCCCGTGTATCCGAATTACGCGACCGAGGTGGGCCGGGTGGCGCTCACGCCCTTCGCGGTGGCCGGAGATGCGGTGATCATCGGGGGCTTTGGGATTCTCATCGGCGCTTACTGGTGGGCGTACGGTAATCCGAGCATCGGCGTGCGCTGAGCGCTGGCGGGGGGCCCGCGTCCCCGCAGCGGCATCCGCCGGCCGGGGCGGGCGCCTTTTCTGAACTACTGCGTCCTCACCGCTTTGATGCTGGCGGATTTCTTGTCGATCACCAGCACCACGCCGTCAGGCAGTTTGGGAATGGGACAACCGCTGTCGGCGGCGAGTTCCGCCAGCGAACTGGGGAGGCGCTTTTTCTGCGCCACAAAGATGTCGAGGTTCTTGTTGAGATTGGCGAGGTCCACGCCGGTCTGCACGGCCTTGAGCTGTTTCTCAAGCTGGGGGTTCGCCGTCAGCGCGGCCGCCGGGGCGTTCTCCGCGGGACTTGTGCCGTCGGGTGCGGCGGCGGCGGATGGAGGTGGCGCGGCGGGCGTAGGTTCGTTTTTTTTATCGCAGGCGCTGGCGAGGAGCAGGCCCGGGAGAACGAGCAAGGACAGGGGTTTCATAAGCGTAAGGGACAGGAAGAGGAGGCGGACGCGGGCGCTCACTTCACGGCCGAGGAGCGGTCGGAGAGCCATTGGATGTCGATGATCGAGGTGCCGCCGCCCGGTCCGGTGGGGTAGTTGACGAGCTGGAGAAAGCCCACCTCGGCCCAGCGGTGGATTTCGGAATGACCATCCATGAAGGAGAAGGCGCTGGCTCCGTTGTGATAATTCGCGGGGACATCCACCACGATGCCGGCCACGGCGGCGTTGGTCTTGATCGCGACGCCGAACCCGGCGTCGTTGATCGTGGACGGATGCTCGTCCACGAACACAAACAACTGGTCGGGCGCGGGCCGGCCCAGATCGGCCTCGGTCCGGTAAAGCTGAAATATCGTGGAGGGTCCAAACGGCCCGTAGTTGCGATCCTGCCAACTGCCCGTGGCGCCCGAGCCGACGCCCTGATTCATCGCCACGCTGCGGACGCGGGCCTGGTTGTTGCCGGTATCTTTGGATTTGTCGGACGGACATTTGTAGATGGCCGCATTGCCGTTGGCGTAGCGGGCGAGCAGCGAGCCGGTGGTGAGGTTGTCCAGGTTGGTATTCGCGTCGGTGTTCGGCGCGGTGCTGAGGTTGCCGGGACACCACACGCCCGGCCAGTTGGGGATGAAATTCCCGTTGTTCTCGTCGGTGTAGAGTTTGAACGCGAGCATGAGCTGCTTCTCATTGTTCAAGCACAGGACGCCTTGGGATTTCCGTTTCGCGTTGGCGAGCGTCGGCAGCAGCATGCCGGCGAGAATGCCGATGATCGCAATCACGACGAGCAGTTCGATCAAGGTGAAGCCGGCGGGGGTGACGCGGCGGGGCGGCGCGAACAGAGGCGTTTTCATTGGCGCAAAAACTTTGGTGAACATGAACCGGTGGAAAAGTTGCCGGAAACTACCCGGCCTTCTGGGGGAGTCAATGGCGCCCCACCCCGCAGCGCCGCTCCCATCCCTGCGAAGTTCTGTTCCGCCGCGCCGCGCGGCCGATTTTGGGTTTACCAACCGTTCGATGACCTGCCACGGTGCGGTGAGAAAATGATCCATTCATCGCGCACTCAATCCGCTGCTCCTTGGGCCGCCAACCACGCGCCCGGCATCATCGCCGCACCCCTCCTCCGCGCTCCGATCTCGAACCCCAAAACCCTCCTCTCCGCCATGATCCGCACTCTCTCCCTCGCTCGCTCCTTCTCCCTGTCCCTCCTTCTCCTCTTCGTCGCCGCCGCCGCCCCCGCCCGTGCCGCGGTTCTCGATCCCGCGATCACCGCCGCCGCCCTCGATCTCCCCGCGTGCCGCATCCTCAACGCTGACGGCGTTGAACCACTCGAACCCGCCGCGATCCGCGAACTCCTCGGTCTCGACGGCGGCAACGCCCCCGCCCCCGCGCGTCGCGGCGCCGTGTCGCGCAAGCCCACGTCCAGCCTGCAATATCTCCTCGTCTTCAAACAGCCCGTAGCCCTCGGCACCGTGCTCGGCAGCGTCGGTGAATTGCGCGTGCTGAAGCCCGACGCGCCGCTCCCACCGGAGCCTGCGCGCGCTGACGACTGGTTCGCCATCGAGGTCCAGCCCAGCCAGTCTGCGCCGCGTTTCGCTCCATTGCCGCCCGGCACCAAGACCCGCGCGCTGCTCGTCTCCGCGTCCGTGCCGCGCGACTCGCGCCAGTCGCCGTTCCTCCGGCTGCTCGCGCCGCGCCTTGCGAATCACACGCCCGCCGCCGTCGCCAACGCCGACGCCGAACACACCGCGACCTCGCAATTTTCGCCGCCCTACACGCACGACGCCGGCCACGTCACGCGCGGCTACGGCGAGTGGGTCAATGCCGGCAAGGACAACCAGGGCCTCGTCACCCGCCCGCCCGTCACCGAGCTGCAGCCCGCGTGGTTCGTGCTCTCGTGGCCCGACGCGCGCCGGATCGATGGCGTGTTGTTGCAGGAAAATTTCAGCGCGTTTGAACTCCAGATTTTCACCGGCCCGCCCGGCATCAACGCCGCCGCCGCCACCGAGCAGGAATGGAAAACCCTGCGCCAGTTCAAGCAGACGCAAGACGGCCCGCGCCGCTGGCTGACCTTCGATCCTGTCCAGACTCGCGCCCTCCGCCTCCTCATCACCAAGACCAGCGAAGGCCCCATCGCCCGCCTCGCCGGCTTCCACGTCTTCACCGATCTCGGCGAACAGCCCGTGCCCGCCATCGCGAAACCCACGTCCACCGAGCCGCCCCTCCAGCTCACCTACGAACTCGCGCAGGCCGGCAAGGTCACGCTCGTCGTCGATCGCCCCGACGGCACGCGCGTCCGCAATCTCATCGCCAACACGCCGCAGCCCGCGGGCAAAAATTCCGTCGCGTGGGATTTGAAAGATGAGGCCGGCAACTATGTGTCGCCCGGCACCTACAAATGGAAAGCCATTACCCATCCGCCGCTCGAACTGCGCTACGAAATGACCGCCTACCCGAACATCAGCAGCCATTTCCCCGAGCGCCCCGCGTGGCTCACCGGCGCGAGCGGCTCCGGCGGCTGGCTCGCGGATCACACGCCGCCGCACTCGGCCTGCGTGGCCGGCGATCGCGTGTTTCTCGGCGCGCCCGTCGCCGAGAGCGGCGTGTCGTTGATCGAGTGCGACCTCGAGGGCCGCAAACACTGGGGGCATCATTCCTTCGAGGGCTTCACCGGTTCCTGGATGCTCGCGACGGATGGCAAAACCGTTTTCAACATGGCCAGCGCCGACAATTTCGCCAAAGCCGGCATGGACAAAAAGACCGAGGCCATCTGGGCCGTGGACATCGAGACGAAGAAGGTCCGCACCGTCGCGATGCTCCAGCCGACCGCCGAGCGCAAGCGCGGCCTGCAAGGTTTCGCCGCGCACGACAACCAGATTTTCCTCGCCATCCACGCCACCGACAACTGGCTCAACAGCGCCGCCGGCGCGGTCGATGTCGATCTCCTCAACTGCCTTCCCGCCTACGGCATCCCGCGCAAGCCCCGCGCCGCGCACGAGGAAGTCCCCGACCCGCGCACCGATTTCCTCCGCCTCCTCCGCCTCAAGGACACGCCCCCCGGCCAGGGCGCGAACCACGGCCTCACTTGGCTCGAATCCACGAAGAATCCCGACCGCCGCCAGCACATCGTCATCGCCTTCCAGAAGCCCGTGTCCATTGGCTCGCTCGTGTTTCCGCCGCCGCCCGTCGAGGAGAAAGTTCAGTTTCAGCTCAGCGTGCTCAAGCCCACCGCACCCTATCCGCCGCGCGTCAACGAACGCGCCGATTGGCAGCCCGTCCCGCTCACCGACAAGAGCGCGTGGGCCGTCGTCGCGCTGCCCGCAGGCACCAGTACGCGCGCGCTGCGCATGACGTTCACCAAGGGCGGTACCGACGCGACCGACGATCTGCTCGCCGACGTGGAGGACAAAAAGGGCGCGCCCTCGCTCGACCTCGCCGATGTGAACGCGAAGAAGCCCAAGCGCAATCTCGCCGACGCCGACGGCGATCTCTGGATGCGCCGCATCGAGGGGATGAAAATGTTGAACCGCCGTTTCGAGAATCTTTTCCCCGCCGCCACCGTGCGCGTGAACAGCGGCAAGGTCGCCCCCGACGGCTCGTGGGACGCGCAGCGCACCGAGCCTCTCAGCATTGCCGAGCCCGCCATTTACGCGCTCGAATGGCAGCAGCCGCAAACCGTGCGCGGCCTCGCGCTCAAGGAAATCGACGGCGCAGTCACCGAGGTGGACGTCTTCACCGGACCCGCCGGCGCGCCCGTGGACATCGCCTCGACCGCCGGCTGGGAGCAGGTCGCCACCTATCACCAGGCGCTCCGCCATTATTACCAGCCCGACCCGCTGCACAATTCCAACGCCCGCTATCTCGACGGCTACGTGGACTTCGGCCGCGAAGTCAGCACGCGCGCCGTGCGCCTGCGTGTCGTGAAACAATGGGACACCAAGGCCCATTACCCGAGCGGCGTGCGGCAGGACCAGGGCGGCCAGACGCTCGATCTCAAGCGCTGCCGCGTCTATGGCGTCGCGCCGCTGAAATATCTCGGCGGCGAACCGCCTGTGGACTCGCTCGTCACCGAGCGCCTCGAGATTCTCGACGCCGCCACCGGCAAAATCGTCCGCGACCTCCCGCTGCCCAAAGCCGGCAATCCCACCGGCGGCGGCGCGCTCGGCAACACGCTCACCGCGAACACCCGCGGCGAACTCTTCGCCATCTCCGCGGGCAAGCTTGTGAAAGTGGACCTTGCCAACGGCCAGCATCAGGTGCTCGCCACCGACCTCGGCAAACCCACCGCGCTCGCCTGCGACGCCGCGGGCAAATGCTTCGTCTTCGATGCCGCCAAGGACCGGAAGAACATCCGCGTCTATGACCGCGCCGGAAAATTCCTCCGCGAAATCGGCGAACCCGGCGGTTACCAGCGCGGCCCGTGGAATCCCAACCGCATGGAAAACATCACCGCCCTCGCCGTGGACGCCCGCAGACAAATCTGGGCCGTCGATTGGAACTACTGGCCCAAGCGCGTGAGCCTCTGGAGCGCCGACGGAAAATTTCAGAAGGAATTTCTCGGCCCCACGGAGTACGGCGGCGCGGGCCAGCTCGATCCCGGCGACAAACGCCGGCTCTTCTACGGCCCGCTCGAATTCGAACTCGACTGGGCCACCGGCAAGTCACGCCTGAAAAATCTCCTCTCGCTCGACGGCCACGGCGCGAGCGATTCGCCCATCTACGTCGGCAAGCAGCTCTACCTCGTCAACACGCGCCCCGGCGGCCACGGCCCCTCGCAGCAGTGCGGCGTGATCTATCGCCACGACGGCGACCGCGCCAAACTTGTCGCCGCCGTCGGCATCGCGGGCCAGTTCAAGCCGCTGCTCGACCCGCGCCTCGTGAAAGCGTTCGGCGGCAAAGTGCTCATGGATTACCTCTGCGCCTGGAGTGATCTGAACGGCGATGAAAAGGTGCAGTCCGAGGAAGTCCAGCTCTGGCCCAAACCCAAGCAGGCCCGCGTCGTCTTCGATTCCCAGCTCGGCGTGCAGATGGGTGCGATTGGTTTTCGTGTGAAGGAAATGCGCGCCGACGGCGTGCCCGTCTATCAACGCGCCGACCTCCCGGGCCTCTGGGACGGCGTCGCGCTGCGCCTCGACAACGGCAACTTCTATCACTTCGAAGACGAGTACGCGCAGCGCAACGCCTGCGCCGTGCAGCGTCCCGACGGCACCGTGCTCTGGACCTACCAGACCGAAGGTGCAGGCGTCCACGCGCTCACGCGCGCGAAGCCCTGGCACCCGGCGCAGATCGTCTGCCAGTTCGGATTCGCCGGCCACGCCACCGCGCACGCGGGCGATCTCGGCGAATTCCTCGTCTTCAATTCCAACGTCGGCATCTGGAACATCGTCACCGCCGACGGCCTCTTCGCCGGGCAAATCTTCCGCGACATCCGCGACCCCAAGGCGCTGCCCTGGAGCGGCACCAACAACGCGCGCGGGATGCGCATGGATGACATCACGGCCGGCCAGGAACATTTTCAGGGCTACCTCACCCGCACCGCCGACAACAAATATTACGCCGTCGCCGGCCACAACCACGCCAGCGTCATCGAAGTCGCCGGCCTCGACCGCTTCAAACGGTTCGGCGGCGAACTCACCATCGGCGCGCCCGATCTTGCGGCCACGCAATCGTGGGAACGCAGCCGCGAAGCCCGTGTCATCTACGCCCGCTCGCCCGTCCTCGACGCCTACCGCATGTCCCCGCCCAAGCTCGACGGCAAACTCAATGACTGGGGCGCCGCCACCGCCGAGCTGGACCGCGACGCGAAATTCCGCATCGGCTACGATGACCAAAACCTCTACCTCGCCTACGAAATCAACCGCCGCGGCCCCCTGAAAAATCAAGGCCAGCAATGGGACCGCCTCTTCAAAACCGGCGCGTCCGTCGATCTGCAAATCGCCGCCGACCCCGCCGCGCCCGCCGACCGCAAAGCCCCCGCGCCCGGCGACCAGCGCCTCCTCCTCACCTTCATGGGCCGGCAACCCGCCGCCATCCTCTACCAGGCCGTCGTCCCCGGCACGCCGCCCGACAAAGCCTGGCAGGTCGTCAGCCCCGTCCACTCCGTCGCCTTCGACCGCGTGATCAAACTCGACACCGCGCAGCTCGCCGTCAGCGAAAGCGACAGCGGCTACACCCTCGAAGCCGCCATCCCCCTCGCCGCCCTCGGCCTGAAAATCACCCCCGGCCTCCGCCTCAAACTCGACTGGGGCATCCTCGTCAGCGGCCCCGACGGCACCGAAGTCCTGCGCCGCGAATACTGGTCCAACAAAGCCACCCACATCACCGCCGACGCCCCCAGCGAAGCCGAACTCCACCCCGAACTCTGGGGCCACATCCGCTTCCACGCCGAACCCCCCACCACCCACCTCGACCCCACCGCCAAGAAGGGCAAAGACAAGGGTGTCGATGAAGTGCTGAACGATTTGAAATAACCCAATCCTGGTAGGGACGCGTTGCGCGCGTCCCTGACCATTCCCCTCATCGCCGCGCTCGCCCGCGACGAACGCCCTCGCCAATCCAACGCACCCGAACGGGAAGATTGCACGGCCGCGCGCAGCGCAGCCCTACCACGATGCGCCGCTGCACGGCCTCACGCTTGCCTGCCTCGGAACCGTTTACTAGCTTCGCCACATGAGCACGCTCATGGAAATCGAAGCCGCCATCAGCCGGCTGTCCGCCGAGGAATGGCGTGAATTACGCGGCTGGGTGATCGCCCGCCCCGAACCTCCCGCACCATCCAAACCCAAGACCGGAGCCGAGCTGGCCGCCCTCTGGCGGAATCGTTTTCACCTGACCACCCAGGAGGCGGATGAACTGGCGGCCGACTTGGAAACCGGCCTTGAACGCCCGCCGCAACCGCCACCAGTGTGGGAATAATTCTCGACAGCTCGGTCCTCATCGCCGCCGAACGGGGCCGCCTCGACCTCCCCAAGCTGCTCGCCGCTCATCCGTCCGATCCGTTTCTGATCGCCGCCATCACCGCGTCAGAACTTCTCCACGGCTGCGCGCAACGCGACCGAACCAACCCCCGGTAGGGACGCGTTGCGCGCGTCCGTAACCCTTCCCCCCACAGTTGCGCCCGCCTGCAACCAACGCCCTCGCGCCTCCAATGCGTTCGGCAGGAAAATGCCACGGCCGCGCCCAACGCGGCCCTACCACGATGAATTTCCGAGAACCCACTCGCCCTCCCCCATCAATCCCTCCCAATTCCCCTGCCAAGTTCCCCAATCTCAAATCTGAAATCTCCAATCTCAAATCCCCTTCCCGTCCGCCTCCTCCCCCTTCTCAAATCTGAAATCTCAAATCTCCTTCCCCCCCACCCGCCCCCTCGCTACCGTCTCGCCCCATGGCGGATGTATTACCCACACCACCACCTACCACCGGCCAACCCGTCGGTCCCAAGCGTTTCACCATCGCCCTCTCCTACCCCGGCGAACATCGCGCGCGAGTTGAACCCATCGCCCATCGTCTCGCTGCCTGCTTCGACCAGGACCGTGTCCTCTACGACAAATTCCACGACGCCGAGTTCGCCCGCCTCGATCTCAACACCTACCTCCCCGCCCTCTACCGGAAGGAATCGGAACTCATCGTCATCTTCCTCTGCCCGCAATACGCGGCCAAACTCTGGTGTCGCCTCGAATGGCGGCACATCAGCCAGTTGATCGCCACCTTGGATGCTCAGCGCGTCATGTTCCTCAGCTTCGGCGATCCCGGCGACCTGTCCGACCTCGGAATCCTCGGCGGTGACGGCTACATCGACATTCTCGCGTTCACGCCGGAACTGGCGGCTGAAAAAATCCTCAAGCGCCTCAAGATCAACCAAGGCATCACGTCGCCCAAACCGCCACCTACGATCGCGCCCACCGCGCCCGCGCGCATCGACATCTCCCGCATCATCCGCTACGCCCCGGCCGAACTCATCGGGCGCGACGCCGAGAAGAAGCTGCTTTCCGCGGCCTGGGCCAAAACACTCCGGGGCGAAGCGGGACGGCCCACCGTCATGACGTTTGTCGCCCTTGGTGGCGAAGGCAAAACCTCCCTCGTCGCCAAGTGGGTGGTGGACGAGATGAACGCCAAAGGCTGGCCCGGCTGCGACGCCGCCTTTGCGTGGTCCTTCTACAGCCAGGGCACGCGCGAGCAACAGGCCGCGTCCTCCGACCTCTTCCTCAAAGAAGCCCTCACCTTCTTCGGCGACGACGCGGACAAGGCCTTCGCCGCCAGCCCTGCCGGCGCGTTCGAGAAAGGCCAGCGCCTCGCCCGCCTCGTCGGCCAGCGGCGCAGCCTCCTCATCCTCGACGGCCTCGAGCCGCTGCAACACGCGCCCAGTTCGACAGCCTTTGAGCAGGGGAAGCTCAAGGACCAGGGCATCGCCGCGCTGCTCAAGGGCCTGGCCACCGCGAGCCACGGCCTGTGCATCGTCACCACCCGCTGTCCGATTCACGAGTTGAGGGGGGTACCGACTGCCCCGGAGGTGAAATTGCTGCGCCTGCCAACGGAAGCCGGCGTGGCCTTACTTAGCTCGCTAAAATTGGAGCGAGACGGAGAGATTCTTCGGCTTTCAGGAGCGCAAATAGACTTTGAGGCCCTCGTGGAAGACGTGAATGGGCACGCACTCACGTTGACCATTTTTGGCTCGTATTTATTGCGCGCCTTCCGCGGCGACATCCGCCAGCGCGACCGCGTGAAGTTCGAGAAAGCCGACGAGAAGATGGACGGCGGCCACGCGTTTCGGACCATGGCCGCCTACGAGCAATGGCTCTTGCGCGACGGCGGCGACGAAGGCCGGCGCGAAGTGGCCGTGCTGCGGCTCATGGGCCTGTTCGACCGGCCCGCCGACGCCGGCTGCCTCCACGCCCTGCTCCAGCCGCCAGCCATTCTAGGCCTGACGGAACCACTGATGGGCTTGGATAAAGCCGATTTTGAATACTGCCTCACCGGCCTCGAAACCGCGCGCCTTCTCACGGTCAACCGAGACGCTACTCGTGCGGTCATCTCACTAGATGCACATCCACTGGTTCGCAAATACTTCGCAGCCCAATCGAGAGCTGGGTCATTCTGGACCACCTCAATACGGAGACTACTACACTGCGTGTTTTCCCAAATCGCCGTTACGAGTCCAAGTTGGCGTGCAGCCCACCGCCGACTCTACGAACATCTTTGTGCATCCACCCAAGATAAACCTCAGCCGACACTCGAAGATCTGCAGCCGCTCTTCGAAGCAGTTATTCACGGATGCGAGGCCGGGTTGCATGATCAAACATTTATAACTGCCTATTGGAGGCGAATAGTACGAGAGCAGCGCAACCATCACGATAGACCTGTGGGAGCTACTAGCGAAGTCCTATCGATCTTGCAGATGTTTTTTGAGGAACCGTGGTCAAGGCCAAGCGGTCAGCTCGCGAACGCAACTCGGCTGCATGTAATGGAAGAAGCTGGAACCTATCTGTTTGTATTGGGAAACTTGCAGGAAGGCGCCCGAGTGCTCGATGCATGCGCCCGAGAGAAGAGGATGGCAAAGGATTGGGTCGGCGCTGCGAAGTGCCTGCGACTAGCTCGTGAGGCATATCTCCTGCTAGGAAGGCTTCACGATGCAAAGAAGCGCGCACTCGACGCGATACAGTTGGTTGATCAGGATCACACAAAGTCCGGCTTAATCGAGCAACTGATTGCACGGTCAGCGTACGCCCAGGTCCTACATTATCTTGAGCCAAGTGGTGATATCGAATTCTGGTTTGAGAAGGCGATCAAGATTCAGCGCCAGTTGGATGGGGATGATGCAGAACTCTATGGTGCATCTGGGGTGTGGTATTGCGACTGGTTATTGGACAAAGATCGGTTCGAAGACGCCGACCGTGTTGCAGCCTATATGATTCGGGCGGCCGGACAGAATCGCTGGCTGATGGAAATCGCCCTCAATCATCATTCCTTGGTCCACCTACTACACCGGACAAAAGCGCGAAGTTCTTCGACCGTAGGAGATCTGATAAAGAAAGCCGTTGATGAGATTCGATGCACAGGCCAACAGCACCATCTCGTCAAGACTCTAATCACGCGCGCTTGGCTTCGCTGCGAAGATGGCGAGAGACTTGGCGCACAGGCCGATTTGGACGAGGCATGGGAAATTGCGAAGCGCGGTCCAATGAAACTGTATATGGCGGACATCCAGCTACTTCGGGCTCGGTACTTTGCCTGCATTTTACCCTATCCTTGGAATGAGGAATCTGCCACCGGAGGATGGGGAGCGAAGGACGATTTGGCGGCGGCCGACAAAATCATCACCGAGTGTTGTTACCATCGACGCGATAGGGATCTTGCACATGCGAAAAAGCAACTCGGCCAGTAGATGCGCCTTAGCCTCATAGGCGCCGGCGGGCGCGGTGGCCGCGGCGGTGGGGGACGCCGAGCAGTCCGTGACCTACGCCGACCGCAGCGGGTGTGGCGATTGGCGGAACTTCATCAACACGCGCACGACCCACGCCGGCGCCCTGCACCAGGCGGGCCGCCGGGCCGAGGCGGAGACGCGCTTCCGCGAGGCCGAGCAAATGCAGAAGGAGATGCAGCCCGACTACCCGCTGCTCTACTCGCTGCGCGGCTTCCAGTATTGCGACCTGCTCCTCGCCGCCCCCGAGCGCGCCGCGTGGCAAGGGCTTTTGGAGTGCGCCCGTCCTCGGGCGCAGCAAGCCCCGCAAGCACGCACGGCTTCCGAATATTCCGAAGCGCCCGACTCCAAGTCCACTGCTGCGGCCGGGGACGGCCGCACTCCGCTCGTCGAATCCTGCCGCGCCGTCTCCGCGCGCGCGGCGCAGACGCTCAAGTGGATGCAGGCGGATTCGGGCGCTCCGCTTCTCGACATCGCCCTCGACCACCTCACTCTGGGCCGCGCCGCGCTCTACGCGGCGATTCTGGATGGTAGCCGCCGACGTGAGGAGGCGGACGGCCCACCCAACGCGCCCGACCTCCGCCTCCTCACGTCGGCGGCTACGGAACTGGACGCCGCCGTCGCCGGCCTCCGCCGCGCTGGCCAAGTGCAAGAGCTTCCCCTCGGCCTCCTCACCCGCGCCTGGCTGCGGTTTCTCACCGGCGCGCGCACCGGTCCCGAGAGCGCGCAGGCCGACCTCGACGAAGCCTGGGAAATCGCCGAGCGCGGCCCCATGCCTTTGTTCCTCGCGGACATCCATCTCCATCGGGCGAGACTGTTCGGAATTTCGAGTGACGAAGTTCGAATGCCGAATGAAGCCAAGCAGTATCCGTGGAACCAGAATCCCGACGGCTCTCCGCGTGGGCCGAACGATGACCTCGCCGCGGCGCGCCGGCTGATTTTCAAACACGGCTACCTCCGCCGCCAAGAAGAACTCGAAGACGCCGAGGCCGCCCTGCTCGCCAAATAATCCCACCCCGGTAGGGACGCGTTGCGCGCGTCCCTGACCTTGCCCCCCACCGCGCCCGCTCCGACTGTGGCACCGGGTTTCGGGCCGCTGCGGCGGATCCTCGGCGGACACCGCCGTGCTGCCTGGGCTGCGGCTCCGTCGCTCAGTGGTCAGCGTATCTCCGTGGTCAGCTCGGCGGTTTACACTGCACAGACCCGGCTCGTTTTTCCCGTGAGTGCCGGTCAGTGGTTTCCCGCCCCGTCCTCGTTCGGGTGATGGCCGGTCCACGCCTACAACCGCAGCTTCAGCAGCCCCACTTCCAGCGTGAGCGACTCCTGCGCGTTCGTCGCCAGAATGCGCTGCGTTTGCTCCAGGCTCCGCAGATTGTCCACCGCCTCCTCCGCTGAGATTCTCCCCGCGATCACGCGTGACGGCGCGGCCAGTTCCGGCAACGCCAGCAAATCCTCGCCCGGCGCCACCTTCTGGCACCACACATCCCGCAGCCACCACTCCACCGCCATCAACAATCCCGCCCGCCGCGCCCGGTATTCCGACTCGATGGCCGCGGCCAGTTCGTCCTCCCATTTCTCCCGCAGAGCCGGCTCCACGTCGTCGTATTTTTCCAGCGGCGATTTCGCCGTCAGGGTCTTCTCGATCTCCGCCTTCACGGTGGCCAGATGGCTCAGCAGCAGCCCGAGCAATTTGTATCGGCCCAGCAGCCCGCTTTTGCCCGAGACGCATGATTCGGCAAACCCGTGCAGCCACTCGCGTTCGCCCGGTCCCAGCATCAGCGTCCCGTCCCCGGCGAAATTCAGCCGCAGACATCGCGACAAAATCGTCTCCAACAACCGCTGCGGCTCCCGCGACAGCAGGATCAAGATGGACCGCGGCGGCGGCTCCTCGAGCGTCTTCAGAAACGCATTGGCCGCGGCCACATTCAGCCGGTCCGCCGCCACCAGCACCGACACTTTGAAGCCGCCCTCCGCGGGTTTCAGATTCACCGTCTGGATCACCTCGCGCACCTGGTCGATCGTGATGACCCGCATCTTGGATTCCGGCCGCACCCAGCCGATGTCCGGATGATTGTCCTCCGCGATTCGCCGGCAACTGGAACACCGCCCGCAGCAATCCACCGCCGCCCCGGCGTCGCCGCGCCGCACCGGCTGCGCGCAATTCACCGTCATTGCCAGCGTGCGCGCCACCGCTTCGAGATGCAGCAGATCGTCGCCCGTGAGCAGATACGCGTGCGCCAGCCGGCCGCGCTCCAGACTGCGCTGCAGCAGTTGGATGCTCTGTTCCTGCTCGGGAAATTTCGCGAACGCCATGGCCGGAAACTAGGGATGCATGGGGAAAAGCTCCAAGCCTAAAGCTTAAAGCTCAAGGGAACGGCCAACGTGCCAGGCTCCAACCCAGATCCAAATTCAGAGCCACCTCCCGGTCTCCGCTCCGAGATTTCAAATCTTAGAGCCGGGACGAAAAGGCCCTTGAGCCGCGATAGGCTGGGTTTGGAGTTCCGCGTTGACGCGGCCCGCCCGCTCCGCCTCCCGCCCTATGCCAAAATCTCCGTGATCACCGACCCGTGATCGATCTCCAGCCGCCGCCGCCCCGGCACTTCCAGCGTGCGATTATCCAGCCCGAGCAACCGCAGCACCGTCGCGTGGATGTCCGTCACGTAATGCCCCTCGCCCAGCGCATGATACCCCAGCTCATCCGTCTCGCCATGCACCGTCCCCGGCTTGATCCCCGCGCCCGCGAACCAGATCGTGAACCCGTGCGGATGATGATCCCGCCCGTCCTTCCCGCCGCCGCGCACCTCCAGCCCGGGCGTCCGCCCAAACTCCGTGCAAAACACCACCACTGTCTCCTCCAGCATTCCCCGCTGCTTCAAATCCCGCAGCAGCCCCGCCACCGGCAAATCCACGCTGCGACACAGCTTCTCGTGATTCATCTTCAGCTTCTGATGCGAATCCCACGTCCCGTATCCGCTCGGATACACCTGCACAAATCGCACGCCCCGCTCCACCAGCCGCCGCGCCGCCAGCAACCGCCGCCCCGCCTCCTTCGTCGCGTCTTGGTCGAGGCCATACCACTGCTGCGTCTCCGCTGACTCGGGCTGAAAATCCAGCGCCTCGGGCACGCTCATCTGCATCTTGTAAGCCAGCTCGTACGCCTTGATCCGCGCCCGCAGCGCTTCGTCCTGCGGATACTCCACCGCCGCCAGCCGGTTCAACCGATCGATCAAGCCGTACTCCGCCCGCTGCTCCTCGACCGACTGCCGCGCGTCCCGCTGCCCGAACGGCAGCGGATTCTTCGGGTCCAGCGTCAACGGCACGCCCGCGTGCTGCGGCCCCAGATACAGCGAGTCAATCGACCACCGCGTCGTCGAATTCGTCGGCCCGCCCAGCACCACGAACTTCGGCAGATTCTCGTTCAACGTCCCCAGCCCGTAATGCACCCACGCCCCGAGACTCGGCTGCTGCTCCTCCAGCCGATGCCGCCCCGTGTGAATCTGGTTCTCCGCAAAATGATCGTTGTCCGTCGTCCACATGTTCCGCACAAACGCGAGATCATCCGCGCACCGCGCCAGATTCGGCCACCAATCCGTGATCTCCACCCCGCTCTGCCCGTGCTTCGCGAACCCGATCTGCATCGGATAAATCGTCGGATACACATCCCGCACATTCACCTCCTGCGCCGGCACCGACCGGAACCGCGCATGATGCTTCGGCGACTTCAGCGGATTCGCGAACGGCGTCTTGTCAAACGTCTTCCCCGCATGCGCCGTCAACGCCGGCTTCGGATCAAACGTCTCCACATGGCTGTAACCCCCGCTCAGGAAAATCCAGATCACCGACTTCGCCTTCGGCACAAACTGCGCCCGCCCCGTCGGCACCGCCCACTTCGCCACACCCTCCTCCGCCGCTCCCGCCCGCGTCACCCCATCCCGCGCCAGCATCGCCCCCAGCGACAAGCCGGTGAACCCGAGGCCGAGGTCGGCGAGGAACTGGCGGCGGGGCAATGAAACCGGGGTCGAATCTGTTGGCGACGTTTTCACAAAATGTCTTCGTAAAGGAGCCTGAGCATCAGCCGGAGAAAATGGACACGCAGTCCGACGCCCACGCTTCGCTGCTCAATTCGAGATCATTCGCCGCCCGGTAGCCGCCGACGTGAGGAGGCGGACGACCGCACGCCAACGCACGACTGCACCACGTCTCCCGCCCACCAGCATTCCATCACAACGGGCCGTGTCCGCAGTTCGGGAAATCCGCCTCCTCACCTCGGCGGCTACGGAGCCGCCACGCCCCCCGGTCCGCTACGAGTTCGGCGCGAGCGGGGGCGGACCGACCGGCGGCGGTTCAGCGTCGCGCTCCTCGACGTAACGCTCCCAAAAAAGTTTCCAATAACCTTCCCGCAGCGGATGGACATCCGGATACCCTGGCACGATCGCGCCGATGAAAGGCCACTCGTCCGCGTTCGTAACCAGTTTCGCACGCACGGGATTTTCCAGCACATAAAAACATGTCTGGGCAAACGCGTTGCGCTTCCGCTCTTCCTCGCGCAGGACATGCTCATGTGGCTGATGCTGCCATTCGTGCCCGGCACCCAGCGCTGGTTCGAGACATGTGCGGAGAAACTTCATCGCGTTCAACTGGTCGCTCGACCGCCGCATCCCCATCCACAGCAGGTGCAAATGGTCGGGCATTAGACAATAGGCCGGACACCAGACCGCATAACGCGCGGCTGCGTGAAGCACCAACTCGCGAAACACCCGATGAAATTCCTGCGTCAACCAACCCCGCGCACGCTCCTCCAGTGTGTTCGTCCAGAAAACGACCGCGTGCCCCTGATAATGGTGCCGCTCCAGCCGCGGCAGATTCCGCTTCGGGATGAAGTCCATGCCTGACCGTAGTCACCGCCGAAAGGCGGCGGAAGAAAAAATCCACCGGTCTTGGTTTGGTTTCGGTCCCCCACGGAATCCGCCTCGTCACCTCGGCGGCTACCGCTCCGTAGCCGCCGACGTGAGGAGGCGGACAATCGCACGTCACGGCCACGCCTGCACCACCTCAACCGATCGTCGGCATTTCATCGCGTCGGCCCATGTCCGCGGTTCGGGGAATCCGCCTCGTCACGTCGGCGGCTACGTTCTCACGGCCCCGACATCACGCACCGAAAACTGATCCCCGCATCCGCGTCCGTGAACGGCCCGCGGCCGTGGCGCTTGGTGACGGTGAAATGCTCCGCGTCGCTGGCCTTGCACCAACCCTTCATCACCACGTTGAACCGGAACCACTGCTGCGGCTGGAAGCCCTGCGCCGCGCCCGTCGGATTCGTCGCCACGCCGGCCGCGGGCGCTTTCGTGTAGGAGGCGTAATCAAAATAATCGGCGCACCATTCTGCGGAGTTCTGCGCCAGTTGGAACACGCCCTCCGGCGTGGCCCCCGCCGGAAACCAATCCACCGGCACCGGGTGCGGGAATTTCACCGGAAAATCGCCGCGTTTCTCATCCGGCGGTTCGTCGCCCCACGGATACGTGCGCCCCGCGATGCCGCCGGCGGCATACTCCCACTCGGCCTCCGTCGGCAGCCGTTTGCCCGCCCAGGCCGCATAGCCGCGGGCCTGAAACCAGTTCACCAGCACCACCGGATACCTCGCCAGCGTGCGGTCGGCGGGGACGAATTTCCCGACGTGCGGCGCGAGCGCCGAGCGGGCGATGCGCGGATTCCACGGCGTCCAGTAGCCCTCGTTGCCGTCGTTGAGAAATCGGCAGTAGTCCTCGTTCGTCACCTTGTGGCGGTCGATGAAAAAGCCGGCGACCCGCACGCGGTAACGCTCGCCCTGCGACGGCTTCACCTTCCCATCCGGCAGCCGCGAGAAACCGCCGCCAGACGAATCAAAGTACTGCCCCGTCCGCTCGAACTCGCCCCCCGCGAGCCACACCATCCCGTTGGTCCCCGCCGTCCGGCCCGCGTCACCACGCACGGGAATCAGGTCCGGCTCGACGCCCGTCTCGCGCAGCTTCTCCGCCACGACCGGCTGGATAAGCTGCCGCGCCGCCACGGGATTGTTGCCCAGCCGCGCGCGGATGCGCCCGAGCGACTCCGCCTCGCGCACCCACAGGCGCACGCCCGCGAGGTCCACAAACAGTTTCGGATTAATCTCGCCGCGCGGCACCACCGCGAGCTGCACCGGCGCATCGCCCGCGGCCAGCGAGAGCACATAAGTCGCAGCGCCGGCCTCCGCGCGGGCGGTGCTCGTTCCTAGCGCGAAGAACGTCGCTGCAATGACAGCCAAAAGCACCAGCGGACTCTGCTTCTTATTATACGGAACGCGACGATCCGATTCCGTGTCGTCGCGGAGCGACGGTTTTGGAGTGCGGTGACTTGTCACCGCTTTTGCGCAGGCGACTTGTCGCCGTCGAACTTCCGTGCGGGTCCGGTCTCGCGGGCGCGCCACCGCTGGCGCGAGCCGTGGACGCTTCCTTCCATCTTCATGCTCCCCGCAGTTTGACGGCGACAAGTCGCCTGCGCAAAAGCGGTGACAAGTCACCGCACTCCAGAACGCTGCCGCGCCGGAGTGGCCGCCCGGTCGTCGCGCCAATGTTTTGGAGCGCGCCTGTCCTCTGGCGCTTTCCCACTGCGGTGCAGGCGAACTCGCGCGAGTTTTCACCACCCAGATCGCGGCCGCCCACCCGGCTTGGAGTAATCCGAACGCTCATATTTTTTGTGCGCTTCGCCCTTCAGCGCACGGTGAGAAAATCATTCTGGTTCAGCAACGCGCGCACGAGACTCTCCCGCGCCCGACTGCCGCCGTCCTTCGGCGACGACGCGCTTTGCTGCTGGAGATACCCTTCGCACTCGGCGAGTTCCGCGCGGCTCGGCGGACGGCTGAGAATGTGCTCGAAAGCGGCGGTGACGAACCCCGCATTGCCGGGCCGCGCCGCATCCGAGTTCGGTGCTCCCACCCGCTTCGCCAGCGCGGCTGCGTGGTCATGGATGAACTTGCTGTTCGTCAGCGCCAGAGCTTGCTGCGGAATGATGCTCCGGCTGCGGCGATAGCACTCGTTCGGGTCCGGCGCATCGAACAAGCCGGTGAACTCCCCCGCGCCGCCGAGTTCGGGAAACACCGCGTAATACAGGCTGCGCCGCGTCGTCGTCGCCATGTCCTTGTTCTCCAGTTCCTGCCCGCCCAGCTTCGGGTCCAGCTCGCCCGCCAGATGCAGGATGCTGTCGCGCACGACCTCGGCCTCCATGCGCCCCGTGTTCATGCGCCACAAGAGCCGGTTTTCCGAATCGGCGCTGTGCGCGGGTATGAGGGTGTGAGAGTGCGAGGGTGAGAGTGGTTTCGCATCTGCACCCGCTTGCTCTCTCACACTCACACTCTCAAACGCCGACACCCGCCGGAAGGCGGCGCTCGTCACCACCAGCCGGTGCAGATGCTTCATGCTCCAGCCCGACTCCATGAACTCGACCGCCAGCCAGTCGAGCAGCTCGGGATGCGTCGGGCGCGCGCCGAACCTTCCGAAATCGTACACCGTCCGCACCAGCGGCTCGTGAAAATGCCACGCCCAGATGTGATTCACCGCCACCCGCGCCGTCAGCGGATTCTCCTTCGCCCCGATCCATTCTGCCAATGCCCGCCGTCGTCCCGTGCTCTTCGCCGGATAAACCGGTGACAACGGCGTGTAGGTCGTCGCCTTCTTCTCATCGCCGAGCGCCGCCTTCGCCGTCGCTAGCGCGGTGCCCGCGTCCGTCACGGTTTTGCCCGCCGTCTTGATCGCCGCCGCGCGCGTTTTGTCCGTCGTGGGCAAACCCTCCGCCTGCGCCAGCGCGAGATTTCCCGCCGCGAGTTTCGCCTCGTTCGCGCGCACCGCCGCCTCGCGTTCCGCGCGGCTCGCGGCGCGGGCGAGCGTGTCGATTTGATTCGTCGTCAGCATCGCCGCGGTCACGCCGCTCGCTCCACCTGCGCCATACTTTGCGCCCTCGGCCGCGATGCGCGCCGTCGCACTCGCCAGTTCCGCGCGCGCGGCCACGAGCTTGGACTCGGCCGCGGCAATTGGCAGCGATCGCGCCGCCACGGCCTGCCGCGCCTGCGTCAGCGTCTGGTGCAGCTCGCGCAAACCCGGCGCGCACGCCGTCGCCGACACCACCGAAGTCGCCGGCGCGGCGCAGAACTTGGAAACCTCCCAGCCATCGACACCCACGACATCCTTGCCATCCGCATACTTCGGCGGCTCGAAATCAATCCGCACCACCGGCGTCGTCACGCCCGGCAGCGTCACCGTCAGTTCATCGAACGCCGCCACCGTGCCCGCGTGGACATCCAGCGTGATGCCCTGGTTTTTGTTCGTCACCGGATTCCACCCATTGATCGCCGTCGGCACGCCCTTCACCAGCACCCCCTGATCGTTCCCGCTCGTCACCGTCAGCAACGCGCGATCCTCCTTCGGCTCCAA
>BJHT01000032.1 GCA_014193395.1 Verrucomicrobiota bacterium
GATCGGCAGGGGAATTTTGGGCAGGGGAATGGGGCGGCGGATTGGAGATTGGAGATTGGAGATTTCAGAGGGGGGGGGGGATTTCGACTGGCGGATGGGGATGGAGGGGTTGCGGGGGGCTTTTTCATCCGTGTTTATCGGTGTTTATTCGTGGTGGAGGCGGTTTTTTTCGGATCCGAGAATTCGGGGTGGCAGGGCGGAGGGAAATCGGGTTGTGCCCGTTTTTCTGCCGCTATTTTTCTGCCGTGCTGCGGATTTTTGCGGGCGGGAGATTTGCCGGCGAGGGAGGGTTGGGGTGGCTAACGGGACTCGAACCCGCAACGCCCAGAATCACAATCTGGTACTCTACCATTGAGCTATAGCCACCACTCGCTGACTGACTGAGCGCGGGACGCTACGGGGGTTTGGAAGGAGCGTCAAGCAATCGGTCGGGTGCAAAATGAGTGCAGGAAATATGGGGTGGCGGTGGGCGCCGATCTGGGTTTTGAGATTTGAGATCTGAAATCTCAGAAGGGGAGCTGGGCAGGGGAATTGGGGGTTGGGGAATGGGGAGCAGCTTGGCGATTTGGGATTTGAGATTTCAGAAGTGGAATGGGGCAGGGGACTGACGACTGGGGGCGGGGGAGTTTGTTGCGGGTCGTTTTTGGGCGGGCATGGTTGGGGCGTTCCTATGGAGCATTGGCGATTTTCTTTGGTGGCGTTGTTTTGGTTTTTGGTTTTTTGAGGCAGCGGAGTTTGGAGGCGGAGGTGTTGGGGCAGGGATGGGCGGCTCGGCCGGTGGTGTGCGCGGAGCGGAGATCGAAACGCTGCGGGGGCGGCAGGAGTGGGCTTTGAGTCTGTCGGATGGGGTTGGGAAGGGCGCGCTGGCGATTTCGGAGCTGCCGGGTTCTGCGCGGCTGCGGCTGCAACTGCATGGCAGTGAGGCGGTAAAGCTGCGGCTCGCGCGCGTGGTGCCGCCGACTCGTGCTGACCGTGCTGCGGTGGTGGCGCGTTGTCGCGGGGTCGAGGCACGTGGGGTGATACAGGCCGGGGGGCGGAGGTTTATCGCAAGAATTGCGCGGACTGAGGATTGCGCTCGGCCCGGATTTGGTGGCGTTTCGCGGACGGCCCGGTGGCAGATTTTCTCGTCGCGATCTTGGACCCGAACGCGGCCGTCGAACCGCGCTCGGTGGCGTTCAATGTTGAAGTCATCGACGGGCGTTCCCAGGTCGGTGTGATCGTGGCGGAACTTGGGCAGACGGTGACATTGGCGGTGGCGGGCGTGGCTCGGAGGTGATCTCTCGCACGAGCATTCGGAGGCTGAAAGCACCGGCGGTGTCGCCAATGCCAGAGGGCTTTGCGACGGTCCTCGCACGGCAGGCGATGGCTGATTTGCGGGCATGGATTAATGAGCGAACCGATTGAAAATGCTGGGCTGACGGGTTCGTTCTCGCGGCCCGGACCAGGCTCGGAGAAAATTCAGTTGGCGTCCCGGAGACAGGGCGAAAAACCAGCATTTACGGGGTGTTTTGGGCTCAACTCGTGGTGGAAAACATGCTGGTGAGGCGTGTTCTCGAGCAGGTCAAAAATATCCCCAAAAGATTCCGAAATGATTATTGACATCATGCCGCCGACTCCTAAAGTCGCGCCGAGTAAATCGGGCTAGTGATCCGCAAAAATTGAGACAACCGTCGGCCTGTCGCTTCCAGAAAGAAGGAAAGGGCGATGGTTTGTTGTCGTTAATGCGGAAACTGGGTTGAAGCCGTAGCGCGGGCCCATGTAGCTCAGTTGGCAGAGCACGTCCTTGGTAAGGACGAGGTCATCGGTTCAAACCCGATCATGGGCTCCAAGCTGGCGACCTTTGTAAACGAAAGAAAAACAAAATCAGTTAACGTCATGGCAAAAGAAGCTTTTCAGAGAACGAAGCCGCACGTCAACGTCGGCACCATCGGTCACGTTGACCACGGCAAGTCCACCCTCACCGCCGCTATTGTCGCGGTCCAGTCGCGTAAGAACCTCGCCAAGTCGATTTCTTACGCCGACATCACCAAGGGTGGAACCGTGCGCGACGACAGCAAGACGGTCACGATCGCCGCTTCGCACGTCGAGTATGAGAGCAACGCCCGCCACTACGCGCACGTTGACTGCCCGGGCCACGCTGACTATGTGAAAAACATGATCACCGGTGCCGCGCAAATGGATGGTGCCATCTTGGTGGTCAGTGCGGCGGACGGCCCCATGCCCCAGACGCGTGAACACATTTTGCTTGCCCGCCAGGTTGGCGTGCCGTCGATCGTGGTGTTCCTGAACAAGGTCGATTTGGTGGACGACGCCGAGTTGCTTGATTTGGTGGACATGGAAATTCGCGACTTGCTCAACAAGTATTCGTTCCCTGGCGACAAGACTCCGATCATTCGCGGCAGTGCGACTGCGGCGACGGCGGGAACGCCGGAAGGGGAAAAGGCGATCGCTGACCTGCTTCAGGCGGTGGATGATTTCATTCCGTTGCCTCCCCGCGAAATCGACAAGCCGTTTCTGATGTGCATTGAAGACGTGTTCAACGTTGAAGGTCGCGGGACAGTTGTCACCGGCCGGGTCGAGCGTGGTATCCTCAAGAAAATGGAGGAAATCGAAATCATCGGGATCAAAGAAACCCGCAAAACGACTGCGACCGATATCGAAATGTTCCGTAAACTGCTCGATCAGGCGAATGCGGGCGATAACGTCGGCGTGCTGCTGCGCGGGACCAAGAAGGAAGAAGTGGAGCGCGGCATGGTGCTCGCAAAGCCTGGCACGATGAAGCCCTACACTAAGTTCAAGGCCGAAGTGTATGTGCTCTCGAAGGAAGAAGGTGGTCGGCATACGCCTTTCTTCAACAAATACCGTCCGCAATTCTATTTCCGGACCTCGGACGTGACAGGTAATGTCTCTCTTCCGGCAGGGGTCGAGATGGTGATGCCGGGCGACAATGTCTCGGTGGACATTGAGTTGATTGTTCCGGTGGCCATGGAAAAGGGCCAACGATTTGCGATCCGCGAGGGCGGGCGCACCATCGGTGCCGGACGTGTCAGCGACATCGTCTCATAAACCAAACAACATTCTCCGAAAGTCTGGAGCGCGGGAGATGGTCTTCCGCCTCCGCTTTTTCGTCTCAAAATTTCGGCTTGGTCACTAAATATAGGGCAGTAGCTCAATTGGTAGAGTAGCGGTCTCCAAAACCGTCGGTTGGGGGTTCGAGTCCCTCCTGCCCTGCCAGCCATCGACGGAGGGGTGGCAGAGCGGCCTATCGCGACGGTCTTGAAAACCGTTATGGGTTAAAACCCATCGGGGGTTCGAATCCCTCCCCCTCCGCCACTTACGATCATGGAATACGGATACATATTGTTTTACGCGGTGCTGGCCGGCGTGTTCGCCTTCCTTTGGCGGAAGGGGCATTTGAAGCGGCTGTCCGACTATGTGGCGGAGACGCGCGAAGAGTTGAAGAAATGCACTTGGCCAAGCAAAGAAGAGCTTAAAGGCTCCACTGTCGTAGTAATGGTTTCCATCGGCTTGATCGGTGTTTTTACCGTGCTGGTCGATTTGGTGGTGGCACTTTTTGTGCGCTGGATCACTTCATAATAAACCCGCCAACCAACAATTCTCATGCGAAGTCAATGGTTCGTCATCCATACGCTGGCCGGTCAGGAATTGAAGGTCAGGGATAGCATCGAGAAGCGCATCAAGAGCGAAGAGATGGGTGACTACATCAGGGAAGTCTTGGTCCCGATGGAGAAAGTGGTCGAGGTTCGCAGTGGCAAGAAGACCGTAACCACCCGCAAGCTCTATCCGGGGTATGTGTTCGTGGACATGGTGCTCTTTGATGACGGCAATCGGTTGGTCGAAAAGCCGTGGTACTTCATCCGAGACACGCAGGGCATCATTGGCTTCGTGGGGGGCGAACGCCCATCACCAACCTCCGACGACGAGATGGCGCATATCAAGGCCCAGATGTCGGATTCGGAAGACCGTGAGAAGCCCAAGGTGAGTTTTGAAGTGGGCGAGACGGTGAAAATTAACGACGGTCCGTTCCTCAATTTCAGCGGGATCATTGAAGAGATTGATCCGGATCGCGGCAAACTGAAGGTAACGGTCAATATTTTTGGTCGGAACACACCCGTGGAACTGGAATACTGGCAGGTCGAGAAAGGCTGATTTTTATGGCAAAGAAGGTTACTGGACAGATCAAACTACAAATCCCGGCCGGGCAGGCCAATCCCGCCCCCCCGGTCGGTCCCGCGCTGGGGCAGCACGGCGTCAACATCATGGCGTTCTGCAAGGAATTCAACGCCGCCACCAAAGAGCAGGCCGGCTTGATCATTCCCGTCATCATCACGGTGTTCCAGGACAAGTCCTTTACTTTCATCACCAAGTCACCACCTGCCTCTGTTCTGCTCAAAAAGGCTGCAGGCATAGCTTCGGGTTCCAAGACCCCCAACAAAGACAAGGTGGGCAAAGTCACCCGGAAACAGATCATGGACATCGTCAAGCTCAAGGCCAAGGACTTGAACACCACCGGTGATGAAGCCGCGTTTCGTGTGATTTCCGGAACCGCGCGGAGCATGGGAATCGAAGTCAAAGAATAAACCTCACCCGCGGGAGAGCTTCGGCTCGCATGAACCGCAACAAATATGCCCAGTAAACGTTACAAAAAAGCACTGCAACTTGTGGATCTCCGCAAGGTTTATCCACTCAAAGCCGCAGTGGAAGTCCTGCTCAAATTCCCGCGCGCAAAATTCGACGAGTCCGTCGATTTGGCCTTCCGATTGGGCGTGGATCCGAAGCAATCTGACCAGATGGTGCGCGGCACCGTCCCATTGCCTCACGGCAGCGGAAAACAGGTCCGGGTCTTGGTGTTTGCCAAGCCGGGTGCCAGTGCCGACGCCGCCAAGGCCGCCGGCGCAGAGCACGTTGGCTTCGAGGATTTGATCAAGAAGTGCAATGAAGGCTGGGCTGATTTTGATATCGCGGTCGCGACGCCGGAAGCGATGATCGAGGTGCGCAAACTCGGCAAGGTGCTCGGACCCCGGGGGCTGATGCCGAATCCGAAAACTGGCACCGTGACCGAAGATACCGCCCGCGCGGTGCGCGAAGTTAAAGCCGGTCGTGTCGAGTATAAGGTGGACAAGACTGGCAACGTCCACGTCGCTGTCGGCAAACTTTCCTTCAAGCCGGAGCAGATCGAGGAAAACGTCCGTATTGTCATCGAGTCGGTCGGCAAGGCCCGGCCTTCCAGCGTCAAGGGCATCTATCTGCAGAGTTGCACCCTTTCCGGCACCATGAGCCCGCCCGTGCGGGTGGACGTGCGCGATGCCAACGCGGCTGGCTAACCAACCCCAAAGGAGATTTCCATGCGCCCCGAAAAGAAATTAATCGCTAGCGAATATTTGGCCCGCCTTAACGCGGCGCCGTTCTTCATTGTCGTCGAATACACCGGCCTCACGGTCGGGCAGTTCACTGAACTGCGCAAACGCCTGACCAAGGTCGGCGCTGAGATTCACGTCGTTAAAAACTCAATCTTCCGCATCGCCGTGAAGGAAGCCGGCATCGCCGACATTACTTCCTCGCTCGCCGGTCAGATGGCAGTAGTCAGCGGTCTCAAGGATGTGACCACTGCCGCGAAGGTCATGAAGACCTATCAGGCGGAGTTCGAGCGTCCCAAAATCCGCTTCGGCTACCTGAACAACGGGCGGCTGGAACCCAAGGACATTCTCGCCTTGGCGGATCTTCCGTCGATTGATGTCTTGCGGGGCAAGCTCTTGGGGCTGCTCAAGACTCCGCTGACGACGCTGGTACAATTGCTCAACACGCCTGGCACCCAACTGGCGCGGGTGCTTCAGGCGAAAGTGGAAAAGGGGGCTTGACGCCTCTGCTAAACTCTCGATTCCCAGCATCAGGCTTGCTGGGAGTTAGAACACAACCAACAACAAACAACTAGTAAATCGTCGGCCCACGGGCCGTGGGTTTAATTCGTCTGTGGCCTCGGACAGCGACGAAACTGAAAGATAACATGGCTGAACTGGCAAATCTGGTAGAACAACTAAGCAAACTCACCGTTTTGGAGGTTGCTGATCTCGTCAAACAACTCGAAGCGAAGTGGGGTGTCACTGCCGCCGCGCCCGTGGCTGCTGCCGCCGCGCCTGCCGCCGGTGGTGGTGGTGCCGCTGCTCCTGCCGCGGAAGCGCAGACCACCTTCGATGTCATTCTCGTCAGCGCCCCCGCCGACAAGAAAATTGCCGTCATCAAGGCGGTGCGCGAAGTCAAAGCCGGGCTGGGCTTGGCGGAAGCCAAGAAGCTCGTCGAAGAAGCTCCGAAGCCGATTCTTGAAGGCGCTCCGAAGGCGGATGCCGATGCCGCCAAGAAGAAGCTCGAAGAAGCTGGCGCCAAGGTTGACGTCAAGTAATTCAACTCACTCCGGGGCGGCGGCCGCTGGCCGCCGCCCTTTACGCTCCGCTCCAATCGCTGCGTTGATTTCATCTGGTTTCGGGCTGCATCAGCCTGAGTTTTATTTCGTAATGATGGGCGAGTTTCCCGGAACACCGGGGGCTTGCTCTGTCTGCTTTGTGGATTCCAAATCGGCCGGCGTGGACGCCGGCCAAGCCTGAAAGGTAAAAGCCCATGCGAGTCGCTGAACGTGTCAACTTCGGGAAAATCAAAGAAGTCATTTCCCCGCCGAATCTGATCGAGATCCAGGTCAATTCGTACCGTGAGTTCCTCCAGTTGGACGTACCGACCTCCCGCCGCAAGAACGCCGGCCTGCAAGCGGTGTTCACCGAAGTCTTCCCCATCGAGAGTTACGATACCAAGACGGTGCTCGAGTTCGGCAGCTATGAGCTGGGCGAACCGAAGATGGACTGGCTTGAGTGTCTGCGCGAAGGCGTGACCTATGGCGCGCCCCTGCACGTCATTTTCCGCCTCAAGGATCCCAAGGGCACGAAGGAAGAGAAGGTTTTCATGGGGGAACTGCCGCTCATGACTCCCCAAGGTACCTTTGTCATCAATGGTGCCGAGCGAGTCATTGTCAGTCAGTTGCATCGCTCGCCCGGTCTCGCTTTCGAAGCTACCCAGCATGCCAACGGCAAGATGCTGCATTCCTTCCGTATCATCCCCGACCGCGGCTCGTGGTATGAAGCCCAGTTTGACACCGGCGATTTGCTCTATGTCTATCTCGACCGCAAAAAACGCCGCCGGAAATTCCTCACTACCACTTTCTTCCGCGCTCTGAGCTTCCTCGACGACAAGGGCACCGGTTCCGATGCCGAGATCATCAAGCTGTTCTACGAAATTGAAGAACTGAGCCTGAAGGCCGCGGAAAACCTGGCCGACATTCAGAACAAAGTGTTGATCGAAGACGCCGTTGACACCGAGAAAAACACGGTGGTCGCCCGTGCCTTCGAGCCGCTGTCCAAGGCGGTCGTCAAACAGATTGCCGAGCTGGGCCTTGGCAAAATCCGCGTGGTCGATACCACCGTGGACGATGGCGTGGTCATCAAGTGTCTGAAGAAAGACCCGACCAAGAATCAGGAAGAAGCCCTGAAAGACATCTATCGCCGCCTGCGGCCTGGCGATCCGCCGACGGCGGCCAACGCCAAGGCGCTCATCAAGCGGCTGTTCTTTGATCCGAAGCGCTATGACTTGGGCCGGGTTGGTCGTTACAAAATCACCCAGAAGCTGGGTATCAAGGATGAGAACGACTCCCGCGTGCTCACCAAGCAGGACTTGGTGGCCGCGACCAAGTATCTGCTGCGCCTAAAAAAGGGCGAAGGCAGCTTGGATGACATCGATCACTTGGGCAGTCGGCGCGTCCGCACCGTGGGCGAACTCTTGGCCAATCAGTGCCGCGTCGGTCTGGCGCGCACCGAGCGTCTGGTCAAGGAGCGCATGACGCTCTTCGATCAGGAACTCGAGTCCATCACTCCGGCGAAGCTGATTAATCCGAAGGCGCTCTCCGCCGTGGTGCGGGATTTCTTCGGTCGCAGTCAGTTGAGTCAGTTCATGGATCAGATTAATCCGCTCGCCGAACTAACCCACAAACGCCGCTTGTCGGCGCTCGGGCCTGGCGGTCTCAGCCGGGAACGTGCCGGCTTTGAAGTCCGTGACGTTCATCCGTCGCACTACGGTCGTATCTGTCCCATTGAAACGCCTGAAGGTCCGAACATCGGCCTCATCGCGTCTCTGGCAACCTTCGCCCGGGTCAATGACTTTGGCTTTATCGAGACTCCCTACCGCAAGGTGGAAAAGGGTCGTGTCACTGCGGCGATTGACTATCTCACGGCCGATCGTGAAGAACAATTCACCGTGGCTCAGGCCAATGCCGTCATTGATGACAAAGGCCATTTCCTTACCGAGAAAGTCACTTGCCGGTGCAAGGGTGACTTCATCGACGTCGAGCCGGCCCGGGTGGATTACATGGACGTGTCGCCCAAGCAGCTCGTCTCAGTCGCCGCCGGTCTGATTCCCTTCCTCGAGCACGACGACGCCAACCGGGCGTTGATGGGTTCCAACATGCAACGCCAGGCCGTGCCGCTCCTGCGGACCGAAGCGCCGTTTGTAGCTACCGGCTTGGAAGATCGTGTTGCTCGCGACTCGCGTGCCGTTGTAGTGGCTGACGAGGCCGGCAAGGTCGCGTCCATTACCGGTGACAACATCATCATCACCCGCGACGGGAAAATTCCCGAGGGCAAGCGGAAGCTGAAGACTGATGTCGATGCGGGCATTCACCTGTATCGCATCCGCAAATTCATGCGCTCCAATGCGGCCACTTGCATCAACCAAAAGACTCTGGTTTCCAAGGGTGACACCGTAAAGAAGGGCCAGGTCATTGCCGATGGTCCCTGCACTCAGGGCGGCGAACTGGCGCTCGGGCGCAACGTGCTCTGCGCGTTCATGCCGTGGAATGGCTATAACTTCGAGGACGCCATCCTGATCAGTGAGCGCATCGTCAAGGACGACGTGTTTACCTCCATTCACATTGATGAGTTTGAAGTCGGTGCGCGCGATACCAAACTCGGCCCCGAGGAAATTACCCGGGATATCCCGAACCTCGGCGAGGAGGCGCTTAAGAACCTCGGACCTGACGGTGTCATCCGTATCGGTGCGGAAGTGAAGCCCGGTGACATTCTGGTCGGCAAGATTACTCCTAAGTCTGAGACTGAACTTGCGCCGGAAGAACGTCTGCTTCGCGCCATCTTCGGCGAGAAAGCGGCCGACGTGAAGGACACCTCGCTCAAAGTTCCCTCGGGAACCTATGGCATTGTCATGGACGTGAAGGTATCGGCCAAGAAAGACACCGATGTCATGGTGTCCACCCGCGCGTCGGATTCCGACGAGAAGAAGGCCGCCAAACAAATCGACGAGGAATACAAGACCAAGACCGATGAGTTGCGCGAGCAACTGACCGAGGCTTTGTCCAACATTCTGCTCGGCGAAAAAATCCCGCTCGACGTGGTCAACAGCGAGACCGGCGAAATCATCATCCCGGCCAATCGCAAGATCACCAAGACACTCCTCCGCAAGCTGGCGCAGGTGTACGATCGCATCGAAATCGATCCCTCGCCGATTCGTAACAAAATCAACGAGATCATCGGCAACTTCAAAAAGAAGTTCGAGGAACTCGACCTGCAGCGGGAGACCGAGATGGGTCGTGCCGAAGCGGGCGAAGATGTCGATCCCGGCATCATCAAGTCTGTTAAGGTTTACATCGCCTCGAAGCGCAAGCTGTCCGTCGGTGACAAGATGGCCGGACGCCACGGTAACAAGGGCGTCGTCGCCAAGATTGTTCCCGAGGAAGACATGCCGTTTCTCGCCGACGGGACGCCGGTGGACATTGTCCTCAATCCGCTCGGCGTGCCTTCACGCATGAACGTCGGCCAGGTGCTCGAAACCCACTTGGGCTGGGCGGCCAAGTTGCTGGGCATGCGCTTCGCAACCCCGGTGTTCGACGGCATCAAAGAGAAGGACATCCGCGGCTATCTCAAGCAAGCGGGTGACATGCTGCGCGAAACCATCGGTCTGGGACTGGTGGGCGAGCACGGTAAGACAACTCTCTATGATGGTCGCTCCGGTGAGTCGTTCGATCAGGAGATTGTCGTGGGCTACATCTATATGATGAAGCTCGGGCATCTCGTGGCGGACAAGATTCACGCCCGCGCCGTTGGACCTTACTCGCTGGTCACTCAGCAACCGCTGGGCGGCAAGGCACAGTATGGCGGCCAGCGCTTCGGCGAAATGGAAGTTTGGGCCATGGAAGCCTACGGGGCGGCCTACACGCTTCAGGAATTGCTTACGGTCAAATCCGACGACGTGCAGGGTCGCACGCGGATTTACGAGAGCATCGTCAAAGGTGACAACGCCTTGGAAGCCGGTATTCCGGAGTCCTTCAACGTGTTGGTCAAAGAAATGCAATCCTTGGTGCTCGATGTCCGGGTCGGTTATGCCAACCCGATTGATCAGCCGGTGGATACCAGCGCGCTAACTTCGGCGGCCTCCTAAGCCCAGCCATTTGAACCAGTCTCTAAACGTAACAGCACTATGAACACCAAAGATTCGACACGCGAAATGCTGGGTTTGGACAAGGTCAATCTCGTTGACCACGTTTCCATCAGCGTCGCCTCGCCGGACGCCATCCGCGGTTGGTCCAAGGGCGAGGTAAAGAATCCCGAGACCATCAACTACCGCACTTTCAAGCCGGAAAAAGGCGGCTTGTTCTGCGAACGCATCTTCGGCCCCGTGAAGGACTGGGAGTGCTCGTGCGGCAAGTATAAGCGGATCAAGCATCGCGGCGTCGTCTGTGACCGGTGCGGCGTGGAAGTCACCCTGAGCCGGGTGCGCCGCGAACGCATGGGGCACATCGAGCTGGCCGTGCCCGTGTCTCATATCTGGTTCTTCAAGTGCATGCCGTCGCGCCTGGGCTTGATGCTCGACATGACTGCCCGGCATTTGGAGCGGGTCATCTATTACGAAGATTATCTCGTCATTGACCCCGGCACCACGCCGCTCAAACAGAATCAGTTGCTGACGGAGTTGGAATTCCGCGAAGCCAAGGAAACCTATGGCGCGGATGCGTTCGTCGCCAAGATGGGTGCCGAGGGTGTGCGTGAAGCTTTGGGGCGCGTCGAACTCCAGAAAGGCATCGGCCAATTGGAAGTGGCGATGACCGAAACCAAGAGCAAACAAATCCGTAAGAAGCTGGCCAAGCGGATCAAGTTGTTCCAAGGCTTCCTCGCTTCCAAGGCCCGGCCGGAATGGATGATCATCACGGTGCTGCCCGTGATTCCGCCCGACCTCCGTCCGTTGGTGCCTTTGGAAGGCGGCCGCTTTGCGACCTCCGACCTGAACGATCTCTATCGGCGGGTTATCAACCGGAACAATCGGTTGAAGAACCTGCTGCAGCTCAAGACTCCCGAAGTTATCATCCGCAACGAAAAGCGGATGCTACAGGAAGCTGTGGACGCCTTGTTCGACAACGGCCGCCACGGTCGTGCAGTCACTGGTGCAGGCAATCGCTCGCTGAAATCGCTCTCTGACATGCTCAAAGGCAAGTCGGGCCGGTTCCGGCAGAACTTGCTCGGCAAGCGCGTGGACTACTCGGGTCGTTCCGTCATCGTCATCGGACCGGAACTCAAGCTGCACCAATGCGGTCTGCCGAAGAAGATGGCGCTCGTGCTCTTCGAGCCGTTCATCATTCGCCGCCTGAAGGAACTGGGCTATGTCCACACGGTCCGCAGTGCGAAGAAGATGATCGAGCGTCAGTCGCCGGAAGTGTGGGACGTGCTGGAAGAAGTCACCAAGGGACACCCGGTGATGCTCAACCGCGCTCCGACCCTGCACCGTCTCTCGATTCAGGCTTTCGAGCCAGTCTTGATCGAAGGTGAAGCCATTCGCATTCATCCGCTGGTCTGCACCGCCTATAATGCTGACTTCGACGGCGATCAGATGGCCGTCCATGTGCCGCTCTCAGTCGAGGCGCAGATGGAAGCCCGCCTGTTGATGATGGCGACCAACAACATCTTCAGCCCGTCGAGCGGCAAGCCCATCATGACTCCTACCCAGGATATTACTCTGGGTTGCTACTATCTCACGGCGGAACCGCGCACCATTGGTCGCGGTCCGGCACCGACGCACCTGAAACTCTTCGGTTCCAAGAGTGAAGTCATCTTCGCCCACATGGATGGCGCCGTGCGGACGCACGAGCGCATCCGGATCGCCAATCCTGATCACGGCCGCAAGACGGTTTACGGTGATGCGGAGAAGAAGGTGATCGAGACTACAGTCGGCCGGGTTATTTTCAGTGAAGTCTGGCCTACCGAGCTTGGTTTCATCAACAAGGTCGCGGGCAAGAGTCAGTTGGGTGACATCATCTGGCATTGCTACCGTCATTGTGGACATGCCAAGACCGTCATCGGTCTGGACAAACTCAAGGAGCTGGGCTTCCAGGAAGCTACCCGCGCCGGCGTCTCCATCGGTATTGATGACATGATCATCCCGAAGGAAAAGGGCCAGGAAATCGAAAACGCCCAGAAGCAGATTGGCGAAGTAGAGAAGCAGTATCGCAAGGGTGTCATCACTCCGGGCGAGCGCTACAACAAGATCGTTGACATCTGGACGCATTGCACTGACCAGATCGCCGGCGTCATGCTCAAGACCTTCGAGCACAACCAGGGCAAGCGGGAGTACAACCCGGTGTCATTGATGGTGGACTCGGGCGCGCGCGGTAACAAACAGCAGGTGCGTCAGCTCGCCGGTCTGCGCGGTCTGATGGCCAAGCCTTCTGGTGACATTATTGAAAAGCCGATTCTCTCGAACTTCCGCGAGGGTCTCACGGTTCTCGAATACTTCATCTCTACTCACGGCGCCCGCAAGGGGCTCGCCGACACCGCGCTCAAGACCGCCGACTCCGGATACATGACCCGCAAGCTGGTCGATGTCTCGCAGGACGTGATTGTGCAGGAAGACGATTGCGGCACTACCAACGGCATCTGGGTCGAGGCGATCTACGAAGGCGAAGACGAGGTCGTCAAGCTCAGCGAACGAATTGTCGGACGGTTCTCGTGCGATGATATTGCCAATCCTTCCGATCCTAAAGTGATGCTGGTGCGGGCAAACGAAATGATCGACGAAGCCAAGGGCAAGGCGATCGACCGCACTGGGATTGAGAAGGTCAAGATTCGCTCGGTGCTGACTTGCGAAAGCAAATACGGCATCTGTGTCTGCTGCTACGGCCGTAACCTTGCCACCGGTGGCTTGGTCAAGCTCGGCGAAGCGGTGGGTATTATTGCAGCTCAGTCCATCGGCGAGCCTGGCACCCAGTTGACAATGCGGACGTTCCATATCGGTGGTACGGCCTCGCAGATCTTCAAGCAGCCGCAGATCAAGGCCAAGCATGACGGCAAGGTTCGCTACAACGAACTCCGTCTGGTCGTCCTGCAGGACGGCAACAGCATCGTTCTGAACAAGAATGGTTCGTTGTCAGTGTTGGACGATGATGGACGCGAAGTAGAAACGCACAACATTGTCATCGGCTCTGTCATCTCCGTGAAAGATGGCGAGAAGGTCAAGAAGGGCGAAACCTTCGTGCAATGGGATCCCTACAATGTCCCGATCTTGTCTGAGAAGCATGGCCGCGTTCAGTTCAACGACATCATCGAAGGTGTGACGATGAAACAGGAAGTCGATGAAACCACCGGTCAGGAGGCCATGGTCGTCATCGAACACAAGGAAGACTTGCATCCGCAGATCGTCATCCTTGCCGACAATGGCGAGGTGGTGGCGAACTATCCGATTCCTTCCGGCGCTCACATTGTCGTCAACGAGGGTGATAAAATTGTCGCCGGCAGTCTGTTGGCGAAAACCCCGCGCAAGGTGTCCAAAACCAAGGACATCACCGGCGGTTTGCCGCGCGTCGCCGAACTGTTCGAGGCCCGTCGTCCGAAAGACGCAGCCGAGATTTCCAAGATCGACGGCATCGTCGATTTCGGTCCGAGCATCCGCGGAAAACGTTGCGTCCTCATCAAAGATCCGAAGACGGCCATCGAGGAGGAACATCTCATCCCGATCGGCAAGCATGTCATTGTGTTCAAAGGTGACTTTGTCCGGAAAGGCCAGCAGCTCACGGAAGGGCCGGTTGTGCCGCACGAAATCTTGGATGTCTGCGGCACTCAGGAACTTCAGGAACACTTGGTCAACGAAGTGCAGGAGGTCTATCGCCTGCAAGGTGTGACGATCAATGACAAGCACATAGAGATCATCGTGCGCCAGATGTTGCGCAAGGTGCGTATCACTGAACCGGGAGACACGCTGTTCCTCTGGGGTGAACAAATTGATAAGATCGCGTTTGAAGATGAGAATCAGCGCGTGGAGAAGATCGGTGGCAAGCCCGCCGAGGCGCAGCCGGTGCTCTTGGGCATCACCAAGGCGTCGCTGGAGACGGAGAGTTTCCTCAGCGCGGCGTCATTCCAAGACACGACCCGGGTGCTCACCGAGGCGGCCACGATGGGCAAGATCGACTATCTCCGCGGGTTCAAGGAGAACGTCATCATGGGCCATATTATCCCGGCCGGCTCCGGTTTCTATCTGCACCGGAACATCAAACTAAAGCCGCTGGTGGAACCGCTGCCGGTGGAAGAACCGGCACCCGAAACCACCCTGACCCAGCCCATGGCGGGCTGAGCAAAGGCTTGGTAACATTGAGCAAAACGTCATTCTGAAAACATTCCGAAATATTTCCAAAAACTTGTTGCACCCACAAAGCCAATTGCTATTATCTCCGTCCCGCTTCTTCGGAACCGGTGGTAATCGCTGAACAAAAGCGAACTAAAGTAATGCCGACGATCAATCAACTTGTCCGAAAAGGACGAAACAAAATCGTGTATAAGTCGAAGTCTCCAGCCTTGGAGTCAGCGCCTTATCGTCGCGGTGTTTGCCTGCAGGTAATGACCCGGACGCCGAAGAAGCCGAACTCGGCCATGCGGAAGGTTGCCAAGGTGCGACTGACCAACGGCTACGAGATTATCGCCTACATCCCGGATGAGGGTCACAACCTTCAGGAACACTCGATTGTGCTCGTGCGCGGTGGGCGGGTAAAGGATTTGCCCGGTGTTCGCTATCACATTGTCCGGGGCACACTGGATGCCGCCGGGGTTGAAAAACGGCGGGTCAGCCGTTCCAAGTACGGGGTGAAACGTCCCAAGGCCGCCAAGCCCGGCGCAGCCGCAGCCAAGTAAACTCTAGGTATGTCACGTCGTCGCAAAACAATTACTAAGCACTGGAAGCCTGATGCCCGGTATAACAGCGTTCTGGTGACCCGGTTCGTGAACACCGTGATGCGCTGGGGTAAGAAGAGTGTCGCGCAGCGGATCGTGGACGAGGCCTTTGCCAAGGTCACCGAGAAGCTGCCCGAGTCCAGTCCGCTGGATGTCCTCCAGAAGGCCGTGGACAACGCGAAGCCTCGTTTGGAGGTCAAGCCCCGCCGGGTGGGTGGCGCGACTTACCAGATTCCGATGGAGGTTCCCTCCGATCGGTCGTCGTCGCTGGCTCTCCGGTGGATCGTAGATTTCGCGGATGCCCGGAAAGGTATTCCGATGATGGAAGCATTGGCGCTGGAAATCCTCGAAGCCTATCAGGGGCAGGGGAATGCGATTCGCAAACGGGATGAAGTGCATAAGATGGCCCAAGCAAACAAGGCATTTGCACACTTTCGTTGGTAATATTTGAAAATTTCGGACGCCCTGAGTGCGACAGCAACTCAGGGCGTTTTTAGTCTTAAACACTTTAGCCCTTGTCGGTAATGGAAAGCACCAAACAACCCAACGCAGCCGGGCGGACATACACGCTGGAGCGGACGCGCAACATTGGCATTGCGGCACATATTGATGCCGGCAAGACCACGACCACGGAGCGCATCCTTTTCTACACCGGTCTGATTCATAAGATCGGCGATGTGGACGACGGTAACACGGTGACCGACTGGATGGAACAGGAACGCGAGCGCGGGATCACGATCACTTCGGCGGCGGTCACCTGCTTCTGGACTCAGAAGGCGGAACCGGGACTCAATAAGCTCTTCGCGGGGTTGGCGAACCGGGTCAACATCATTGACACGCCGGGCCATGTGGATTTTACGGCCGAGGTGGAACGTTCGATGCGGGTGCTCGACGGTGCAGTGGCGGTTTTTTGCGGAGTCGCGGGTGTTCAACCACAGTCGGAGACGGTTTGGCGGCAGGCGACGAAATATAAAGTCCCCCGGATTGCTTTCGTTAATAAGATGGACCGGACCGGTGCCAACTTTGACAACGCCCTGAATGACATGCGTAAGAAGCTCAATGCTTACGCGTTTCCCATCTTTCTGCCCATCGGAGCCGAGGACTATTTCGAGGGAGTTATTGATGTCGTCAATCAGAAGGCGATAACTTGGGGTCCGGCGGAGGTAGTCAATGAAGGCCTGAAGTACGAAATTACAGAGATTCCTGAAAACCTCAAAGAGAAGGCCAAAGCCGCGTTGGATGAACTAATCGACGCCGTTTCGAACAAGGATGACGCCATTGCCGAACTGGTGCTGGAAGATAAGCCCATTGAACCGATGGTTCTAAAGGCGGCCATTCGCCGGCTCACCTGCAAGATCGAGATGGTTCCGGTTCTGTGCGGCTCCGCTTTCAAGAAAAAAGGCGTTCAGGTCCTGATTGACGCGGTCATTGATTATCTGCCTAGTCCTCTGGACGTGCCGGGCGCCGAAGGAATCGAGCCGGGCACCGACAATGTCGTCAAAGTTGAAACCACCGACCATAACAAGTTCTGTTCCCTGGCGTTCAAACTGTGGACTGATCCCTATGCGGGGAAGTTGGTCTTCTTTCGCGTCTATTCGGGGCAGTTGAAGAAGGGTGATACTATTTATAATCCCCGCACCCGACGTCGGGAACGGGTGAGCCGCTTGATGGTCATCCAAGGCAGCGAACGCAAAGACATTGACCAGGTTTATGCTGGTGACATTGCGGCGCTGGTTGGGCTGCGGAATATCACGACCGGAGATACTCTGTGCAATGAAGACTTCGACGTGATGCTCGAACCGCCTACTTTCCCGGAACCGGTCATCAGCATGGCTGTGGAACCGAAAACCAAGGCGGATCAGGACAAAATGTCGGGCGGCCTTCAACGGCTGGCGGAGGAAGATCCGACCTTCCGTTGCTTCACCAACGAAGAGACCGGGCAACTCATCATCGCCGGCATGGGCGAGTTGCATCTGGAAATTATTTGTGATCGCTTGAAGCGCGAGTTCAAGGTTGAATCCACTTCCGGCGCTCCTCAGATTGCCTATCGCGAAACGATTACGAAGGCGGCTGACGGGGAGGGTAAATTTATCCGCCAGTCCGGTGGACGTGGTCAATACGGTCATGCCTGCATCAAGGTGACCCCTCACGAAAAAGGAAAAGGCATTGAGATTCTCAATGAAATCGTCGGTGGCTCCATCCCCAAGGAGTATGTCCCAGCGGTCATCAACGGAATCGAAGAAGCATGCCGCGGAGGTGTGTATGCCGGGTATCAGGTAATCGACGTCAAAATCGAGATTGTTGACGGATCGTTCCACGAAGTGGATTCGAACGAACTGGCCTTCAAGATGGCTGGAATTTTTGCCTTGAAGGATGCCTTCAAGAAAGCCGGGCCGATTATCTTGGAGCCGATCATGAAGGTGGAATTGACGACTCCTGATGAGTATCAGGGTGACTTGCTCGGTGACATCAACCGGCGCCGCGGGACGATCATCGGGATTGATGCCAAGGCGGGACAGACGATTCTCAATGCCAACGTTCCGCTGGCGGAAATGTTTGGCTATGCAACCGCCATTCGTTCACTATCCAAAGGCCGCGCCTCCTACTCCATGGAACCGCTCCGGTTTGAACAAGTGCCGAATAGCGTTGCCAACACAATCTTGGATGCTGCAAAATCAAAACCTGCGGCCCGCACCTAATTAATACTTCCTATGGCTGGACAACACATTCGTATTCGTCTCAAAGCCTATGACCATCGGGTCGTAGATCAGTCGGCACGGGATATTGTAGATACCGTGAAACGGACCGGCGCGCGGGTGGCGGGACCGATTCCGCTGCCGACCCGGATTGAGCGCTACACTGTTCATCGATCGCCGCACGTCGATAAGAAGTCGATGGAAACGTTCGAGCAGCGGACCCACAAACGTTTGTTGGATATTATTGAGCCTACGGCCAAGACGGTGGACGAATTGAAGAAGCTCAACCTCCCTGCTGGTGTCGAGATTACGATTAAGATTTAGTTTATGATTGGCTTGCTCGGAAAAAAAATCGGCCAGACCCGGGTGTATGACTCCCGTGGTAACGTGGTGTGTGTCACCGTGGTTCAGGCGGGACCCAACCGCGTCATCCAAGTGCGCACCCAGGAAGTGGACGGCTATAGCGCGGTCCAATTGGGCTTTGGGGAACAGAAAGAGTCGCGCATGTCCAAGCCGATGATGGGTCATCTCCGCAAACACAATGCGACGCCGGTCAAGCGGGTGCAGGAGTTTCGCGACTACTCGCTGACGGTCAAACCTGGTGATGTGCTGGGGGCGAGTGTCTTTGCCAAAGGTGACTTCGTTGATGCCATCGGTGTCAGCAAGGGCCGTGGCTTCGAAGGTGTCGTGAAGCGGCATGGATTTCGTGGTGGTGACTTGACTCACGGTGCCAAGGGTTGGCATCGGCGTTCAGGTGCCATTGGGCAGCGCTTGTTCCCGGGAACTGTTATGCGCGGAATGAAGATGCCGGGTCACATGGGCCAGTCGTCCCGGACCACCCAGAACTTGGAAATCGTGCAGGTGCGGGAGTCTGAGAATCTTCTGCTGGTCAAAGGTTCCATCCCGGGATCGAAGGGTGATTTCGTGGTCATTCGTGAGAGCAAGAAGCTGCCGAAGGGATCGGCGGTGGCGGTGAATCGGGGCAAACGCGGCATCCCGGTGGCAGTCAGCACCCCGGCCTCGAAGGCGGCGGCGGCGGCCGGTGCCAAAAAGAAATAATTATAGGTCATGAATTTAACTGTCATCGACAAGAACGGCAGTCCCAGCGGCGAGCTGGTGGTGGGTTTCCCCATCATCGAAAACGCCAAGGGTACGCAGTCAGTCCACGACTTTGTGGTGGCCCACCGGGCGGCGCAGCGGAGCGGGACGGCCTGTACCAAGACCGCTGGCGAAGTGGCGGGAACAAACAAAAAGCCGTGGCGGCAAAAGGGAACCGGGCGGGCGCGGGCCGGCTCTTTCCAGTCTCCGCTGTGGCGTGGCGGCGGTGTTGTTTTCGGTCCCCGGCCGCGTGACTTTGGCAAGAAGGTGAATCGCAAGGTTCGCGGGCTGGCCTTGCAAAAAGCCTTGAGTGCCCGTCTGACCAGTGGGGATGTCGTGATTGTTGATGACATCAAGTTGGAGAGTGCCAAAACCAAGGAAGTCGTAAAGCTTCTGAAGAATTTGAAACTCGACGGAACGACCTTGTTGGTGATTGGCGGGGAAAACAAAGACCTCTCTTTGGCGGCGCGGAACGTGGCGTCGGTTGAGATTGTGACTGGGACTGATGTGAATGCCTATCAGGTCCTGCGGTGCGACAAATTGGTTTTCACGAAGGTGGCCTTCGAGACGATTACGCAGCGCATCAAGTAACCGAATATGAATGCCTTTGATGTTATCAAGACTGTGCGGCTCACCGAAAAGGGGACCATGCAGGCTGCCAAGTTTAACCAATACACCATTGTGGCTGATCGCAGGGCGAGCAAGGTCGCGATTCGCCAGGCCGTTGAAGAGCTGTTCAAGGTGAAGGTGCTGGCGGTGAACACGAGCAATTGCACCGGGAAGGCCCGTCGTCAGCGCACGGCGCAGGCGGGATCGGATGCGGACTGGAAGAAGGCCATTGTCACTCTTAAGAAGGGCGACAAAATCAACCTAACCTAATTTTATGGCAGTTAAGAGTTTCAGACCCCTTACGCCGTCCGGGCGCTACGTGACGATCGCGTCCTTTGACGAGATCACCAAGACCAAGCCCGAGCGGAGCTTGATTGAAATCCGCAAGAAGACTGGCGGGCGCAATGCCTACGGTCGGATGACCAGCCGGGGCATCGGTGGCGGCGCGAAGCAGAAGCATCGCTTGGTGGATTTCAAGCGGCAGCGGAAAGCGGGCATCGAAGCCAAGGTGGTCGCAATTGAGTACGATCCGCTCCGGACCTCCCGCCTCGCCCTGTTGGAATACAAGGATGGCGAGAAAGCCTACATTGTGGCCCCCAATGGCTTGAGTGTTGGAACAGCCGTGATGAGCGGTCCGGATGCACTGCCGGAAATCGGAAACAGCATTCCGTTGAAGTCCATCCCCGTCGGACTTCCCATTCATAACATTGAACTTATCCCTGGCAAAGGCAGCCAGATCGTTCGCTCCGCCGGGACTAGTGCCTCAGTCATGTCGAAGGATGGCGGCTACGTCTTGGTGCGTCTGCCCTCCGGAGAAATTCGCAAGGTCAAGGAAGACTGTTACGCGACCATCGGTCAGGTGGGTAACACTGAGCACGAGAACATTGTGCTTGGCAAAGCCGGTCGCTCGCGGCACCGCGGTATTCGTGGCAAGACCCGCGCCGTGGCGAAAAACCCCGTGGACCATCCGATGGGTGGCGGCCAGGGCAAGACTGCCGGTGGTGGACATCCGGTGACTCCTTGGGGCGTCATCACCAAGGGTTACAAGACCCGGGCGACCCGGAAACGTTCGGACAGGTTTATTTTGGTGCGCCGCGACGGTCGCCCGATGAAAATTCGCTAAACTAAGATATGGGACGCTCAATTAAAAAAGGTCCGTTCATCGATCAACATCTGATGGACAAGATCGTAAAGGCCAAGGATACCAAATCCAAGGCCCCGATCAAAACGTGGTCGCGCCGGTCGATGATCACGCCGGAATTCGTCGGACTCACCTTCACCGTGCATAATGGCAAGATTTTCAACCCGGTGTTCGTAACTGAGAACATGGTTGGGCATCGGTTGGGGGAATTCTCTCCCACCCGGACCTTCAAGAAGCACGGTGCGCATACGGCCAAAGCCGAAGCCAAGTAATTGTATGGAAGTTAAAGCTATCACCCGTAATGTCCGCATGTCCGCGCAGAAAATGCGCGAAGTGGTGCGACAGATCCAAGGTCTCCCCGCGTTGCACGCCCAAGCGGTGTTGGCGGCGGTTCCGCGGAAGTCCGCCCGGCTGGTGGCCAAGACCCTCAAGTCGGCCATTGCCAATGCAGAAAACAACAAGAACCTGCGCCCGGAAACACTGCGTGTGAAGGAAGCGGTCGCCGGTGCGGGACCGACCATCAAGCGCTTCATTCCGAAGGCGCGCGGCTCTGCCGGTCCGATTCTCAAACGCAGTTGCCAAATTCATATTGTCCTGTCTGACGAGTAATAATTTATGGGCCAGAAAGTAAATCCTATTGGTTTCCGGATGGGCGTCACGCGCGACTGGCGCTCTAAATGGTACGCCGAGAAAAAGGAATTCGGCCGTCTGCTCGCCGAGGACTATAACATTCGTGGCCTGCTCAAAAAGAAGCTCGAATCGGCTTCAGTGCCGAAGATTCTCATTGAGCGCGCGGCCAATCGTTGCCGTATCACCATCTTCACCGCCCGCCCTGGGGTAGTTATCGGACGGAAAGGCGCGGAGATTGATAAGATGAAGGAAGAGTTGGGCAAGATGACCGGCAAAGAGATTTACGTGGACATCCAGGAGGTCAAGACGCCGGAAATCGACGCGCAGTTGGTCGCTGAGAATATCGCGATGCAGTTGGAGCGCCGGGTGTCGTTTCGTCGCGCCATGAAGAAGGCGGTGCAGACGGCCATGGATTTCGGGGCCGAAGGTATTCGTGTCCGGGTGGCCGGGCGGCTCGGCGGTTCGGAAATCGCGCGGGTGGAAAAGTATCTGGAAGGCCGGGTGCCGTTGCACACACTGCGGGCGAATATTGATTACGGGTTCGCGGAAGCGCACACCGTGTATGGGAAGATTGGGGTCAAATGCTGGGTGTGCCGGGGCGAAAGCAAGCCCCAGAAGGCAGCTCAGACCACCTCCGAGTCAAAAACGTCGGCGGCTGTCGCCTCGCCAAACTGATTTTTCTTAGGACTGCTTATGGCAATGATGCCCGCAAGAGTTAAGTATCGGAAAATGCAGCGGGGTAACCGCGCCGGCATGGCGTCGCGCGGCAACCAGGTTGCGTTTGGAGAATACGGTTTGCAGTCGTTGGAACGCTGCTGGCTGGATACCAAGCAAATTGAGGCGGCCCGCGTGGCCATCTCCCGGCACATGAAGCGCCGCGGCAAGGTTTGGATCCGTATCTTCCCGGACAAATCCTTCACCAAGAAACCCCTGGAAACCCGCATGGGTCACGGCAAAGGTGGCGTCGAGTCCTGGGTCGCGGTGATCCGGCCGGCGAATATTTTGTTTGAAGTGGACGGCGTTCCCGAAGCCCTGGCGCGCGAGTCACTGCGGTTGGCGGCCACCAAGCTGCCGATCAAGACTAAGTTTATTTCCCGGCATAAAGTGGGATAACCATTTGGAACGAAGATGAAGATGTCCGACTTGAAAGATCTTAATATCAGCGAACTGGCCGCCAAGGGCCGGGATATTCGCCAGGAACTGTTTAACCTGCGGTTGCAGAAAGCAACCAGTCAGTTGGAAAAGCCGTCACGGGTGAAGGCCTTGCGCCGGGACATCGCCCGCATCGAGACCCAGATGTCGGCACAACGTTTGAAAAAGACCGCCTGATTTACATTGTTTATGGCAGACAGCACACTCATTCGGGGACAGCGCAAAGAACGGATCGGCGAAGTCGTCTCCAACAAGATGGCCAAGACCATCGTGGTCCAGGTCGAACGGCGCTATCGGCACGCGCAGTTCAAGAAAGTCGTCACGAGCTATCACAAGTTCTACGCCCACGACGAGAAGAATGAGGCGAAGATCGGCGACAAGGTGCGCATTGAAGAGACCCGGCCCCTGTCCAAACTGAAGTGCTGGCGGCTGGTCGAAGTTCTCGATCGCAACAACCAGCCGACCTTGGTGGCGGCCTGATCCACTAACTACCTTTTATGTTTCAAGTACGATCAATTTTGGATGTGGCCGACAACACCGGTGCCAAGCGCGCCGCGGTGATTGGCGTGCTCGGCAGCAACCAGCGTTTCGCCCGGATTGGGGACGTGGTCAAAGCGCATGTGAAGGAAGCGGCGCCAGATGGCACCGTCAAGAAGGGCGAGGTCGTGAATGCCGTGATCGTACGGACCCGCAAGGCGATTCGCCGGACCGATGGTTCCTATCTGCGCTTTGATAACAATGCCTTGGTTATCATCGACAAGGAAAACAACCCCCGCGGCACGCGCATTTTCGGGCCGGTGGCGCGCGAGTTGCGCGAAAAGAAGTTCATGAAAATCATCTCGCTCGCCCCGGAGGTAATCTGAGTATGCCAAAGATTCATGTTCGCAAAGACGACGAAGTGGTGGTCATCGCCGGGGCTGATCGCGGCAAGCGCGGTCGGTTGATCCGGGTGTTGACCGACAAGGAACGCGTGGTGGTGGAAGGGGTCGCGATGATCAAGCGCCACATGCGCAAGAGCCAGCAGCATCCCAATGGTGCGATTGTCGAGCGCGAGGGCACGATCCACATCTCCAATGTGATGCGGGCCGATCGCTATGACGCCCGGAAGGCCAAGGGAGCAGTTGCAGCGACGACGCCGACGAATTGACTGCAGGACTATGAAATCGAGACTTTACAAGAAATACACCGACGACGTTCGTCCGGCGCTCATCGAGCGGCGGAAGTATAAGAATGTTCATGAGGTGCCGACGATTAAAAAAATCGTCATCAACATGGGTGTGAGCGCCTCGCTGGAAAAAGGTGCCGTGGATGACGCCGTCAAGGAATTGACCATGATTACCGGGCGAAAGCCGGTGGTTACCAAGGCCCGCAAGAGCATCGCCAATTTCAAGCTGCGCCAGGGGCAGGCGATTGGGTGCTTTGTAACGCTGCGCCGGGATGTGATGTATGAGTTCTTCGACCGCCTGGTAGCTTCCGCGCTGCCCCGCATTCGGGATTTCCGTGGCATTTCAGTCCGCTCCTTTGATGGTCGCGGAAGTTATACCCTCGGAGTCTCTGACCAGACTATTTTTCCGGAAATTGAACTGGATAAGATCAAGCGTCAGCAGGGCATGGACATTACGATTGTCACCAGTGCCAAGACGGATGGCGAAGCGTTGGATTTGTTGAAGTTGATGGGTATGCCGTTTGCCGAAGGAAAGTGATATGGCTAAAACAAGCTGGATGGAACGAAACAAGAAGAAGCTGGCAACCGTCAAGAAATTCGCGGCGGTGCGGGCGGAACTCAAGGCAAAGCGCGACTACGCCGGGCTGTCCAAACTGCCCCGCAATGCGAGTCCGACGCGGTTGGTGAACCGTTGCTCCCTGAGCGGGCGGCGGCGCGGTTTTCTGCGAAAATTTGGCGTCTCACGGCTGACCTTCCGCGAGTTGGCGTTAAATGGGTTGATCCCGGGTGTTATTAAAGCCAGTTGGTAAGCATATGACTGATCCGATTTCCGACATGCTCACGCGCATCCGCAATGCGAATCGCGCGCTGCTGCCCTATACCGAAATGTCCCACTCGAAGATCAAGGAGGGCATCGCCAAAATTCTCAAACGGGAAGGCTACATTGATGATTGCACCGTTGAGGGGAAGGGCCTCAAGATGCTGAAGTTGAAACTGAAATACCAGGGCCGGAAAGCCGTCATCGCGGGCCTGCGCCGGGTGAGCAAGCCCGGATTGCGCAACTACGCCGGCGCGACGGAGATTCCAAAGGTTCTGCGCGGCATGGGAACGGCTATTGTTTCCACCCCCAAAGGTGTGATGACCGGCACCGATGCCCAGAAGGAGAACGTGGGCGGCGAAGTTTTGTGTTTTGTCTGGTAACTAGGAATCTCTATGTCGCGCATCGGCAAACAACCAATTACAATTCCCGCCAAAGTCAAGGTGACCTTGGATGGTCGCAAAGTGTCCGTGGAAGGCCCCAAGGGCAAGCTCCAGATGGAAATCCCCAAGCGCACCGTGGCGGCGCTGACTGCGGGAACTCTGGTCGTAACCCGGCAGGGCGAAGATGCAGAAGCCAAGGCGCTGCACGGACTGACCCGCTCGCTGATCAATAACATGGTCAAAGGAGTGTTGGATGGCTTTGTCAAAAAGCTGGAGATTAATGGCGTTGGTTTCAAGGCGGCCGTGCAGGGTAAGAACGTGAACTTGGCGCTGGGCTATTCGCATCCGATCAACTATCCGATTCCCGATCAGATCAAGGTGACGGTCGAGGAAAATACCAAACTTACGATTGAAGGGCCGGACAAGCAGATGGTCGGCCGGGTGGCCGCTGAGATTCGCGGCTTCTATCCTCCCGAACCTTACAAAGGCAAGGGCGTGAAGTATTCGGACGAGCGCATTATCCGCAAGGAAGGCAAGACAGTTCAGTAAGATTTCGACTAGCCGGCGGTGATTACCGTCGGCACTTAGGACATGAGAAACGAAAAGAAAAACAGTCTGTTGCAACGTCGGCGCTGGCGCATCCGCAAAGAGGTTAGCGGCACGCCGCAGCGTCCGCGGATGAGTGTCCGTTTCACGGGCAAGAACATCCATGTGCAATTTGTTGATGATACGGCCGGGGTCACTCTGGCGAGCACCTCGACCCTGCACAAAAATCTGCCGGATCGTGCGACCCTCGGGGCCAACGTCAAAAGCGCCACGGTGATCGGGCGGACGGCGGCGGAGACGGCGCTTGGCAAAGGGATCACAAGTGTGGTCTTCGATCGAAGTGGCGCCCGTTACCACGGCAAGGTCAAAGCCTTGGCGGATGCCGCCCGCAGTGCGGGACTTAAATTCTAACTTACTAACTCAAAGCTATCGTGGCAGATAATATCGAACCAAAAGTGGCGGAGGCGGCCCGGCCCGCAAGCAATCGGTCACCCCGGATGGGGCGCGGCGGTCCGCGACGCAGCGGTCGCGAGGGCGGCGATTCGGGGGAAGGCCGTGCGGAGAGCGACTTGGTGGAGAAGGTCGTCGTGATCAATCGCTCCGCCAAGGTTGTCAAAGGCGGCCGCCGTTTCAGCTTCAGCGCACTGGTGGTCACCGGTGATCGCCGGGGCCGCGTTGGTCTGGGATTGGGCAAAGCCAAAGAGGTTGCGGATGCCATTCGCAAGGGTGGTGAGGTTTCCAAACAGTGCATGTCATCCGTGAAGCTGAGTGGCGCGACCATTCCGCACGATGTCTTGTTCGAGTTTGGCGGCGCGCGCGTTTTGCTTCGTCCGGCCTCCCCTGGCACCGGCTTGATCGCCGGCAAGACGGTGCGAGCCGTGTTGGAAGCGGCGGGAGTTAAAGATATTTTGAGCAAGTCTCTCGGATCCAGCAACGCCGGGAACGTGGCCAAGGCCACCTTGGCGGCCCTCCAGAGTCTTCGCCTGCGGGAAGACATCATGAGTGCCCGCGGGTTTGCGCCCGAGCCGAAGAAGTCAGTCTGACCGGATTAATTTGTATGCGCTTACACGATCTAAAACCTAGACACGGTTCCAAGCACCGACGGAAACGACTCGGCCAGGGTGAATCCAGCGGTCACGGCAAGACCAGCGGACGCGGTGGCAAGGGACAGTCGGCCCGGTCCGGCAGTTCCATTCGTCCCGGGTTCGAGGGTGGTCAGATGCCGCTCATCCGGCGGTTGCCCAAGCGGGGTTTTAATAACATCCGCCATGCGACGGTTTATATTCCGGTGAATCTCGAGGCGCTCAATAAGTTTGAAGAGGGCGCACGAGTTGACGAGGTCGCTTTGCGGGCGCTGGGGCTGGCAAATGGCCGGGCGGCCGGGATCAAGATTCTTGGCACTGGCAAACTGACCCGCAAGCTGGTCGTGGTGGCCAACCGGTTTAGTGCGCAGGCCCGCACGGCGATTGAGAGTCTGGGTGGAACCTGTGAATTGGTTCCCGCGAAGGCTGCGGTTAAGTCCTAAGATGTTGGCCGCCCTGGTTATCTGAGTCATGGTAAAATCGATCCTCAACACCTTCGCCAACTGCTTCAAGATTCCGGAGTTGAAGGAGCGCATTGTTTTCACCTTGGTGGTCTTGGCACTTTGCCGGGTGGTGTCGATGATACCCATCCCCGGTCTGAACGGTCATGCGTTGGCCGAGTTCTTCAAGAGCAATGCCCAGTCTTCCGAGGGGCTCTTGGGCATGTATAGCATGTTCACTGGCGGTGCGTTGGAGCGCTGCGCGGTGGGTTCTCTGGGAATCATGCCTTACATCAGTGCCACGATCATCATCCAGCTCCTTTCCGCAGTGATCCCGACGCTGTCCAAATTGGCACGCGAGGAGGGGGGGCGGGCGAAGATCATCCAGTACGGGCGCTTTCTTACTGTGTTGCTCTGTCTCGGGCAGGGCTGGGTCATGTCGGTTGGCTGGGAAAATCCAGAGAAAATTCTGAGTGGTTTTCAAGGGGTCTTGGTGCAGTCCGATAATATTTGGTGGTATCGCATTCAGACCACGGTGGTTCTGACCACAGGAACACTTCTGTTGATGTGGCTGGGCGAACAGATCACCGAGCGGGGCATTGGTAACGGAATCTCCTTGGTGATTACCGTTGGCATCATGGCGCGAATGCCGCAGGCCTTGCAGGCGATGTATGAGATGTTTGTCCCGCCGGCGGGAACCGAAGCCCGTTTCACGGTTTTCCATGGTATCGCATTGGTGCTGCTGCTGCTTGGGGTGGTTGCCGGCGTAATCGCCGTGACTCAGGCCCAGCGCAAGATTCCGGTGCAATATGCCCAGCGGGCCGTCGGTCGCAAGATTGTTCCCGGTGGTTCTTCGTTCATGCCGCTGCGCGTGAACTACGCGGGAGTCATGCCGATCATCTTCGCGCAGGCCATCCTGATGTTCCCGGAGAAAATATTCTATACATTGGGCAAGAGCATGGGGGTGCCGTTCTTCGAAGAGATAGCCCGCAAGCTGACTCATGGTGCCCCGGTCTATCTCTTGTTGGAAGGTCTGATGATTTTGTTCTTCTCCTATTTCTGGGTGGCGACCCAGTTCAACGAACTGCAAATTTCCGATGATTTGAAGAAATATGGCGGGTATATCCCGGGCGTGCGTCCCGGCGCGGCGACGAGTGATTTCCTCCATCATGCCATGAGTCGGATCACCTTGGCGGGCGCAGTGTTTCTGGCTCTGATCGCGGTGCTCCCTACCATCATGGCGCAGAAGTGGAACATTAACTTTGCGGTGGCCCAGTTTTTCGGCGGCACCAGTATCTTGATTACCGTCGGCGTGATGCTCGACACCATGCGGCAGATGGAGTCCCATCTCCTGATGCGGCATTATGATGGCTTCCTGAAAAAGGGACGCATCAAAGGCCGTTTTTAACCGGCACTCAGTCTGTCGTTTGGACGGCAGATTGATGACTTACCAACCAATCACGGCGTGATCATCATCAAGAATGAGCGTGAGTTGGGGTTGATGCGGGCGGCGGGCGCGGTGGCCGGGTCGGTTTTGGATGACGTTGCGGCGTTTATTGCGCCCGGTGTTTCGACCAAAGAGATTGATGAGTTTGCGGCCGCACGGATACGGCATTACGGGGCGCGCAGTGCGTTCCTAGGATATCGAAAATATCCGTGCAATATCTGCATCTCGGTGAATGAACAAGTGGTTCATGGTCTGGCTGGACTGCGACGGGTGCAGTTTGGTGACATCATAAGTCTGGATGTTGGCGTGATGTTTCAGGGTTTCATTGGCGACACCGCCCGGACGGTGGCCGTGGGCGGATGTGACTTGCAGGCCCAGAAATTGATTGATGTCACTGAGAAAGCCTTGTATGAAGGGATTTCTCAGGCGGTGGCGGGAAATCGGGTGTCGGATATTTCGCGGGCGGTGCAGGAATGTGTGGAATCACACGGGTTCAGTGTGGTGCGGGAATTTGTCGGTCACGGTGTCGGCAGAACAGTGCATGAAGATCCGCAGGTGCCGAACTTTGTGGATGGCAAGTCTTCACCGAAGTTGCGGGCGGGAATGACCATCGCCATCGAGCCGATGGTCAACGCGGGCAAGCCGGAAGTCCGGGTGTTGAGCGATGGTTGGACAGTAGTTACGGCAGATGGTCTGCCGTCGGCGCATTTTGAACATACCGTGATCATCACGGACGCAGCGGCAGAGATATTGACATGGCCAGAGAAGACGCTGTGCGGGTTGAAGGCCGGATAGTGCAGACGCTGGGGCCGACGTTGTTTCGGGTGGTCTTGGGCAACGAACACAGTCTGCTCGGGTATCTCGGTTCCCGAGGGCGGGATCGAGCGATGAGCTATGCGCCGGGTGACCGGGTAATGCTTGAAGTTTCGCCCTTCGATTTGTCGAAGGGAACGATTTTGGAAAAGTTGATTAAGTAGAACAGATTTATGAAAGTTCGCGCATCAGTAAAAAAGCTTTGCGAGCACTGCAAAGTGGTCAAACGCAAAGGCGTTATTCGCGTCATTTGCACCAACGCCCGCCACAAACAACGTCAAGGTTAAGCAAGTTATGCCACGTATTCTCGGAGTTGACATCCCGCCCCACAAACGCATCGACATTTCATTGCGCTATATTTACGGAATCGGACCGGTTAATGCCAAGGTCGTCCTGACAAAGGCGGCCGTGGATCCGTCTATTCGCGCGAAGGACCTCACTGAGCAGCAATTGTCCCAGATCGTTCACGCCATCTTGGACGGGAAGTATGTCATTGAAGGTGACTTGCGGCGCGAACTCGGTCTCAATCTCAAGCGGCTGCAAGGTATCAAATGCCACCGTGGCATCCGGCACCTTCGGAGCCTGCCCGTGCGTGGTCAACGCACCCAGACCAATGCGCGCACGCGCAAAGGCCCGCGGCGCACCGTCGGTGTGCAACGCAACCCCAACGCTAAGACCGGTATTCATTGATTGTCGTTATGGCTGAAGAACAGAAGAAGAAACCCGCGCCGAAAAAGGAATCGAAGCCCGAAGTGGCCGCCGCGGCTGGTGCCCCCGCCGCCGAGTCGGGAGCCGAGAAGGCTGCCGGTAAGCCCGGCAAGAAACCGGCGGGCGGTGTTGCTGGTGCTCCCGCCGCCGCGGGGGCCGCTGCCCCCAAGCCGCCTGAGACAGTTGCTTCGGCTGCCGCACCCACGGCGGCGGAGTTGCTGGCTGACGAAATGGCTGGCAAGAAGATTGTTAAAGCCAAGGGTGCCAAAAATATTTCGAGCGGCGTCGCCAATATTCTGGCCACCTTCAACAACACGTTGGTCAGCATCACCGACATGCAGGGGAATGTGTTGGGATGGTCGAGCGCCGGCCGGGTGGGTTTCAAAGGCTCGCGCAAGAGCACAGCCTTCGCCGCCCAGCAGGTAGCCCAGGATGCCGCGCGCCAGGCGATGTCTCACGGCATGCGCGAGGTCGAGATTCGTGTCAAAGGTCCGGGCTCCGGTCGCGAGTCCGCGATTCGGGCGCTGCAGGCCATCGGTTTGGAGATCAGCACCATCAAGGATATTACTCCGGTTCCCCACAATGGATGTCGTCCGCGCAAACAGCGTCGTGTCTAACATTGTTCACCCCATTTCTTAACCACAGATCACTCTAGTAACATGGCTCGCTATACAGGTCCCCGGGTGCGTATCGGCCGACGTTTCGGCGTCGCAATTTTCGGTTCATCGAAGTATTTGGAACGGCGCCCCTACGGCCCCGGAGTTCATGGTCCGAAATCCCGCCGTAAACATACCGAATACGGGATGGGTTTGATCGAGAAGCAGAAACTCCGCTATTACTATGGTCTGCTCGAACGCCAGTTTCGCGGTGTCTATGAGCGCGCGCTCAAGAAACGCGGCGTGACGGGCGAGACGATGCTCCAGATTCTGGAGACTCGCCTGGACAGCGTGGTTTACAATCTTGGCTTCGGCGTGACCCGGGCCGCCGCCCGGCAGTTTGTCACCCACGGTCATGTGAAGGTCAACGGCCGCAAGGTGAATGTTCCGTCTTTCGCCGCCAAGGTGAATGATGTGATCGAAGTGGCAGACAACAAGGTCGCCCGCCAGCTCGCCACCAAGGCGATGGAAGGGGCCACCAGCCGCGCAGTGCCGGAATGGCTGACCCTTAACAAAGAGGCCTTCAAGGGAAGCTTGGTTCGGATGCCGACCAAGGAAGACATCAACCCGATTGCCAACGAGCAGGCAGTGGTCGAATTTTATTCCCGATAATCCAAACCAAGCTCCCGAGCGGGAGCCAACGGCAAATACAAGGTCCGCGCTGCGACTGTGGGAATACGTCCGGCCGGGCAGATTAAATTTGCCACCAACCAACCCATGCCAGTACGCCTAGCACCATTCGAAAAACCAAAACGGTTGCAGAAGGAGGAAGCAACCGCCACCGACACCTACGCCAAGTTCATTGCCGAGCCGTTTGAGCCTGGCTATGGACATACCATTGGTAACTCGCTTCGCCGCGTGCTCCTTTCCTCATTGGAAGGTGCTGCGGCCACCTCGATCAAGATCGATGGTGCGATGCATGAGTTTGCCGTTGTGGATGGGGTTCAGGAAGATGTCACTGACATTGTTCTGAACATCAAAAAGATTCTCTTCACCTGCCACACGCGCGAGCCGCAGACGCTGATTCTTTCGGTGAACAAAGACGGTGCGGTCTTGGCTGGGGACATCGAACTCAACCAAAATGTTGAGGTCGTGAATCCCAAGCAGTTGATCTGCACGCTCGACAAGAAGAAGAAATTCACCATGGAGTTTGAGGTGAAGATCGGGCGCGGTTTCTGTCCCGGCGATGAGAACAAGAAGACCGATCAGGCCATCGGGGTCATCGCGATTGACTCACTCTTCTCGCCCGTGACGCGAGTGCGCTACGCGGTGGAAAGCGCGCGTGTCGGTCAGCGCACGGACTATGACCGGCTGGTCTTGGAAGTGTGGACGGATGGCCGTATCACTCCCGATGACGCGCTGCTCCAATCGTCGGCCATTCTCCAGCATCACCTCGACGTGTTTGTCGGCTACGACAAGAACGCGATTGAGTTCGAGCAGGTCGAGACCAAGCAGGACGACGAGAAGGCCAAGCTCAAGAAGCTGCTCAACATGAGCGTGAATGAGATCGAGCTGTCAGTCCGTGCCGCGAACTGTCTCAACAACGCCAACATCACCACGGTCGGTCAATTGGCGATGAAGTCCGAGGCGGAAATGCTCAAGTATCGGAACTTTGGTAAGAAATCTTTGAACGAAATTAAGGATAAACTGACGGGGTTGGGACTTAGTCTGGGGATGACCTTTGATGCCGCATTGCTCGAAGCTCCCAAGGAAGAACCCGCGCCGGCCGCCTAAGGATTTGTATGCGACATCTCAAGCGAACAGCCAAACTCGGACGCACGGGCGAACATCGCAACGCGATGCTGGCCAACCTCGTGTGTAGCCTCATCAAGCACAAGCGGGTGACCACCACCCTTGCCAAAGCCCGGGCGGCCCGGTCGGTGGCGGAGAAGATGGTTACTCTGGGCAAGAGCGGCAAGCTGCATGACCGTCGGTTGGCGGCAGCTCGCTTGCGGCAGCAGGCCCGTAGTAACTTCGTCGGGACGCCGACGGTCAAAGGCAAGACCCTGCGCGAGAAATGGCGCTTGGAAGAGGACGTGGTCCGCATCTTGTTTGATGACATTGCGCCCTTGTTCAAGGAACGCCGCGGCGGCTATACCCGCATCGTGAAGCTCGGACCACGCCGGGGCGACGTGGCTGAAATGGTCATCCTCGAATGGGTGGCGACGGCGGAAACTGCCGCTGACGCGACCGTGGCGGCACCGGAGCCGGCCAAGACCGCCTGATCGGCTGGGATAATTCAACAGGCCCGTTCGCTTGCGAACGGGCCTTTTTGTTTTATTGGCCAAGATTGCCAAAGATATGCCTTGCCCGCTGCCGGAAGCCGTGTGCTAAAGTTAGGCAGTCACCATTAACCCATTTATCTGATGAGTTCTGCTACCACTAACCCGTCCACCGACACTCACTCGTGGCGGCACGGCCTGACCTCGTATCATTGGTTCGTCTTTACGGTGGCTTGCCTGGCCTGGCTGTTCGACTGTCTGGACCAGCAGTTGTTTATTATTGCGCGAAACCCGGCCATTGCCGACCTGCTGCCGAAGGGGTCGGCGACTGATTTACAGAAGATGTGGGGTGGATATTCGACTTCAATCTTTGTGGCTGGTTGGGCCACGGGAGGTCTCGTGTTTGGCGCGATGGGGGATCGAATTGGGCGAGCTAAAACGTTGACTCTCACGGTGCTCTTGTACTCAGTCTTTACTGGTTTGTCGGCGTTCTCGCAGACTGTTTACGATTTTTGTTTCTATCGCTTTGTGACCGGTTTGGGAGTGGGTGGTGTGTTTGGTTTGTCTGTAGCTCTTGTGGCGGATGCTTTGCCGGATCGTTCGCGCTCCAACGCGTTGGGATTGCTCCAGTCGCTGTCTGCCGTGGGTAACGTCATGGCCGGGCTGATTGCCGTCGCGGTCGGGTATAGTCAGGTCGCGGCGGTGCAGGGTGGGGCCAAGCCATCGGGTGATTTTTGGAAATACCTGTTCTGGATCGGCGCGGCTCCCGCGTTCCTGTGCGTGTTCATTCAGATGCGCCTCAAAGAACCGGAAAAGTGGCGGGTGGCTCGCGAAGCGGGGCGACTGACGGGTGCAAAGTTTGGGTCGTATGCCTCGTTGTTCGGCGAAGCCCGGTGGCGTACGCCTGCATTGCTGGGGATGATGCTCTGTGTCTCCGGTGTGGTGGGGTTATGGGGGGTCGGATTCTTCAGTCCAGAGCTTGTGGGTGACGTCATAGGCAAACAGTTAAAGGCCGAGAATCTGCCCGCCGGACAGGTGCCCGGGAAACGGTTGATGTGGACGGGCATCACCATGATCATGCAAAATCTCGGAGCGTTTCTCGGGATGATGACGTTCACCAAGCTCGCGCAGAGATTTGGCCGCAAGCCAATTTTTGCCATGTCATTTGTAGCAGCATTTTTGAGCACGGTGGCGGTGTTCCAGTTCTTAAGCCAGCCGTGGCATATATTTGTCCTCATCCCGATCATGGGCTTTTGTCAGTTGGCCTTGTTTGCGGGGTTTGCGATCTATCTCCCGGAACTCTTTCCGACACGGCTGCGCAGCACGGGCGTCAGCTTTTGCTACAATGTGGGCCGTTTTATCGCGGCGAGCGGGCCATTTACCATGGGCGTGTTGCAGGCGAAGCTGGCTGCGGGGGCGGTAACGCCGGAGGCCAAGCTCGAAGCTTTTCGGAATGCATGCAGTTGGGTGAGTCTCGTGTTCTTGGTTGGCTTGATCGCTCTCTATTTCCTGCCTGAAACCAAGGGAAGGCCGATGCCCGAAGACGCTGCGCCTGCGACGTGAGACTGCATGGCGTCGATGGTTTACTCTTAGTCCGACAGTCGCTGAACCACGAATCAGTTATCCCCAATGACCGGCACGAAGAGGGAAACAAAGACACGGAACCAAGCGGTTCTCTAACGGTTTTTTATCTTATTGGTGCCGGTTGGTGCAGGACAGTGGTTTTTATTCCCCAATCCCCCGAGTGACGCTCGGATCTAGATGGCTGGTCTTGAGGCTTGGATAGCTCGCTCGGAAATTCCATCCACCACGGCCAACGAGCGTCCCGCCAATCCCAGTGCTCCCTTCGCCTTCCTCGCTTCTGCGGTGTAAACGCCGTGCTCCTTACCGATTCCAAAACGAGCTGGGTAGAACACCCGCCCGCGGGTGATGTTTTCCGCGCCCTCGCGCAAAACCCGGGGAGCGCACGCGGCCCGCGTGCCGGTTGGGCGGCCCGCCCAAACCGTCGTTCCCCAGTCTGCATTTCCGGCCGCGCTTGGAGGCCTGTGGTGCAAAGATTTCTCCGGTCCCACGAAAACTACCCGCCGACGGCGTGCGCTTGAAAAGATGGGAAGGCAGAACGGTGGAAGTTCGCTTCTGCGCGGCGACGAGTCGTGCGGTATCGAACCGTAACGGCGTCGTGGCAACCCGGGGTGGCGATTAACGGAACGAGCGCGACCGGTCCCCGGTCGCAGCGCGTGCGTAAACTTGCAGGAGACGACGTGAGGAGACTCTTAGTTTTTCTGCGCGAAGAGCGGATCGAGTTTCGGGAGCTGATTTGGGCTGAGCGTATGGAACTCGAGTTCGGTTGCACGGTGCGCCGTGGGGAGGTTTGGTCAGTCCTCTCGCGGAAGAAGGTCAGAGTCTCGTTACCTCGACTCCTACAAGGGAGGGGAGGCGGGCTTCAAGCCGAGGTCGCGGAGGATGGCGGGGGTGATGATGGCGGCGCAGCCGGCGGCGTTGGGGTGGATGCCGTCGGGGACGAGCTTGAGGTATTCGGGGTCGCCTTTTTTCAGGACGGCTTGCCAGGCGGGCGCGTGGTCGATAAGGCGCAGGGAGTGTTCTTTGGCGACGTCGCGATAGACTTGCTCGTAGTCGGCGATTTTGGGGCGGCGTTCGAGATGCACGCCGATGGGGGGATTCATGACCATGAGGATAATTTCGCACTGCGGCAGCGCGGCGCGGATGCGGGTGATCATGGTCTCGAGGTTCTGGCGGGAGACGGCGGTGGGCATCGCGTAGGGGAGGTAGGCGTCGTTGATGGAGAACTCGAGGATGACGGCGTCGGGCTTTTTGGCGAGGACTCGGGCGTCGAGGTTTTTGACGCCCCAGTCGGACCACATCGCGCCCTGGCCGCTGTTGACGACGGTGGCGAGTTTCGGGAACTGGGTGTCGAGGGCTTGCTGCAATTGTTTCACCCACGCGCCGCCGGCGGTGAGGCTGGTGCCGTAGGTGACGAGGGTTTGCGGGCGTTTGGCAGAAAGGGCGGTGACGAACGCGGCGGGTTCAGCGGCGTGGGCGACGAGGGTGGTGAGCAGAAAAAGGAAAAGTTTCATGGGGAAGATGGCAGAAAAATAGGGGGCAAAAAAAGGGGGACGGGGGAAGGCCGGCAGAAAAATGGGGGCAGAAAAATAAAACAAAAATTCCGGGTCCCATTTTTTCTGCCCCCATTTTTCTGCCGGCTTGGTTTCGGGGCGGAGGCTTATTTCAGTCCGCTTTCGATGAGTTTTTTGAAGTCGGCGGTGGCGGCCTGGGTGACGGGGATGGGGCCGGTGAGTTTGACGAAGACGGAGCCGGCTTCGCCTTCGAGGACGGCACCGAGGAGGGCGTGGTCTTTCAGGAGTTTGGCCGCGCCGCCGGGAGGTCCGCTTTTGTAGGTGCCCTGGGCTTGCACGAAGGTGACCTTGGTTTTGCCGATGGTGGTTTCCTCGGTCTTGGCCTTGATCTCTTCGCGCGGTTCGGCGAACTGGCCGAACCAGCGGTCCACGTTGGCCTTGGTGCCGCCCGCGCCGCCCGCGCCGAAGTAGAAGAAGACGACCTCGGCGCCCTCGGGGAATTTGGCGTCGGGCACTTTGAGCTGCGCGGCGCGCATGGAGGAGGCGGGTTCCTGGGTTTCCCACTTTGCGGGTTTGGTGAAGGTGAATTCGCTGACTTTGAATTTCGCAGCGTCGGCGGCGGGCGCGGTGCCGGGGTGCAGGGTGGCGAGGGCGAGCAGGGTGAGCAGGAGTTTTTTCATGGGTTGTCTATGATTTTTCTGTGGTGGGTTTGTTTGCTGAGTTGAACGAAAGGCTGCTGACGCGCCGCGTCATTGGGAAGCGGTCTGGGTGAAATTTTCGCCGCGGCGTTTTTGGAAGGGGGTGCTCTTGACGATCTCGCTCACGAGCGCGGCGAAGCGGTAGTCGCCGTGTTCCACGCCCTTGGTGATCTGTTCGATGGCGCATTTGTCGTAGTGTTCGAGGCCGCGGCCGAGGGCGTAGGTGAGGAGTTTTTCGGCGAGGCAACGGATGAAGTCTTCGCGTTTTTGTTTCATCAGGATCGCGCGCAGTTCGGCGGGGGAGGCGAATTTTTCGCCGGAGACCAGCTCGCCGGAGGGATCAATGGCGGCGTCGCCGTCCTTGTCGCGCCACGCGCCGACGCCGTCGAAATTCTCGAAGCCGAAGCCGATGGGGTCCATGCGGGCGTGGCAGGAGGAGCATGAGG
>BJHT01000033.1 GCA_014193395.1 Verrucomicrobiota bacterium
GCCCTGGCGTTGCTGTTCGAGTTTTGGGTAAGCGGGGATTTTGGTTTTCATATTGTAGCCATAATACTACAAATCTGCGGTCAAAACCAAAGGAAAACCACAAAACCCACTTTTATCTCGTACACCCGATTTGGCAGAAAGGGTTGAGTCAGGGGAGCGGGAGGAGACTATCTCGAGTTCTCAAATCCTTTGCCTAAGATTCCCCTGGTGAATCAATCATACCTGCGGGGGGACTCGCCACTATTTGGGTTCAAACTCGAAGCCATCCCGGATTTTGCCGTCGTGCCCGATGAGGGGTTGGGGGTTTTCGACTTTGCCCAGGGTGCGGGAGCCGGATGCCGGCCCGTCGAGGCCGAGGTCGTCTTTCATGGCGGTGACGAGGGCTTCCAGTCTTTTGACGACTTCGGGATTGGCTGCGGCGACGTCGGTGGTTTCGCTGAGGTCGGTTTTGAGGTTGAAGAGTTTGGGCGTGGTGGTCGCGGTGGCGGCGGGAGTTAGTTTCTTCACTGCGGCGGCCGAGCCGGGCCAAGCGGTGCTGAAGCCGGCGAGCTGCATTTTCCAGTCACCGTGGCGGATAGCTTCGAGACGCAGACCGCGGTAGTAGTAGAAGGTGTCGTGCGGTAGTTTGGCATTGGTATCACCGGCGAGGATGGGCCAGAGGTTGGCGCCGTCGATTTTGCGGTCGGTGGGAACGGCGCCGCCGGAGAGCGCGGCGAAGGTGGGGAGAATGTCGAACATGGCGGTGATGGCGTCGGTGGCGGTGCCGGCGGGGATTCTGCCGGGCCACCAGGCGATGGTGGGGACGCGGACGCCGCCTTCCCAGGTGCTGCCTTTGTTGCCGCGCAACGGCGTGTTCAAGCCGCGGGGCGTGCCGCCGTTGTCACTCGTAAAGATGACCAGGGTGCGTTCGGCGAGATTGAGTTCGCGGAGGGTGTCGAGGACGCGGCCAACGCTCCAGTCCGTCTCTTCTACCCAGTCGGAGTAGATACCGTTGGGTGATTTACCGGCCCACTTTTTACCCGGATAGATCGGGAAATGCACGGCGTTGTGGGCGAGGTAGAGAAAGAAGGGACGGGCTTTGTTCCGCGTGATGAAGGCGGTGGCTTCGTCGGTGTAGATTTCGACGAGGGACTGTTGGTCGTCGGGCAGGACGCGTTTAACAACTTTGCCGTTGCGCATGAGCGGGAGCGGGGGCTGGCCTTTGGCATTGGGATTGGCGTTGGGGTTGGCGGGAGGGATGGGCTTGCCGAGGTCGCTGCGCACGCCGTCGGCGATGGGACCCATGTCGTTGGAGTAGGGAAGGCCGAACCATTCATCGAAACCTTGGCGCGTGGGGAGAAGCTCGGGTTGGTCGCCGAGATGCCATTTGCCGACGATGCTGGTGGCGTAGCCGACGGGCTTGAGGACCTCGGCGATGGTGATCTCGGAGGGAGAGAGGCCGACGGCGTCGTTGGGAAAGAGAACGTGGTTAATGGGCAGGGCGCGCTTGGGATAGCAGCCGGTCATGAGTGAGGCGCGCGAGGGGGAGCAGACGGGGGCGGCGTAGAAGGAGGTTAGTTTGCGGCCTTCCTTGGCCATGCGGTCGAGATGGGGCGTGCGGTTCAGCGTGGAGCCGAAGGGACCAATGTCGGCGTAACCAAGGTCGTCGATGTTGATGAAGATGAAGTTGGGTTTGAGGGCGTCGGCGCCACGAGCGGGTGCGAAGGAAGCGAGGAGCAGAAGGGTGAGGAGGAGTTTCATAGTGGGGGATTTTCGACAAGTTTAAGGCGATTGATTGCGCGGCGGTCTGGTTACGATTGTGGATCGCGCGCAGAAAGTTGCAGCAAAGATTCATGCTGCCAACTGCGAGTTGAAGTGAGCAGATAGCCCGAGCTCTGATTCCACACCAATCGACGAGACCATTTACCCAATTCCCCCCCTGCTCTTGAATCCTGCGGCTGTCTAATGGCGGCCTTGGTCGCGCTGGCGCTCAGCGGAACGGTCTGCCAGTTTGAAAAGAATTTGCGGCCGTTCTCCCTCACCTCGTCCCGCTCGCAACGGGTGCGGTAGGGCGCGGGAACGGCATCGCGGGCCGGCAGTGTTCCGGTTTTCCTTCCATCTATCTGCCTGTTCGCGGGACACCTTGCCACTTGCGGGACGGGGCAGGATGCTCCGTCAACCGTTAGGCTGGAGGCCTGACCCACATTCTAAAACAGGCGCGGTGATGCCTCCGTCGCTCGAACGCTGCAGCTTCCGGCTGGTCACTTCCCGGAACCTCCAGTGGCCGCATTCTTCTCCGAGTCACGGAGGACATTGGGGATGAAGGTTTCGGAGAAGCCCGCGAGGAACAGGAAGAAGAGAACCGCTGCCGGTATGCCGGCCTCCGAGCCGCCCGCAGTCTCGGCCGTGGCGGCCAGTCCGAGGATGATCTTGCCGCGCACGGCCAGGAGACAGGCTACGGCGGCGATCAAGGCCACGGCTGCACGGGTGGCGCCGGCAAGATAGAGTTGGCTGGAGGATTGGTTCACGTTGACCTTGATCGAGGCCAGATTCAGGCAGACGGAAAAGAACCCGCCGGTCGCGCCGAGTGCCGCCGCGAGGAGCCAGGGATCGAGTTGCGCCAGCCACATGCCGTTGCTGTTGCACAGATAGAGCGCCCACGTCGCCACCGCCGCGAACAGGGCGGCGGATTGATATGACAAGCGCCCGCGGGTCTCCCGCCAGACTTCCAGTTGCGCGATGATGTCCGTCAAGATGGCTTCGCTCTCCTTGGTCTGGCCGCAGAGCCACATTTCAAAGGCATCGGCGACACACTCCAGGGTTTCCCGCCGCTTCTTCTCGTCCTCCGACACCAGGCGGTTGATTCTCGCCAGATGCGCGTTCGGAGTCGCGGTGGTTTTGAGCAAGCCGTCGGTACACTCGTAATAGAGGTCGGAGAGACCGTCCTGCTTGCAGAAATAGATCACGAAATCCGAGCAGCGCGTATGGATCGACTCAATGATGTGTCCGTTGATGTCTTCCTTCCCGTGCTCGTATTCGAGCCAGGGATACCAGCAGTTATCACCCGCGAATTTTTGTTCTCGCTGGCCCGCGATATCTCCGGTGGTCGTTGCAAGGGGAGTGCCACTCATAAGTGATTTCATGTCGATTTGCTTTGGTGATTACATCGGAAGCGTACCAAAAACCTTGAGCGTGACAATCTGACAGCCCTTTTCCATTGACGCTGGCTCGCTCGGTTTGTGTTGAGGGACTCGAGAGGAAGGCTCGGGCCGAGGACGACAGACACCAGGCTTTGCTGGAATTCCAACCCTCCCCATCAGGGCCACCGACTCCCTCACCTCCGCTCGGGATTGAGGTGGGGGACGGGGAGAGGGAGACGGACCCGCCGCTCGTTACGGCGGTTCTAACACTAACTTTCGCAACGACAGATGATACCGGGGCGAAGCGCCGGAGACTGCGGCGCAATCCGGCGGTCCGGACGTTTGGTCAATGTCGTCCGCTCCGCTCGTGAATCATCGGTGGAGTAGTTGACGGCCCCGTTGGCCCAATCTGAAAGCGTTTCGTCTGCCAATAGTCCGGGCGAATGATTTGGCCGACTTGACGTTGATCGATGCACCCGGTCCGAGCTTTCTCGACGCCCGCGTCTCCCAAGAGCTCTCCCTGAGTGCGCTTCTGATGTCGCACCAAACTTGCGTTTTATCTTACTCGAAGGATCGCGGTGACCTGAATTGGGAACATGCCGTCGGAGCGCGGGCTTTCAGCCGCCCAGGCCGTCGGCACCACGAGGGGATGGGACGCGCCGAGCCTGCGACGTGGTCGCGGATTGGTTGAAGAGGCAAATGTACAAGGTTGTAGTGATACAACTGTGTATCGACACGAACATTCAACGATTGGAACGGGTGCTGCGGCGCAGTTGTTCGGTAGCGATTGGCGCGGGAAGTCTGGCTTCGGCCAGCCGCGGCGGCCTCGTTCATTATTGGTGGACAGCGAGGGCGAGGGAGTCATCGTTCCGATCCAAATCATGAAAACCGCAGTTCTGCTGATCGCCGGCTTCCTGCTTGCCGTTCCACATTTGTCACAAGCCGCCGCGCTGCGGGTCACAGTGCAGGCCGGGGAGTTCAAACGGAGGGATACCATCGTGTCTTTCAATGTGCCGGCGGGGGCGCGCGAGTGGCGGCGGCTCGAGACGGAGTCGGGCGGTGCGGTTCCGTTTCAGGTGGATGCGGAGGGTGTGGGATGGTTCGTGCTTGAGGAGTTGCCGGCCGGGACCGCGAAGGTGTTTCGCCTCCGGGCGGGTGCGGCGGCTGAGGAGACGGTGGCGGTGAAGACGGAGGGCGCGCTGGTGCGGCTCAGCGTAGGTGGACGGCCGGTGGCGGCTTACCAGACCACGCCGAGCGAGGCACCTGCCGGGGTGTCGGCTCATTACCGGCACGGCGCCTATTTGCATCCGGTGTTCACTCCCGGCGGGCGGTTGGTGACGGCGGATTACCCGCCGGATCACCGGCATCAGCGCGGCATTTTTTTTGCGTGGACGCATACGGAGTTCGAGGGGCGCAAGCCGGATTTCTGGAACTTGGGCAAGGGCACCGAGGGCAAGGTCACGGCGGCGACTGAGTTCGTGGCCATGGAGCAGACGTGGAGCGGTCCGGTGCAGGGTGGGTTCCGCAGCCGACACCGGTTCATGGATTATCTCGCGTCCCCGCCCAAGGCCGTGCTGGACGAGCGCTGGAGTGTGACCGCCTACAGTGTCGCCGCCAGCGGTGGGAACGCGTGGCTGCTCGACCTGGTGTCCACGCAGGAATGCGCCAGCGCGAGTCCGTTGAAGCTGCCGAAGTATCACTACGGCGGTCTCGGGGTGCGCGGCCAGGCGGCATGGGATCCAGTGAACGCCGTGACCTTCCTCACTTCCAACGGCGATGGACGGAAAGCGGGCGATGCCTCGAAAGCGAACTGGGTTCACTTGGGCGGGCAGGTGGCGGGCGCGCCGGCGGGGCTGGCGGTGCTGATTCATCCCGGCAACTTCCGCTCGCCCCAGCCGCTGCGGTTGAATCCGCAGAATCCGCAGCTCTGCGTCGCTCCCTCGGCGGACGGCGACTGGGAAATCACGCCGGGGAAACCCTACGTCTCGCGCTACCGTTTCGTCATCGCCGATGGTCCGGCGGACAAGGTCGAGCTGGACCGCTTGTGGAATGACTACGCGAAGCCGCCGGTGGTCAACGTGGCATTGGAGTGATTGGAGGAAGCAAATCCGGGCGACCGGTCCCACGCTGGAAGTGCGGCGCGGCGAGCCAGACGGCGTGCTGCCAACTGAGTTGCACACCTGAATACCAGCTCGTTGCATTCAGCATTGGCAATGCGCTGCTACCATGGGAGAAAGACCTGGTCCAACCGGCCACGCCAATCCAAACCAATCCAAACCTGAGAAGTTATGAAAAAAATACTGCCCTTGTTCATCGTCGGTGTGCTCGCGTTCGCGGCCGGTTGCCAGGAGAAGACGCCCACTGAGAAAGCCATCGATAAAACCAAAGACGCCGTGAAAGAAGGGGCCGACGCGGTGAAAGAGGGCGCGAAGAAAACCGGCGACGCCATCAAGGACGGGGCCGACAAAGTGGGCGAGAAGTTGAAGGATCTCGGCAAGTAGCCGCCGGTCCTCTGCCCGGTGGAAGGCGGCGCGAAGGGTTGAGTTCCTGACCATTGCAACCCGAGCGCTGCCCCCAAAAAAACGTCAAGACCACGAAAGACACGAAAAGAGATCGCGTTACGGCGAGCTCTGGATTTACCCGCCAGAGGAGGTGTTTCGATGCCGCAAGAACTCACTGTAAGTGAGTAGCAATCCGGGATTCGTGATTCGCGGCGCGTTACGCGTGGTCTGGGTGGGCAGAGCAGCGGGGCTGACGGCAATGCCGCCCGCCATCGCTCACGGAAACGTCGTCTTCTCCTCGCACGGCTCGAGTTTCGCGATGGCGGCCATGAGTTCGTCGGCTACCTGCTGATAGATTTCCTTGAGCCGCACTTTCGAGCAGGTCTTCGCCTCGGCACGGAGCGCCGCGAAATCCATCGGCGGCCCGTATTTCACGGCGATGCGATGCGGGCGCGGGCAGCACTGATGCCGCCCCCACGCCTCGAAGGTGCCGAACACGCGCACGGGCACGACGGGCGCGGTGGACTTGATCACCGTCAAGCCGATGCCCGAGCGCGCCGGTTGCAGTCGGCCGTCGGACGTGCGCGTGCCCTCGGGGAATAGCACGATGCCGCCACCCTGGAGCAGGCGGTCGAGGATCGCCCGCAGGCCCGCGGCACCGCCGCCGTCGCGGTCCACCGGCACCGCGTTGAGCGCCCGCAAATACGCGCCAACCACGGGAAAACGGAACAAGGATTCGCGCGCCAGGTAATTCAGCGGCCGCGTGATCGCGCAGCCGACCAGCGGCGGGTCCATGTAGCTGGCGTGATTGGCCGCGAGGATCACCGCGCCGGTCGGCGGCACGCGCTCAGGATGAAAAACCCGCCAGCGAAAACAGCTCGCGAAAACCCACCGGCCCAGATGCCAGGTGATCAGATAGATAAAGGACATGACTTCGAATGGTTCCGAACGCGGCGATTAAACCACGGATGGGGCCGGATGAATACGGATGGCTGAGGAATCGCGCGGTTTCTCGCGGGGCTGGAATTTGGAGTGCGGTGACTGGTCACCGCTTTTGCGCAGGCGACTTGTCGCCGTCGAACTGCTGTGCGCGTCCGGTCTCGCCGGCGTGCTGGCGCTGGCGCGAGCCGTGAACGGCCCCTTTGCCGCTTCACGCGGCGGAACGTTTGACGGCGACAAGTCGCCTCGGGAAAGCGGTGACCAGCCACCGCACTCCAAAACTGCCGCGGCTCGGTTCGCCGCCTTGCCATGCTGCCTTCATCCGTGTCCATCCGTGTCCATCCGTGGTGATTAAATTCGGGGTTCCGTTTTCCGCGGTCGCTATGAGCCGTGCGCCCGGCCGCTGTGCAGGCGCATCCGCTGCTCCACGATGGCGATGATTTCCTGCGCGGTCTCGGCGACGGTTTTGCCGGAGTTGTCGATGCGCGCCGCGCCCAGCGGAATCATCAGCGGCGCGGCGCGGCGCTGGCTGTCGCGGTGATCGCGCTCGGGGAGGTTTTCCTGCACGCCTTGCGCGGCGCGGCGTTTGGCGCGCTCTTCGGGCGAGGCGTCGAGGAAGAATTTGAAATCCGTTTCGGGGAACACATTGGTGCCGATGTCGCGGCCCTCCATCACGATGTTCCCGAAGGTCCGGCACTCGCGTTGTTTCAGTTTCATCCACTGCCGCACGGCCGGCACGACCGCGACCTTCGAGGCCGCCTCGGTGACCGCGGGGGTGCGGATGGCGTCGCCGGGAAACTTCCCGCCGACCAGCAACTGCACCTGGCCATCCACCGCCGCGAGCGACGTGCGCCAGCGCTTGCACGCCGCGCCGACGGAGCGCGGATTGTTCACGTCCACGGCATTCACCAGGCAATACCACGCGAGCGAGCGATACATCGCGCCGGTGTCCACGTAGAGAAAATCCAGCAGCTTGGCCAGCGCGCGCGCCGTGCTGCTTTTGCCGCTGGCACCGGGGCCGTCGATGGCCACGATCACGGTGGCGGAAGATTGGCGGGCGGGCATGGGAAAGTGGGTGAGCGGTGGGGAATGGCGGGCTTCTCGGTGAGACGCGGAATTCAAACCGCCGCGCCGGCTTCGGGTTGCTGGCGCTGCCGGATGAGCGCGAGCACCTGCTCGACGATTTCGGCCACGCTGTGTTCCGAGGTGTCGATCAACACCGCGTCGGCGGCGGGCTGGTTCAGATCCTGATCGATCAAGTCGCGCCGCGCCACGCCGCCGCCGTGGCCGTCGTTCTGGCCGCGTTTGGCGCGCACATCCTCGCGGGCGTGGAGAAAAAACTTGCAGGGCGTCTCGCGGAAAATCCGCGTGCCGATGTCGCGCCCGTCCATGACGAGGCTGCCGAATTGCGCGCAGCCGCGTTGAAAGCCGAGCATCCACTCGCGCACCGCCGGCACGTGCGACACGCGCGCGACGTAGCTCGTCACCGCCGTGCTGCGCAACTCCGCGTCCGGCACCTGCCCGCCGACGGCGACGACCAGATGGCCCGCGCGGGCGAGCAGTTCCACCGGCCAGGTTTCGCATGCCTGCGCCACCGACGCCTGCTCCGCCGGGGTCAACTCGCGGCCGTCCGCGTCGTTCGGGATCAAGCCCGCCTGCTGGCAATGCCACGTCAGCGCGCGATACATCGCGCCGGTGTCCACATGCAGGAAGCCGAGGCGGCGGGCGAGTTCACGCGAGGTCGAGCCTTTGCCGCTGGCGCTGGGGCCGTCGATGGCGATGACGAGGGGAGGGGGCACGGTTAAACGATTAAGGGGTTAAAGGGTTGAAGAGTTGAAGGGTTCAACGGGGTGAGCGCGACGGAAACGATTAACAGGCTGTGCGAAATGGGGAACGCGCAGGGGCTTCACTCGGCGAACAATTCATCGAGGGCGAGCTTGCGACCGGTGCGGCCGTCGCGGATTTCCGCGCCCAAACCGTGGGGCGGCGGGGTGGCGAGCTTCTGGAAAAAATTGGGGAAGGTCTTCTTCACGCACGCGGGATTTTTGATTTTGATGCCGGGCACTTTCAAGCCGAGAACCGCGAAACACATGGCCATGCGGTGGTCGTTGTAGGTTTCGATCTCCGCGCCGTGGAGTGGCGAGGGATAAACCGTGAGCGTGTCGCCCGCCTCGACGACCTTTGCGCCGCACTTGGTCAGCTCAGTGCGCAAGGCGACGACGCGCTCGCACTCCTGCACGCGGAGACGGCCGAGGTCGGTGAAACAGATCGGCCCAGCCACCTTGAAAACGCCGGATACGGCACTCTTATCCGCCGCAAGAACGATTGCTGTCATGATGCTGTCGCCGAGTTGGGTTTCGCGCGAAACCTTCTCGGGGGGCGGGATGAAATGAGGAAAATCCGCATCAATTTGCCAACCGGATTTGGGCCAGTGTTTGACGCGCACCGGCGGATCGTCGGGCCGCCGTTCTTTCACAGCGAACTTGATCCATTCGAGAACGATTACGTACCAAGCCGCTGCCCAAAAATAACTTCCGCTGCTCGCATCTGGCTCGATTTGAAATTGGCCACCCCATTGCGGAAACGCTTCGATGAGTCGCGTCGTCATCGCCACATAAGGCGATTCCTCGGCACTCTCGCCCGTAACTTCTGTTCGCCATCCGCCACGGCCGCCGCAAAGCAAAAGCGCCGACGCGAACTGCGAACTCTCCTTGATGCTCACGCTGCATTTGCCCGCCTTGATTCCACCGCCGTGAATTACCACCGGCAGCTTGTCGTTCGGCGACTCCACGCGGTAGCCCAGCTCGCGCAGGGCGTTGAACAGCGCGGCCTGCGGGCGCTCGTGCATCCGCGGCACGCCGTGGAGGCGATACACGCCGTCGCCGAGACAGACCATCGCCGCGAGAAAACGCGCCGCCGTGCCCGCGTTGCCGACGAACAATTCGAGCGGCTGCGTCTCGGTCCCGCCGCGCGGCACGCGTCCGCCGAGGCCATAAACGGTGATCGTGCGGTTGCAGGTTTCGTCCGGGTCCGCCGCCACGTTCACCATGAAGCCGAGTTCCTGGAGGCACTCGACCATCACCTGCGTGTCCTCGCTCCACAGCGCGCCGCGCAGCGTGGTCTCGCCCCCGGCCAGTGCGGCGAGGATCAGCGCGCGGTTGGTGATGCTTTTCGATCCGGGCACGGTGATCTCGGCCCGCACGGGGCCGGCGAGCGGGACAATTTCGATGAGGTCAGGCAGCGACATGACGCGCGAAGATGAACGGCGCGACGTGCCGGAAAGTCACGCACGAATACCGGCGGGCGATCAGGCAGCAGCCCCGGAGTGCGCCCGTCCTCGGGCGCAGCAACGTGGAAGGGCCGGCGGGCCGCGGATGATCGGGCGCGTGCGGGGCTGCGGACGCCGCTGCCCTCGCCGCCGTCGTCCAAACAAACCCCGGAGTTTCTCTGCGTTTCTTCCCATCTCTGCGGTGTTCTGCCGCGCTGTCGGACAGACGTCCGGCTGCGGCGGAGCGGAGGCGGACCAGAACACCGCAGAGCTGGGAAGAAACGCAGAGCGAAAGAGCCGCGACTCAAACCGAGCTGGATGGTCCTCGGGCGTAGCAACGTGGTTGGGCCGGCGGGCCGCAGTTAATCAAGCGCGTGCGGGGCTGCGGACGCCGCCGCCCTCGCCGGTCCCGTCCAAACTAACCCCGGAGTTTCTCTGCGTTTCTTCCCATCTCTGCGGTGTTCTGCGCGGGCTGTCGGACAGACGTCCGGCTGCGGCGGAGCGGAGGCGGACCAGAACACCGCAGAGCTGGGAAGAAACGCAGAGCGAAAGAGCCGCGACTCAAACCGAGCTGGATGGTCCTCGGGCGTAGCAACGTGGTGGGGCCGGCGGGCCGCAGTTAATCAAGCGCGGGCGGGGCTGCGGACGCCGCCGCCCTCGCCGCCGCCGTCCATAGTGACCCCGGGGCTGCTCTGCGTTTCTTCCCATCTCTGCGGTGTTCTGCGCGGGCTGTCCGGCAGACGTCCGACCGCGGCGGAGCGGAGGCGGAACAGAACACCGCAGAGATGGGAAGAAACGCAGAGCGGAATAGCCGCGACCCAAACTGAGCAGGACCGTCCTCGGGCGCAGCAACGTGGAAGGGCCGGCGGGCCGCGGTTAATCGAGCACGTGCGGGGCTGCGGACGTCGCTGCGCCCGGGGACGGGCGCACTCCGGCGCGGCTCACTCCGGCGACGTGCCGGCGGTGGTTGCGCCGTTGGCGGCCCAGGTTTCGCGGCGCTGGCGGGCGTTGGCGAAAAATTCCTCGATGGTTTTGGCGTCGCCGTTTTCGAGGGCGAGCTGGAATTCCTGCAAATCCTCGATGAAGACGCCGAGGACGCGGGCGAGGTTTTTGCGGTTGGCCAGGGCGATGTCGCGCCACATCTCGGGCGAACCGGACGCGATGCGCGTGGTGTCGCGGAAGCCCGTGGCGCAGAGTTGCGCCTGTTGTTTGGGATGAATCGGGCTGAGGACGTAGTTGGCGAGTTCGGCGGCGACGACGTGCGGGAGATGGCTCGAGCGGCTCACGAGTTCATCGTGCATCTCGGGCGACATCCGCAGCGGGCGCGCGCCGACGGATTGCCAAAGCTCTTCGATTTGCGTGATGGACTTCGCGTGCGACGCGGCGGTGGGGGTGACGAGGCAGAGGGTGTTTTCAAACAGGTCCGCCCGCGCCGCGCCGACGCCCATTTTCTCGCCGCCGGCCATGGGATGGCTGCCGACAAACCGCGCTTCCGCGCCGGCGAAGAGCGCTTCCAAATCCTGCACGACGCTGGCTTTCACGCTGCCGACATCGGTGACGAGCGCGCCGCGTTTCACGGCGGGCAGGAGGCGTTCGGCCAGCGCGCGCATCTGCGCCAGCGGGGTGCAGAAGACAATGAGGTCGGCTTCGGCGACGGCTTCGGCGAGATGCGTGGTGGCGTGATCGACCGCACCGGCCTGGAGGCATTCCTTCACGCCGGTCTCGCGGCGCACGTAGCCGACGACCTTGGTCGCGAGCTTGCGCCGGCGCAGCGCCAGGCCCAGGGAGCCACCCAGCAAGCCAACGCCGATGAGGGAGATTTTCTGCCAGTGCATGGACGGACGATAGGGGAAGCGCGCGGAGGGATGAAAGAGATAAAGCGGAGCGGAGCCGTCATCGTAGCCGCCGAGGTGACGAGGCGGAGCGTGCGGGTGGACGGGGCCGTCCGCCTCCTCACGTCGTCGGCTACAGGGGCGGGCGGCACCGCCCTTGTAGGAGTCGAGGTTACGAGACTCTAACCTTTTCCACGCGAAACGCGCGCTGAGTCTCGCGGGCCTGACTTGGTCAAGGCGCAGGGAACCGGAGTGCGGTTTCACGACGCGGCATGCGGCGGTTGGGGACGAGTCTCGCGTAGCGGCAGGTTAGAGTCTCGTTACCTCGACTCCTACAAGGGCGTGAGTGTCCGTCGGCTGCCGCGCTTGACGGGAGAGGGCGTGAGCGCTTTTTGAACTGCTTTGGCCGGAGTGCGTGCGCCGCGGGGAAAAGGGTAGAGCCTCCTCACGTCGTCTCCTACAAGGGAGGGTCACGGTTTCGGCAGCGGGGGGAAGGCGGGGTCGGGGTTGCGGGGGGGGGGGGAGGGGGGGGGGGGGGGCGGGGGGTTCGTAGCCGGGGGGCAGCGGGGGTTCGCCGAAGCCGGGCGGGAGCGGGGGAAGTTCGGTGACAAAGTCGCGCCAGGTCTCGCGTTCGCCGGGCGTGAGGGCCTGCCAGCGGCTGGCGCTGCGGAGGAACTCGGCCTGCTCGCGGGGCGAGAGGGTCGCGAATTTTTGCAAGGCATCCATGCAGAGCGTTCGGAGCGGGCCGGGCAGATGGTCAAGTTCCTGCATGAGTTGTTCGAGGCTCTGGCGCTCGGCCTCGGGCAGGCGCTCGAGGGCGCGGGCACGGTCGCGGTCGTTGAGTTCGAAGAAGCGGCGGAATTGCTCGACGGTGGTTTGCCGGGGATTGCGGGTGACGGACGGAGCGGGCGCGGGCGCGGGCGCGGACGCGGGTTGGTGCGCAATCGGCACGAGTCCCGGCGGCAGCGGCGGGGCGGCGGGACGCGAGTAGTAATGGATGACGGTCTGGCTGCTGCGGGCCTCGGTTTGCAGACGCGGCGGGAGTTGTTCGAGATTTTTCAGGCGCGGTTCCAGCACGGCGCGCTCGGCGGGCGGCAGGGCGGCGAGATAGGCGGCGCGCTGGCGGGCGTCGGCGGGCAGCAGGTTTTTGAGATGCCAGCGCATCTGGGTGGCGTTGAGGCGCAGTTCGCGTTCGGCGGGCGCGAGGGCTTCGTATTCGCGCACCTTGGCGAGCAGGAGCGTGCGCTCGGTGGCGGGGCGGGACGCGAGCATCGGTTCGCGGGCCGCGGGACTGGCAGTGAGCAATTGGCGGAAAAAATCCACGGGCGTGCGCGCGGCGTTCGGCGCGGTCGGAACCTGCGCGCTCGCGATGGCCAACCCGCAGCTCAGGGCGAGCAGGGTCGCGCTGATTTTTCCCGTGAAGTTCACACTGAATCTCGGGGCGAAGTTCATCGCGCAAATCCGGGTTCGAGGGCCGCGAGCAATTCTTCATCGACCCAGCGCGTGGGCACGGCGCTGAGGCGGTGGATCGGGTCGAAGTCTTTCATCAATTTCAAATCCGGCAGGCGCGCGGCGAGCGAGACGGCGGCGGCGCTGTGGGCGAGGGTGGCGCGGTGGCGGCTGCGGATTTGCTGGGCGGTGAGCGTGCCGAGACTGAGGACGAGCAGCGTGGCGAAGGCGGGTTTGAGCCAGCCGTGGGCCAGCCAGCGGGCCAGCCGCGAGCGCGCCGGGCGGCGCTGCGCGGCGCGCTCCTCGGCGTCGATGCGCTCGAGGACGCGGCCGGTGAAGTTGGTGGCGACGGGCACGGCGGGGAGACGGCGCACGCTGCGGCGGAGGCGCAACTCGAGTTCCCACGCGGCGCGGGCGTCGGGCGCGGCGGCGAAATGCGCGTCGCGCCGGCGGAGTTCCTCGGCGGTCAGGGGACGCCGGAGGGCGGCTTCGAGGAGTTGTTCGCGGTCGGCTTCGCTCATGGTTGGCTCTGGGTTAAACGTTGGTGCGCGCGGAAAGTTGCGTCAGTGCTCGGCCGCTTCCCACACGCCGGTCTGGAGGTACGGTTTGAGCCGTTGTTTCAAGGTTTCGCGGGCGCGATGGATGAGCGATTTCGTGGCGGAGAGCGAGACGCCGAGGATTTTGGCGATGTCTTCGTAGGGCAGTTCCTCGCGCTGAAACAGCAGCAGGGCGGTGCGTTGCGTCTCGGGCAGATCGGCGACGGCGGCCTCGACTTTCAGTTCGAGTTCATCGACGAGGGCGAGTTCGTCCGGCGTGCGGATGCGCGGGTCGGCGAACTGCGGGGCGCTGTCGTTGTCGGGGTCCAGCGCCGGGGCGTCGAGGGATTCGGTCCGATGGCGCGAGCGGCGGCGCAGCTCGTTGAGGCAGCAGTTGCGGGCGATGGTGAAGAGCCACGCGGCAAACCGCGCCGAGGGTTCGTAGCGGTCGCGCGCGCGGTAAATCTGCACGAACACGCTCTGGGCGACGTCCTCGGCCTCGTCGGGATCGCGCAGCGTGCGGGTGACGAAGTTCAGTACCGGCTGCTTCCACGCATCGACCAGTTCGGCAAACGCGTCGCGATCGCCACGCTTGATGCGCAGCATAAGGTCGGCGTCGGGGTCGGGTGGTGGCGGTGTTTGCAAGAGCGCTGAATGTAAGTAAACCGGGAGCGGGGACAAGTTGCGCTGTCCGTGGGAAAAGTAAGTAGTGATTAGTAATTAGTGATTAGTAAGCGGGGTCCGGGGGCGGCGGGTTTTGAAACCGGGGATTTCAAATTTGAGATTTGAGATTTCAGAATCCGAGGCGGCAGGCGGCTGACTGCTCACTTCTGATTCCTGATTCCCGGCCCCTGCCCCCTGCTCCCTGTCTCCTGCCTCCTGTTTTCTGCCTGCTCCCTCTCGGCACGCGAATGAATTTGACCCGGCTGGCCCGAACGACTAACTACACGCCGCAATGAATCGGAACCTGCGACTGCTTACATTGAACGTGCTGCTTACGGGCGGCGCGGCAGTTGGGTTCTGACTCGGATCATCCGGCTTTCACGACCCCACTGCCCGACGGCGGTGGGGTCTTTTTGTTGGGCGATTCCACCGGCCGTCTGGCGGCGGCTGGTGGTGAAGTCCGGCGGCAACTCGGCAGACACGTTATGAAAAACAACCGCATCATCATCTTCGACACCACGCTCCGCGACGGCGAGCAATGCCCTGGCGCGTCCATGAACCTCCGCGAAAAACTCGAGGTCGCCCGCCAGCTCGCGCGCCTGAAGGTCGATGTCATCGAGGGCGGCTTCCCCGTCATCAGCGACGGCGATTTCCACGCGGTGCAGACCATTGCCAAGGAAATCAAGGGGCCGATCATCGCCGGTCTTGCGCGCTGCGTGCCCAAGGACATCGATGCCGCCGGGGCCGCCGTGAAGCCCGCGGGCAAACGCGGGCGCATCCATGTCTTCCTCGCGACCTCGAAGATTCATCGCGAGTTCAAGCTCGGCAAAGCACGCGACGAAATCATCCGCCTCGCCGTCGAGGGCGTCGCGCGCGCGAAATCGCTGGTCGAGGACGTCGAGTTCTCGCCCGAGGACGGCTCGCGCACGGAGCCGGATTTCTTGATCGAAGTCTGCAAGGCCGTCGTCGCCGCGGGCGCGACCACGGTGAACATCCCCGACACCGTGGGCTGGGCGGTGCCCGAGCAATACGGCGCGCTCATCGCGCAGCTCCACGCGAGCGTGCGGGAATTCCAGACCGGCAAGGCGATCATCAGCGTGCATTGCCACAACGACCTCGGCCTCGCGGTGGCGAACTCGCTCGCGGCCGTCCGTGCCGGCGCGCGCCAGGTCGAATGCACCGTCAACGGCATCGGCGAACGCGCGGGCAACGCGGCGCTCGAGGAGATCGTCATGGCGTTGAAGACGCGCGCCGAGTTTTTCGGCGGCTACCAGCTCGGCGTGAACACGCGCGAGATCGTGAAAAGTTCGCGGCTCGTCTCGCGCATGAGCGGCCTCGTCGTGCAGCGCAGCAAGGCCATCGTCGGCGAGAACGCCTTCGCGCATTCCAGCGGCATTCACCAGGACGGCATCCTCAAGAAGCGCGAGACCTACGAGATCATGGACCCGCAGGAGGTCGGCTGGGGCGTGACCGAACTCCCGCTCACCAAGCACAGCGGGCGCGCCGCGGTGGCCGTGCGCTTGCGGCATCTCGGCTTCAAGATGACCGACGCGGACGTGGCGGCGATTTTCGCGCGCTTCAAGGAGATCGGGGACAAGAAGAAATTTGTCTATGACGACGACCTCGTGTCGTTGGTCGAGGGACACATCACCGAAGTGCCCGAGACGTGGTCGCTCGATTACCTCAGCGTCACCAGCGGCAGCCAGACCGTTCCGACGGCGACGGTGCGCATGAAAAAGCCCGGCGCCAAGGCGGGCGAAAGTGAGGTGCTCCAGGACGCGAGCATCGGCGACGGCCCGGTCGATGCCGTGCTCAAGGCGATGGACCGCCTCACGCGGACGCCGGGCAAGCTCATGGATTACTCGCTCCGCGCCGTGTCGCAGGGCAAGGACGCGCTGGGCGAGGTGACGGTGAAAGTGGATTTCAACGACGGCAACCTCGTCGTCGGCAAAGGCGCGAGCACCGACATCATCGAAGCCAGCGCCCGCGCGTATTTGAACGCCATCAACCGCCACCTGACCGCGCAACAAGAAGGCCGCCGCGCGCTGCCGCAGCCGTAGCGGGTGGGGTCCGGGCGGAAGCGCCGCGTTCGGCGCGCGACCAGTCCCCGGTCGCAGCGCGTGGGGAAATCGGAGGCGTTGGGAAACCTTTCAGCAGCCTTCGCGAATTCGGGGCTGCTGCGGGCGGGGACCGCCCGCGCGCCGGATGGTCGACCGGCGTCCGCGCCCGCTCAGATCGTCACTCCGAGCGCCGGGCGGCCGAGGTCCACGCCCTTGCTGCGGGCGTGGTCGATCATCTCAGCGACGGCCTGTTTGCGGCGTTTCTCGGGGAGGAAATTGATGCGGGCGAGCTCCTCGCCGAACGCGCGGACATGGAAGTCGCGCTCGATTTTTCGCAGGCGGCGTTTTTCAGCCGGAGACGGGGGCTGGTTCATGAGAGACCTGTAAAGTGAGTGATCGCCGTAGGCAACCATTCCATGAGCGCCGGATGCACCACGCGCTCAGTGGCCGCCCGCGCGTCCCGCACGAGTTGTTCGAGACCATGAGCGACCAACGGTGACTCCGGCAAATGCTGTTCCGCACACGCGACCCGAATCGCGTGCGACTCCGCGAGCAAAAGCTCGCGCCGGGCGATGGCTTTGCGGACGGCGCTGACATAGGGACGCAACGCCCGTTCGTAAATCCGGATGCGACAGGCATCCAGTTGTTGCCAGAAGATTTGTTCACCTTGAATCACCGCGTCGAGCCGGTCATCGCCCGCGAGCGCGAGCCGCAACGCGGGCCGGGCCGCGAACATCCACGGCGGCAGCTCGCGGGCACGCACCGTCGCCCGCAGCGTCTCGCCGGCGTAGAGGTGCAGGCAGCCGCGGATGTCCCCTTCCCCGAGCAGTTTGATTCCGAGTGCGGTCACAAACGGCCAATCCTTGCCGCGATTGGTGAGCTTCATCTCGGCGACCGTGTGTCGGCTCGCATAGATCCCCGCCAGTTGCCGCTCCCACGGCGAGCTCCCGCGCGGCGCGATGCCGAAGACATCCAGGCAAGCCCCTTCCGGGTCCGTCTTCCACTGGAAATGCGCCGTCCAGCCGCCGCGCATCCAGCGGGCGTCGAGCGGCGGCGAGAGGTTGCCGCGGTAGTTGGGCAGATGACCCCGCAACGGCGTCCCGGCAATCAGCGCGCGAAATTTGTCCGCCTGCGCCACGGCGCACAGTACGTCGCAATCCTTGGTCGTCGCCGCCACGCCGAAATGCACGCACGCCATCCCGCTCGTGATGGCGCACGCAATGCCCCGCGCCTGCGCGGTCGTGACCAGTCCCGTGAAAAAAGTTTCGAGTTCAGCATACGGAATCATGCGGCGGGATTCTCGCTCTGTCGCGGCCCGGCGCAAGCCGCCCGGCGTGCGCGAGGACAACCGGGCGGATCGGCACGCTGCCCGCAGCGGTTCGTGCTCCGCAACCAGCCACGCTTCGGCCCGAAGCGCTGATTCTAATGCGCGCGCTCTCTCCCTCCACTCCGCGCTGCGCTCAGGGGCGCTTTCCAGCGACGAAACTTTTGACGGATGCCCGCCGCGCCCACAGAGTCGGGGACGGATCTCCGAAGCCGACTTTTCCCATTTTATGAACCTCAATTTCCTCAGTGTGTTCCACAGCGGGCGGCGCGCGGCGGTGTGCGCCGGGTTGCTCGTGCTGTTCGTCGCGGGCGCGTTCGCACAGGCCCCGCCGGTGGTGCGGCGTGCCACGGGCTTGCGGCCGCCGACCGAGGCCGAGCGGGCGTGGATGGATGAGAACTGGACCAAGGTCGGCGCGGTGCATTTGAACCAGCTCGCCGTGGACCGCGTAAACACCGAGCGGCGCATCCGCGGTCAGGCCGTGCTCCCGTTGACCGCCGTGCCGCACGGGGCCGAGGTGCGGCCGTGGAGCCGTCTGCAAACGCAGGCGGTGGGCGACAACGGCGCGCTGCCGCCGGCGGTGGACAACAGCACGCTGCCGTCGTTCCCGCCCGTGCGCAGCCAGGGGAGCATCGGTTCCTGCGCGTCCTTTTCCACGACCTACTACGTCGGCACGCACATGCTCGGGCTGGCGCGCGGGTGGAACAACAAGAACAACGACAACGCGACCAAGCTCTCGCCGAAATTTACGTACGCGATGGTCAACGACGGCGAGGACAACGGCTCGTGGTTCACCGAGACCATTGAGGTGCTGCGCCGGCACGGCGGCGCGTCGTGGGCGGACTGGCCGTACAGTGGCGTGAACACGCCGAGCAGTTACCGCGAGTGGGCGCGCACCGCGCCGGTGTGGCGCAACGCGGTGGGCTCGCGCATGGCGGAGACCGGCGTGGTGTCGGGCGTCCACACCGCGGCGGGCTTGCAGAATTTGAAGCGGCTGCTGGCCAATGGCTACGCGCTGCTCTTCGCGACGGATATCGGCGGATGGGGCTTTTATGATGTCCCGGAGCGAATTGTTACTGTGCAAAACGATCCCAGCACCACGGCGGATGATCCCTTCGTCGACCAGCGCGCGGTGAGTTACGTCCAGGCCGAGAGCAGCGGCCACGCGATGACGGTGGTGGGCTACAACGACGATCTCTGGATCGACATCAACAAGAACGGCGTGGTGGACCCCGGCGAAAAAGGCGCGGTGAAGATTTGCAATTCGTGGGGCGCGGACTGGGAAAACGACGGCTTTATGTGGCTGGCGTACGATGCGCTGCGGACCACGACCGCGGTGGCGGGCGTGACGGGGCAGGTGAATCGCGCGCCCGGCTCGCTCGGTTCGGAACGCACGCCGTGGTGGAATAATGAGGCGTATTACTTCACCGCGCGCGCGGCCTACACGCCACGGCTGCTCGGGCAGTTCACCCTGAGCCACCGGTCGCGCGCGGACCTGCGCGTGCGCGTCGGCGTGTCGGCCACGAGCACCACCACGCCCGCCACGTATTTTCAACCGGGCGCGCTGCAAAATCAGGGCGGCGGGTTTGCCTTCGATGGCACCGCGACCGCGGGCAGCGGGACGTTCGTGTTCGATCTGTCGGAGGTCGTGGCCAGCGGAACCAAACGCTACTACCTCGAGGTGACGGACACCGCGGCGGGCAACGCGGCGGGTGTGGCGGATTTTCGCCTGACCGATGCGACGGGCGTGACGCTGGCGGTGGCGACGACGGGCCTGCCGGGGACGGCGGATAATTCCACCACGCGGGCCTACGTTGACTACGCGTTGAACGCGCCGGTCATCACCAGCGCCACGAGCACGAACGGCACGGTGGGACGCGCCTTCGGCTTCACCGTGGTCGCGGCGGGCGCGACGAGTTTTGGCGCGGGCAGCGGTGTCATTTCGGGCACACCCACGCAGGCGGGAACCTTCGCGGTCGCATTGACGGCGACGAGCGCCACGGGCACTGGCAACGGCAGCGTGACGATCACGATCGCCGCCGGTGGCTTGGTAATTGCGCCGGGCATCACGAGTCCCGCGACGGCTGGTGGCACGGTGGGCGTGGCGTTTTCCTACGGCATCACCGCGAGCAACGCGCCCACCAGCTTCGGCGCGAGCGGCCTGCCCGCGGGCCTGGGAGTGGACGCGGGCACCGGTGTGATTTCGGGAACGCCCACCGAGTCGGGTGCGTTCACGGTGACATTGTCCGCCGCCAATGCCGGCGGCACCGGCGAGCGCGAGCTGACGCTGACGATCAATCCCCCCGCGCTCACCGTGCCCGTGATCACGAGTGCCGCGACGGCCAGCGTGAATGCCGGCAGCCCGTTCAATTACCGCATCACCGCGAGCAACAGCCCGACGAGTTTTGGCGCGACGGGCCTGCCGACCGAGCTGACGGTCAACGCCGCGACCGGGCAGATCACCGGCACGCCGTCGCTGGCGCGGCAATATTCCGTCACGTTGAGCGCCGCCAACGCGAGCGGGACCGGCTTCCAAAACCTCACGCTGACCGTGCTGGGCGACAGCAGCTTCGGCCCGGCGAATGACAACTTCGTCAACCGCGCTGCCCTCGTCGGGACCAATCTCACCGCCACCGGCGGCACCGCCAACGCCACCGCGCAGCCCGGCGAACCCGCGCACGCCGGCACCAACGCCCCCGCCAAATCCATCTGGTGGACCTGGACGGCCCCGGCCTCCGGCGTCGTGACGCTCAGCACCGTGGGCAGCACCTTCGACACGTTGCTCGCGGTTTACACCGGCGCGGCCGTGACGAATCTCACCGCGGTCGAGGCCAATGATGACGCGGGTGGTCAGCGCACAAGCTTGCTCACATTCAACGCCGCCGTCGGCGTGGCTTATCAGATTGCGGTGGATGGCTTCGGCGGCGCGTCCGGCGACGTGGTGCTGAATCTCTCGCTCGTGGGCGGCAGTTCCGCACCGGCGAATGACAGCTTCGCCAACGCCCTCGTGCTCAACGGCGCGAACGCGCGCACGACCGGCCGCAACTCCGGCGCGTCCGCCCAGGCCGGCGAACCCGCGCACGCCGGTTCGGCGGCGACCAATTCGGTGTGGTGGACCTGGACGGCTCCGGCTTCGGGCGGCGTGACGGTGAGCACGGTGGGCAGTGATTTCGACACCGTGCTGGCGGTGTACACGGGCGCGGCGGTAAACGCGCTGACACCCGTGGCCGACGACGACCAGAGCGGCGGCAACAACACCAGCCTGCTGAATTTCAACGCGGTCGCGGGCACCACCTATCGCCTCGCGGTGGACGGCTATCACGGCGCGGTGGGAAATATCGCGCTGAATCTGGCGCAGGGCGGCAGCGCCCCGGGCAACGATAATTTCGCCGCGGCCATCGTGCTCACCGGCGCGACCGTGACCACAAGCGGGGCCAACACGAATGCGACCGCCGAGGCGGACGAACCGACGCACGCCGGCTCGGCGGCGGCGCGGTCGGTGTGGTGGACATGGACCGCGCCGCTCACCGGGCCGGCGCAGGTGGACACCATCGGCAGCAGTTTTGACACGGTGCTCGGGATTTACACGGGCACGTCGCTGGCCGACCTGACGGCGGTGGCGAGCGCCGACGACAGCGGCGGCAGCCGGACGAGTGTGGCGCTGTTCAACGCGGCCAGCGGCACCGTTTATTTCATCGCCGTGGATGGCTTCGCCGGCGCGGTGGGGACCGTGGCGTTGCACATCGGAGTGACGGCCGCGGCGCCGGGCAACGACAACTTCGCCAATCGCCGCGCGCTCACCGGCGCGGACTTTTCCACCAACGCGGTGAACCTGAATGCCACGGCGGAATCCGGCGAGCCGGGTCACGCGGGCACGCCCGCCGCCAAATCGCTGTGGTGGAGCTGGACCGCGCCGAACTCCGGGCGCGTCGTGATTCGCACCACCGGCAGCAGCATCGACACGCTGCTCGCCGTTTACACCGGTACGGCGGTGAACGCACTGACGGCGGTCGCGGCGAACGACGACGAGCCGGGCCTGGTGACGAGCGCGGTGACCTTCAGCGCCGTCGCCGGCACGACGTATCAAATCGCGGTGGACGGCTTCAACGGCGCGGCGGGCGACCTCGTGCTTACCGGCGCGCTCGCGACGAATGTTCTGTATGCGACCGATTTCGAGACCTTCGTGCCGGGGGCGGGGACGTTGGTCGGCTACGACGACTGGCTGGGCCTCAACGATGAAGGCGGCGTGTCGGGGATCGTGACGGCGTATGGCGGACGGGCGGGCTATCTCGGTTACAATCCGCCGGCCGCTGGCGCCACCGTCGTGTTGGTGTATCGCCCGGTGAATTATGCGCCCGTGGCGCAGGGCCGGCCGATCGTGAATTTCTCGGTCGATCTCGAAGTGATCGATTCCACGACCGGCCGCTACGACAAGTTCTCCGTGGACGTTTACAATCGCGCCGGCGAATTCCTCGCAGCCATCGTGTTGGACAACTCCAACCTCCGCATTCTCCGCGAGGACGGCAGCGGCGCGGCGGAGACCAACAGCGTCCGGTTTGCCAACAGTCGGAAATCCGCGCTCGCCTTCAGCATCAACTTCGCGGCCAACACCTGGTCTGCGGCGCTGGATGACACCCCGCTCTTCAGCAACGCGCCCTTCACCGCCAGCGGGAAAACGCTCGACCTCGGCGAGGTGGTTCCCGCCTGGCGCATCGCCAACTCCGCCGCGCCCGGTGACAACTATCTCCTCTTCGATAACTACGTCCTCTCCGCCATTCCGACGGCCGCGGCACCGACCATCACCAAAGACCCGCTGCCCTTGAGCGTGACCGTCGGCGGACTGGCCGTGTTTGAAGCGGAAGCCTCGGGCACCGGCCCGCTGCGCTTCCAATGGCGCTTCAAAGGTGCCGACCTCCCCGGCCAGACCAACAGCTCACTCAGTCTCCTCAATGTGACCACCAACGACGCCGGTCTCTACCGCCTCGCCGTGAGTAACTTCGTCGGCTCCGCACTCAGCCTCGAGGTGCTCCTTACTGTGACCCCGCCAGTGCCCAGCGCCATCTTCGGCGCGCCCACCCTGACTGGCCGTGGACTACAGTTCCAAGTGACCGGCACCCCCGGCCGCACCTATCGCCTCGAGACCTCGGGCGACCTACAGACCTGGACCGAAGTCTCCACCCTGCTCAATCAAAACGGCACTCTTATCCTCCTCGATCCCGGCGCCACCAACTCCGTGCGCAAATTCTACCGCATGCGCGAGGGCAACTAAGGCGGACAGGCTGCTAGGTCGCTAGAAGCTTTCGTTCGCACCGAGCATTCAGCTTCAGTCATCATCATCCCAGGGAGATGCAGTTCAAGAGAGCAATCGCGACGCAGTGGAGCGTCCCGTGCTCTCCCGGTGGCGTATCCCGCCGGTTTATCGTGGCTTCGTTGTGATGACGTGAAGGCTGGCTTGAATCGCCCGGAGGAAGCGGCACCTTGCGCAGCATGAGCACGGTCGCAGAGATCGAACACGCCCTCGAAACACTGGCCCCCGAACAGTGGCTGGAAATCCGCCACTGGATGGATCGCCGCATCCCGCGGCCCGCAGGTACGGCAACCACGGCGCACCCGCGGCCCGATTTTCTCGCACGGCAAAAGGCCATTTTTGGCGAACGCGCGCTGGCGGATTCGCAAACGGTGCTGGATGAACTCCGTGCCGATCACCGGTGATGCGTTACTTCGATTCCGGCGTGCTGCTGAAGCTCTACCTGCGCGAGCCGAACTCGCCGCAAGCGGTCGCGCTCGTGGAGGAAGGAGGCGCGGGACCGCCGCTCACGGCACTGCCCCGCCTGGAGATGAAGGCGCGTTTGGCCAAGAGCAGGGACGCGGGGAAATCACCATTCTGGAGCACAACGCGTTGCTGGCGGATTTTGCAAATGACATCGCGGCCGGCGTGTTTGCCGAGACGGCCTCGGTTTGGTCCGCGGTTCTCACCCGAGCGGAGTCGCTTGCTGCCGCGCATGCGTCGTCCAGCCTCTGCCGTTCACTGGACACGCTCCACGTTGCGCTCGCTCTCGAACTGGGCGCGACAGAGTTTTGCACGGTCGATTTGCGGCAGGCTGTGATTGCCAAAGCCGCCAAACTGACGGTGGTGCCGTAGCGGGCGTGCCAGGCATGGCTTCACCACATCTCGTAGCTCAAGCCGGCGATGCGGGTGTAGTGCGGGTCGGTGGTGGCGAGGGTGAGACCCCATTGCCGGGCGCAGGCGGCAATCCAGAGGTCGTTTTGCGGGATGGGCGTTCCTTGTGCGGCCAGTTGCGCGCTGATCTGGCCGTAGTGTTTCGCGGTTTCGGCATCCACAACAATGATTGTCACTCCCGTGATGAACGCCGCGATCTGCGCCAAGTTCTCGGCGGGCCGCGCGGAACGGTTTGCACCACTGTATAGCTCGCCCAGCGCAACGCTGGAAAGGTAAAGCCCGGCGAAGGATTCCAACCGCTTGCTAACACTTCCACCTTCGCGGAAGTGCCGGATGACAACGCTGCTGTCGAGGAAGCGCACGTCGCTACTCATCGGCGTCGACGCGGTCGGCGCTTTCACGCACGGCCCGTTCAAAGTCCTCGCCAGCGGCACCTTTCATGCAGCCAGCCGTGGCACGGAGGGCGGCGCGACGGCGCTCGGTGCTCTCCGCCGAGGGATGGAGTTGGTGGATGTAGTTGGACACCTCCACGAGCTTGGGCGCGGGAAGGTCGCGGAGGTCGCGCACGATAGATTCAAGAGTCGTCATGGGTGGGCAAAGTAGATTCTGCGATGGCTTCAGGCAAGGTCACGCACGCGGCGGGTTATGTCGGCAGGTACTGGCGTTGGCACCGAGTGTTCGTCATCAGTCATCATCGTCCCCCTTCGGATGCGAGAAGACGAAGGCGGCGCGGGTGGGGGCGGGCATCGGACTATTGGGGCCGCGGACGTTGCGCCAGATGATCTCGTTGAGAAGGATGTCATCGGCGGCGTCTTCTTTGGCGAAGTTCATCTTACTGCTGGCGTCGCTACCCCAGGCGAGTTTCTTGTTGCGTTCGTTGAGGTCCACGTTGGCGGGGAGGTGTTGGTAGGGAGTGAGGTCGGGGGTGGCGGTGAAGGAGTTAAACATGGGCGTGGCGGCGGAATCGAACTGGGTCATGGGGGCGAGGCCGAGGATGAGTTCCATCGAGCGCAACATGCTGCTGGTGGAGTAGAGAGTGGAATCGACAGCGCGGCGCTTGGTGTAGGGACTGATGACGAAGGCGATGGTGCGGTGGGCATCGACGTGGTCGGGGCCGTTCTGCGCGTCGTCTTCGACTACGAAGATGGCGGTCTGCGGCCAGAACTTGGAGTGAGAGACGGCTTCGACGAACTGACCGAAGGCGAGGTCGTTGTCAGCCACGCAGGCGGTGGGAGTTAGTTTGCCGGCGGTCGCGCCGTGAGTGTGGTCGGCGGGGAGGCGGACGATTTGGAGGCGCGGCATGTCACCTTCCTGCTCGAAGCGTTTGAGTTCGCTGATGAACCGTTCGACGCGTTTTACATCGGGGTAGTCCATGTCGAAGCTGCGGTAGTGGGGATCGAAGTGACCTTCCAGTCCGGGGACTTTGGCGCGGCCGGGGTCGCCGAGTTTCTTGGCGTTGGCGACAAATTCGCCATAGCTGCGATAGGTGACTCCGGCGGCGCGGGCGCGGTCCCAGAGATAGCCGCCGGCGGGTTCGGCGATGGGAAAAGAGCCTTCGCTGGGGTAGGGATACTTGCTGTGTTTCTTGTTATGGCCATAACTAAGGGGCCAGAATTTCTCCACGAAGTCAGTCGCGTAGGCGCCCATGGTCCATTCGTGACCGTCGGCGCTGACTTCACTCTCGACGTAGAAGTTATCGAGCAGGACGAAGTCGCGGGCGAGCTTGTGATGGTTGGGAGTGATGCGTTCGGGGAAGAGACAGAGCTTCGGATCGCCGTTGCCCTGCGGGAGGTCGCCGAGGACCTGGTCGTAGGTGCGGTTTTCCTTGATGACATAGAAGCAGTATTTGATCGGACTGACAGCCCCGACGCGGGTAGGAATGGGATTGTTGGCGCTGGCGGCGGCGGAGACGAGGTCGTCTTTCTTCAACGGCGAGCAGCGGTAGGCGAGCGAGGTGTAGTAGGCGAGTTGTGACTCGAAGCGGGAGCGGCGGTCGATGGGGATGATGCTGAGACTACCGGTCATGAGACTACCGATATATTCCTTCTTGGGATTGGCCTTGGAGACTAATCCTTTGCCATTGGCGACGATGAGGTTTTTGCCATTGGGAGTGACACGGACGGAGGTAGGATACCAGCCGACGGGGATGAAGCCGAGCGGGCGGGATTTGCCGGGTTGGGAGACATCGAAAACGGCGACGTTGTTATTATCCGCATTGGCAACGAAGAGAGTTTCTTCGTCGGGAGTGAGGGCGAGACTATTCGGGGTAGAGCCGGGGCGGGCGTCGGGGTAGAGACTGGAGGAGAGAGTTTCGAGGGTGCGATTGGATTGAGTGTCGAAGATGGTGACGGTGTTGCGGGCGGCGTTGGCGACGAAGAGACGGGTGCCGGTCTGGTTCAACAGCATTTCGCACGGGTGCTCCTCGGTGGGGAGGCGGGCGATGACTTTGTTGGCGCGGAGGTCGATGACGGCGACGGCGGCCTGTGCCCAGAGACTGACATAGAGACGCTGGCGTTCCTCGTCGAGGCGGCAGGCGTAGGGGAAGGGATCGTTGGAGCGGGTGGCGGCGGATTCGTTGGCGGTGGCGCGTTTGGTGGCGGCGAAGGTGTCGAAGTCCGCCGGGCCAGCGACGGCCTGGGCGAGGGCGTTGGTGCCGCCGAGGAGGATGTCTTGCACCGGGTTGGTGCGGGTGAGGTCCACGATGGAGACGCGGTGGCCCCAGACGTTGGCGACGTAGATGCGCTGGGCGTCGGAGGCGAGCGCGAGGCCGGCGGGGACGGCGCGTTCCTTGGCGTTGCGAAGCTGGATGGGCTTGGGGTCGGCGAGGCGGCCGTCGGTGAAGCTGAAGCTGAAGAGTGACTCGGTGCCCGCGCCGCTGGCGAAGAGGCGGCGGCCGTCGCGCGAGAATTCGAGGCCGTAGAAGGTTTCTTCGAGCGGGGTGCGGGAGACGATGGTGGCGGTGGCGAGTTCGACGACGATAATTTCGTGTTTGCTGTGGCCGGCGTGGAGCGCGGCGGCGAAGCGTCCGCCGGGATGCACGGCGACGTTGACGGGGAAGTCGGCGAGTTTCACCTGCTGACCGACGGGGCGGAGGGACCAGCCGTTGGGAAGGAGGACGGAGCCGTCGGCGCGCGGGCCGGGCCAGGGGCCTTCGACGGGGGCGATCTCGGGGACGGGCGAGGCGAACTTGGGGTTCGTGCTGGTGCTGGTGCAGCCTGCGAGAACGACAGCACAGAGGGCGAGGAGGTGGAACGAGATTTTCATGAATGAGGGAGGGTAACGGGAAAGGAATGGAGAGGAAGCAGGAACCCAAGAAGTGTGCGCAACCACAGAGACGCGCCGAAGACGGGCAGCGGAGCCGCAACGCGAGCGGAGCGCGGCTGTCTGCCGCGCACCCGGCCGCGCACCCAGCCGCGTTCCGGAGAAAATCCCCGCGGCGCACGAAGATCCTCCCGAATCAGTGGCGACGACTAATCAAACATCTTCCCCGGATTCAGAATCCGGTTCGGGTCGAGCACGCCGCGCAGCGCGCGCATGACCCGCATCTGGGCGTCGCCGGCGAATTTCGGCAGGAAATCTTTCTTCGCCACACCCACGCCGTGCTCGCCGGTGATGGTGCCGCCGAGGCGGATGGCCTCGTCGAAAATCTCTTTGAAAGCCTCGTGGATGCGGGCCATTTCCGCCGTGTTGCGCTCGTCGGTGAGGAAGGTCGGGTGCAGGTTGCCATCGCCCATGTGACCAAAGGTGCCGATGCGGAGGTTGTGCTTTTTTGCCACGGCGGCGACGAAGCGGATCATCTTGGCAAGTTCGCTGCGGGGCACGGTGGCGTCCTCGAGGATGGTCGTGGGCGCGAGCCGGGCGAGCGCGCTGAAGGCGCTGCGGCGCGCGGTGGCGAGGCTGTTGGCCTCGGCTTCATTTTTGGCGACGCGCACTTCGCGGGCGCCGTTTTTCTTCGCCAGTTCCGCCATCTTCGCGGCCTCGTCCTCGACGGCGGCGGGATGGCCGTCGGTCTCCATGAGCAGCAACGCCTCGCAATCCAGCGGCAGGCCGACCTTCGCGTAATCCTCGACACAATGAATCGTGGTGCGGTCGAGAAACTCGAGGGTGCAGGGAATGATCTGCGCCGCGATGATGTCCGACACGCATTGCGCGGCGTGGTCCATCGCGTTGAAGGTGGCGACCATCGTCTTTTTCGCGGCGGGCTTCGGGATGAGTTTGAGCAGCACTTTCGTCACGACCCCGAGCGTGCCTTCGCTGCCGATGAAGAGATCGCGCAGGGAATAACCGGCCACATCTTTCACGCACTTGTTGCCCGTCCACAGCACTTCGCCGTCGGGCAGGACGACTTCGAGGCCCATGACGTAATTGCGCGTGATGCCGTATTTAAGGCCGCGCAGGCCGCCGGAGTTTTCGGCGACGTTGCCGCCGATGGTCGAGATTTTCATCGAACCGGGATCGGGCGGATAAAAGAGGCCGACGGCGGTCGCGGCATCGGCCACGGCGAGCGTGGTGACGCCGGGTTCGACGAGCATCGTGAGATTCGCGCGGTCCACCTCAAGGATGCGGCCCATGCGCACGGTGCAGAGAATGATGCAATCGGCGACCGGCAGACTGCCGCCGCTCAAGCCCGTGCCGGAGCCGCGCGTGACGAGCGCCGTCTTCGTGCGATTGGCTAATCGCAACACGGCGGCGACCTGCTCGGTGGTCGTGACGAAGGCGACGCAGCCGGGCATTTGCAGCAGCGCGGCGGTGCCGTCGAACGAGTAGGGAATCAAGTCCTCCTGGCTGGTGAGGACGTTGTCCGCGCCAAGGCACTGGCGAAGCTCGGAAAGGATTTCAGGTGCAAGGGGCATAGGCTTGTAAACCGTGTCGCGCACCATTGCCGACGGCGCGCGGCAGGGTCAAGAAATCTGGCGGCACGGTGCGCTCCGGGGGGTTCCTGTCCAGCCCGCCGCTCCTCGAATGGCAGGCGTCCGCCGGGGCGAGTTCGGGCGGAGTCTCGGCGCGTGAACCACCGCACCCGGCGCGGATACACCTGTCGCGGATTGCCCTGGCCCGCTACGCTTGACTCCCGCACACCAGCCCGCAGTTTCACGCGGCACCCGGTCCAGTTTATGAAATTCTTCCACTCCGCTCCCGCCCCCGATGCGCGCATTTTTCGGCGCGCCGGTATTCTCATTTTCGGCGCGACACTTTTTCTGGGTGCGTTTTTTTCCACCTGTTCCGCCGCTGCGGATGCCGCCTCTTCCCTCGAGTTTTTTGAAAAGCGCATCCGCCCCGTGCTCGTCGCCGAGTGCTACGAATGCCATGCCGGCACGAAGCAAAAAGGCGGCCTGCGCCTCGATCACCGCGACGCTTTGCGCAAAGGCGGCGACACCGGCCCCGGCATCGTTCCCGGCAATCCCGACCAGAGTCTCCTCCTCCGCGCGCTCACCCACGCCGATCCCGAACTGAAGATGCCGAAGAAAGGCGCGAAGCTCGACGACCGCATCATCGCCGATTTCGCCGCGTGGATAAAAGCCGGCGCGCCCGATCCTCGCGAACATCCGCCCGCCACCGCGCCCGCCACCGCCGCCGCGTGGTCCGACATTCTCGCGCTGCGCCGCCAATGGTGGAGCTTCCAACCCGTCACCCAATCCGCCGTCCCCACGCCGAAAAACACAGCCTGGAGCACCAACGCCATCGACTGCTTCCTCCTCGCCGAAATGGAAAAGCACGGCCTCACCCCCGCTCCCGACGCCGACCCGCGCACCCTCATCCGCCGCCTCTCCTTCGCCCTCACCGGCCTCCCGCCCAAACCCGGAGATGTCGAAACCTTCGTCCGCAATTTCTCCCCGTCCCTCCATCCCTCCGTCCCTCCGTCGCCCGCACTCTCCCAACTCGTTGACTCGCTCCTCTCCTCCCCCTCCTTCGGCGAATACTGGGCGCGCCACTGGATGGATCTCGTGCGCTACGCCGAGACGCATGGCAGCGAGGGCGACCCCGAGATTCGCGACATCTGGCGCTACCGCGATTACCTCATCCGCGCCTTCAACGCCGACGTGCCCGCCGACCAGCTCATCCGCGAACATCTCGCCGGCGATCTCCTCGCACATCCGCGCCGCAACGACGCCGAAAACATCAACGAATCCATCCTCGGCCTCGCCCACCTGCGCCTCGTCGAACACGGCTTCCAACCCGTCGATACCCTCGACGACCAGGTGAAGGCCGTGGAAAACCAGATCGACGTCCTCGGAAAAGCCTTCCAGGGCCTCACGCTCGCCTGCGCCCGCTGTCACGATCACAAGTTCGACGCCATCAGCCAGCGCGATTACTACGCGCTCTACGGCGTGCTCGCCAGCAGCCGCCCCGCGCAAGTCACCATCGACACGCCCGAGTTTCTCGCCCGCCATCGCCCCGAACTCGCCGCGCTGAAACGTCGCATCCGCGAAGAACTCGCCGCCGCCTGGACCGCCGCCGCGCCCGAACTCACCGCGCGCCTCACCAAAGGCTCCGCCGCCGATCCCGACCTCGCCCGGCTCCACCAACGCGTCGCCGATTTGGAAAAGCAGATCGCGGAAATCGACGCCCGCGCCCGCGCCGCCGCCCTCACTCAAAAGAAATTCTCCGACCCACCCCCCCAGACCCCAGACCCCAGACCCCAGACCCTCGCCGCCCCCTTCGCCCGCTGGTCCTTCGACACCGACACGCGCGACCAGATCGGCGCGCTTCACGGCGAATTCCTCGGCAACGCCAGGCTCCGCAATGGCCGCCTCATTCTCGATGGCAAAGACGCCCACCTCCGCTCCGCCCCGCTCGGTCGCGAACTGCGCGAAAAAACCCTCGAAGCCTGGGTCGCCCTCGACAACCTCACGCAAACCGGCGGCGGCGTGCTCACCGTCGAGACCGACACCGGTGCGGTTTTCGACTCGATCACCTTCGCCGAAAAAGGCGCGCAGCTTTGGCTCGCCGGCAGCAACAATCATCGCCGCAGCCGCGCCATCGCCGGCCCCACGGAAACCGCCAAACCCGGCGAACTCATCCACGTCGCCATCGCCTACCGCGCCGATGGCAGCATCGCGCTCTATCGCAACGGCCAGCCCTACGGCCCCGCCTACACGCCCGGCGACGGCCTCGTGACCTTCCCGAAAACCGCGCGCGTGCTCATTGGCCGCCGTCACACCGGCGGCGGCAAAGCCTTCCTCGCCGGTGAAATCGACGAAGCCCGCCTCTACGACCGCGCGCTCACCACCGCTGAAATTGCCGCGTCCTTTCAAGCCGGCCCCATCGGCCTCACCTCGAAGGAACTCGCCGCCGCGCTCACTCCCGAGCAGCGCACCCAGCGCGCTGCGCTCGCCGTGCAGCTCACCAAGGCCAGCGCCGAACTCGCCGCGCGCTCGCCCGATTCCAAACCCGGCGCCGCGAGCCCGCTCGCCACCGCGCTCACCGACGCCCGCACCAACCCTGCCAATCCGCTCCACGCCTGGACGCGCCTCAGCCAGCTCGACGGCGCGGCCTTCGCCAAAGCGTGGACCGAGCTCACCACGCAACACCGCGAGTCACTCACCGCCGCGCGCGCCCACAACGCGCAATTCACCGGCGGCTGGAATCTCGCCAGCAGCGATTCCGAAAAATGGTTTCGCGACGGCATCGGCCTCGCACGCGGCGCGCATCACGCGCGTCCGCCCTCGTCCGACGCGTACGCCCCTTCCGACCCTCCCGGCACTTTTTCCCTCGAACCCGAAGGCGACCGCCTCCTCACCGGCCTCCTGCCCGCCGGCGTCGCCACCCATCTCCTCTCGCAAAAACACAACGGCCTCTTCACGTCGCCCCGTTTCAAAATCACCACCGACAGCATCAGCGTCCGCGCCGCGGGCAACAAAGGCGCGGCCGTGCGCGTGATCGTGGACAACTACCCGCTCCCCTCGAATCCGATCTTCCCGAAAGCCGAGCTGAAAAACGACGAGCCGGCCTGGGTGCGCCTCGACACCGCCTATCGCAAAGGCACCTGGGCCTACCTCGAGTTCGGCACCGCCGACGATCTCACGCGCCGCCTCGGCCGCGGCCCCGACGCCGCGGGACGCTCTTGGTTCGCGGCCACGCAGGTCGTCTTCCACGACAAGGAAGCGCCCCGCGACGAACCGCTCGCGCCCGAACTCCTCTTCGCCGGCGCGCCGCCGCAATCCCCCGCCGACCTCGCCGCCCGCTACGAACGCATCCTGCGCGAGTCCGTGGCCGCCTGGCGCGGCGCCCGCCTCACCGAACCGCAGCGCGCCTTTCTCGATTTCTTCGTGCGCCGCAGCCTGCTCCCGGTCTCGCTGAAAGCCCTGCCCGCCGCCGCGCCGCTCGTCACCGAGTACCGCCGGCTCGAAGCGGAAATCCCCAATCCCCGCCGCGTCCCCGGTGTCATCGAAGGCACCGCCTACGACGCGCCGCTCATGGTTCGCGGCGATCATCTGAAGCCCGCCGCCGCCGTCCCGCGCGGCTATCTCGAAGCGCTCGGCACGAAATCGTTCGCCGACGCCAAAGACTCCGTCGCCCTCCGCAGCGGCCGTCTCGAACTCGCCGAAGCCATCGCCAGTCCGCGCAATCCCTTCACCGCGCGCGTGCTTGTCAACCGCGTCTGGCAGCACCTCTTCGGCCGCGGCCTTGTCGCCACCGTGGACAATTTCGGCCGCCTCGGCGAACGCCCGACGCATCCCGAGTTGCTCGATTTTCTCGCCGCGCGTTTTGTCGCCGAGGGCTGGTCGTTCAAAAAACTCATCCGCGAACTCGTCCTCTCCCGCGCGTGGCAGCTCAGCAGCGAAGCCCCGCCCGCGGCCCGCGAACTCGACGCCGCCAATCAATGGCTCGCGCGTTTCCCCGTGCGCCGCCTTGAGGCCGAATCCATCCGCGACGCCCTGCTCGTCGTCGCCGGCTCGCTCGACCCCACGCAGTTCGGCCCGCCGCTCGCCGGCAACAACGCCCCGCGCCGCAGCGTGTATCTCGCCGTGCGCCGCAACAATTTGAACCCCTTCCTCGAAACCTTCGACGCCCCCAAGCCCTTCACCACGCTGGGCCGCCGCGACACCACCAACGTCCCCGGCCAGTCCCTCGCGCTGCTGAACGATCCCTTCGTCATCGACCTCGCCCGCGCCTGGGCGCGCGAACTCATCCGACAGAGCGCCACCGCCACGGCCTCCGCCGAAACCGCCACCGATGCCCGCGTGAAAAGCATGTTCGCCGCCGCCTTCGCCCGCCCGCCCTCCGCCAGCGAACTCGCCAAATCCCGCGCCTACCTCGCCGACCTCGCCCGCGACGCGAGCGTCCCCGCCGCCGAACTCGCCACCAGCGAACGCGTCTGGCAGGACTTCGCCCAATCCCTCTTCAACCTGAAAGAGTTCATCTATGTGCGCTGACACGACCGGAGCGCGGGCGGCCCGAGGAGCGCGGCGTTTACGCCGCTTCAGCGTACGAATGGAAAAGGTCTTCCGAGCACCCCATCGCGTCCGCCCGTTGAAGCGGCCTGAAGGCCGCGCCCCGGGGAGCGCACGCCGCTGGCGTGCTGTTTTCGGCGGCCCGCCGAAAACCTCGTTCCACAAACTTTTCCCTGCGCCACGAATGCCAGAGCAGGGCACGAAGATTTGGGCGGGCCGCCCAAATCTGCACGCGGGCCGCGTGCGCTCCCCAGCGCGCCCGCGCCCGGCGCGCGGCGTTCACGCCGCAGAGACGTCCACCTGCAACCGTAACTCCCAATGAATCCCACACTCCCCTCGCACTCGCCGCCCCCGCGTCGTCCTACAGGCCGCGCTCCGCTGCACGCTTTCACTCTCCTTCTCCTGCTCTCCCCCGCCCCCCTTCTCTCCCCCCTCCCCCCCCCCCCCCCCCCCCCCCCCCTTTCCCCCCCCCCCCCCCCCCCCCCCCCCCCCCCCCCCCCCCCCCCCCCCCCCCCCCCCCCCGCGCAAGGCCGCACGCTCGCGCCGCAAGCCATCTCCGCCGTGGACATCAGCGCCGACGCCCGCCAAATCACCGTCGGCACCATGGCCTTCAGTCACGACGCGAACGTCTGGCTCCTCGCCCCCGACGGCACCGTCCGCGCCAGCCGGCATTTTCCCCCGTGGGCGCCGATGCAAGTCGCGACCCTCAACGGCGGCCGCGCGCTCGCCGTCGGCCTCGCCTATTCGCGCATCACCTCGCCCGAACCCACCACCTGGCTCGGCCCGACCAACGCCTTCTTCGGCACGACGCTGAAAGACGATCTCGCCGAGGCCGACACGCGCGACAGCGAACTCGCGCGCCTCCGCCCCGGCGCTGGCGACTGGCGCACCGGCTGGCTGGCGAGTCATCTCGGCGAACTGTTCCTGCGCGGCCCCGATTGGATTTTCAAACCACCCGGCTCCTTCCTCCACGACGACGTCCGCCGCCAGCACCTGCGCTACGAAGACAAAAACCAGTTGCCCACCAACCGCGCCACGCGCATGGCCGCCAGCGGCGACGGCAAACGCGCCGCATTCGCGTGGCTCACCTTCAACCAACCCACCACCGGCTTCCGCCCGCAGCGCGACGCCGTGAGCGTCTGGGGCGTGAACCCCAACCGCCCGCTCTGGACCGCGCCTGCCTCCGACGATCTCGTCGCGCCTGATCTGCCCGCCCCCGCCGCCGATTTTCCCGAGCTGCTCAAAGACGACTTCCGCCTCCGCGCCGACGCCATCGTGCCCGGCACGGTCACCGCCGCCGTCGCGGTGAACGCCGACGGCTCGCGCGTGGCCATCCTCGAATACGCCGTGAAAATCTGGGTGCGCTCCGGCCCCGCCATCGGCAAATGGGATCCGCCCATTCACGCGCTGAACTTCGTGCCGCAACAGCGCGGACGCCTCCGCGTGTTCAACGCCGACGGCCGCGAACTACTGCGCGAAACGCTGCCCGAGGCCGGCCTCTTCGAGCTGGGTTTCACCGATGACGCCGACTCGGTCTGGTGCTGGCCCGCCGCGTGGTTCGCCCGCGGCGTGGCTGGCGAACCGTGGCTGCCCACCACCGCCACCGCGCGCACCGTTTACCAAATCGACCTCAAAACCCGCACCACCGCCGCGCTGGTTTTCCCCGACGCCATCGCTCATTGCGCCCCGAACCCCGCCCATCCGCAGGCCCTCGTGTCGTGTTGGGACGGCCACCTTTACCTCGTCAACGCCGACGGAAATATCACGGCCAACCACAACCTCGCCGCCGCCGCGCGCCTCGCGTGGAGTGGCGACGGCTCCTTCGCCATCGCCGGCACGTCCGAGGGCAAACTTGTGCGCCTTGCCCACGACGGCGCGCTCGCATGGCAACAGCGCCTGCTTCCCGCCGAGCCGCCCGTCGTAACCACGCCGCCCGCCGAGATCGTCACGGGCGTGCCCATTTTCCAAGGCGGACGCATTCCACGGAGCGAACACGCCTACGTCGGCGACATCTGGATTCTCAAGACCGGCCGCGACGCGGTGATCGTGGATGCCGGCGGCACCTCGGGATTCGCGTTCTCGCAGGCGCGGCTGCGGGCACTCGGCATCGAGCGCGCCACGCACGTCCTGCACACGCACTCGCACGGCGACCACTCGGGCGGCGCGTACCTGTGGCGCGTGGCGGGCGCGAAGATCGTCGGTCCGAAATCCGGCGCGCTCCCGCTCACCTGGCTCATGCCGATGCTCACCGACTACGGCATCTTCCCCCCGCGCCCGCTCGACCTTGCGCTCCCGCTCGCGCGCGTCGGCGACGAAACCGATTTCGAGGTTTCCGGCCAGAAATTCCGCGCGTTGTTCGTGCCCGGACACAGTTTCGACCTCACCGTTTACAAAACGGAACTGGCCGGCAAACGCATCGCCTTCACCGGCGACCTCGGCTTCGAGCGCGAGAGCGACATCCTCCACCGCTGCTGGACCGACGCCGCCAAAGCACGCCCCGTTGTGCATGCCATCCGTGAAAAACTCCTCGCGTGGAAACCCGACATCGTCTTCACCGGCCACGGCGTCCGCCCGAACGGCACCGAGTGGGTCGAGGATCTTTTGCGCCGCAGCGAAGAATCGCTGGCGAAGGCAGACGCAGCCGAACGCAAGCCATGAAGGCGAACCGCCAGCCCCTGTGTGGTTGGTGCCCCCGTCAGGAATTGAACCTGAATATCTATCTTGCCCTAGAAATATGGTGAAATTCCCATAAATACGACATTGCTGAACACGTTTGACACGGGTGAATGTGTGCAATATCGTGTGCAGTCGTCAGAGCAACGCACAACACGCCCAAAATGCCTTCACTCAAGCGCCGCCCCGGGAGCCCCTACTGGGTTGCCTGCTACACCAAAGCCAACGGCGAACGAACCCAGGTCAGCACGAAGCAGAAAGCCCGCGATGCCGCGTTGAAGTTTCTTCATTCCCTGGTCGATGCCGAGGACCACGCCCGGCGCGGTACAATTACCGAAGCCAAGGCGCGCCAGATGATCAGCGACATCGTGGAGCGCGTTTCCGGAGAATCCTTGCAGTTCTACACCGCCGAAACGTGGTTCCGTGAATGGGTGGCGGGCAAGGGCCAGACCAAGAGCGAAGGCACGCACTTGCGCTACGCTCACGTGATCGAAGGCTATCTCGCTCATCTGGGCAAGCGGGCGCAACTGAACCTCCAGCATCTCACGCCCAAGGACGTTTCCGCCTTCCGCGCAAAAGAACTGGCAGCAGGCAAATCCGCAAAGACGGCCAACCTTGCCGTGAAGACGATCAGCGCAGGATTCAACGCGGCCTTGCGACAAGGCTATATCACGAGCAATCCGGCACGGGCCTTGGACAGCCTGCAACACACGGCAGCGGTGAAGGGGATGTTCACCCAGGAACAAGTCGAGGCTTTGCTGGCAGTCGCACCACCAGACTGGCGTGGGGCGATCTTGTTCGCCTATTACAGTGGTGCGCGGCTGCAGGACGTGGCCAACATGCGGTTGAGCGCGA
>BJHT01000034.1 GCA_014193395.1 Verrucomicrobiota bacterium
CCGGCTTGCCGGTGGTCAGCAGCTCGACGGCTTGGGTTTTGAACTCGGGGGTGTAGCGCTTGCGTGGTGCTAGTTTCATGATTTTTTGATTCTGTAGGTTCTTGGTCCAGAAAGATAGAGCACCTCAGATGCCACATTAGATGATTAGCTGGTGGCTCGGGCGGCTACGGCGGGCACCGGAATATCTCGGAAGGAAGACAGCGGCCACGGGGCGGACAGCGCGAACTGTCGCAAGGATTGATAATTCGCAGGTGAGTTGGGGTTGAGGGCAGCCTTTTCATTAGCACCCGGCTTCAGCCGCGGGGATTGCGGCGGGTGAACTCGCAACCGCTTCAGCGGTTTTTCGCTGCGGTGCGGAAAACCGTTGAAACGGTTTTACCTGCGCGGCCCCGGCAACACCCGGCTGAAGCCGGGTGCTAATGAGAGGGGATCAGAACCGGACCTGAAATTCCGTCGAATGTCCGGGTTGAGATTTTTTAAGCCACTGTCGGTTTGCTTCTTACCCGTCGGACTTTATCGGTCAGGGAGCTTCGTCGCGGATCTTTCAACAACGGATCGCATCAGGGCGGGGTCCGACGCTAACCTTGGCCGTAACTATTCAGTAGGGACAATTGCGATGGACCACAGAGATACCATGAGCACAGAGAAGACAATGAGTTGGACGGCGGATGACTATTCCCGGAATGGTGACCGACCGGAGTCGACGCCGACAGTGGTTTTCCTCTGTGTGCATCGTATCTCTGTGGTCATCTTCGCGGTACTAACTCGATGGTTAGGCATCATGAGGATGACTCACTTCGTCTTCGAGCCGGGTAGTTTGCCGAGTGAGCACAGGAGTAAACAGACTGCCGCCACGGCAAACGGCAGCATCGGCAAGAAGGTGTGAATATTTTTCGTAGCCGTGGAAGTGTGTTCGTCTAAGTCACCGATCCACGAAAGCAGGAGTGGAGCAACTAGACCGAGAAGGAGGCACGGCCAAACATTCCCCCGCCCGTCCAGAGTAGCGTGAACTTTGTTCTTGTGGTCATGCGAAATCTCGACGTGTCATTGATGCCCAACGCCCCAAGCCCAGCGACCCACCACGCTGGAAGTGTGGATTGCAACCAGAAGGCGATGGGCTGGGCAAATTGTGAGCATGGTAAACCGTTACACTCATTCGGTTTTCGGGGTTAGCCAGAAACGGACACTGCCCATCTGCCAGTTAACGGCGAGTAAGAATCCAGGCTCGGTGTGAAAGGTGTAGCCGTCACGCTGGAGGCTGGTGCGATCACTCACCTTGGTCTGCACCTTTTCTGTTGAGACTGACTCAAGCTGTGCGCGAAATGAATCAGCATCGTGAGGGGCGAAATGGAATGAGCCTCCCCCGGTATTGGTGTCCAGAACGTGAGATTCAACGATGTCGAAAGCCGAATCAGGTAGCGAAGGAGGAAGCCAGCCTCGCTGAATGGCACCAACCGCGTGTGCTGCGGCCGCCGTCGCGTAATTGGTGCGGATACTATCGTCGCAGGCAGTGACGAAGAAGATGCTGGCGGCGAGGCTGAGGTCTAGTAAGTGGCGGTGCATTAGCATTCGTTCAGGCTAAGCAAGTAGCGATGTCTAACAGGACAGGCCACAGATTGGAGGTAGTTGGAGCAGTCTCGGTGATGTTCTTTTAAGTTTCGCGCGTTGCAAACAGAGCTTGAGATTTCCGACCTCGGTTGAGTGTGCTCTGCGCACGGTCACCTCGTGGCTGTTAAATCACAACCTCCGATACAGCTCCTCCACCCGTTCCAGATCAATGCCGGGTGACTGGTGGTCGAGGAGCCAGCGGAAGTCGGATTTGGCACCGGCGCGTTCGCCTTGTTGGAGGCGGATCATGCCGCGGCTCCAGCGTTCGAGGGCGGCGTCCGGGGCGAGTTCCACGATGAGGTCGAGGTATTTCATCGGGTTGGGGGAGTCGCTGTTCTTGCTGGTGACGCCGAGGAGGTTGCGCAGCATGCGGACGATGATCTCGCGCTTGGAGGCGGGTTGGAGGTGTTCCTCGCGCAGGCGGCGGCCGGTGTAGGCGGACACGATCACCTCGGCTTCCTGGCGCGAGATGACGCGGGCGTTTTCAAAGACATCGATCAACTGCGGCTGGCCTTTCTTCGGGTTGTGTTGCACGACGAAATGACCGGGCAGCGGGATGCCCACGACGGTCACGTCGAGCCGGCGGGCCAGCTCGATGTAGATGATGGCGAGCGTGATGGGGATGCCTTCGCGATCGTCGAGGACTTCGTTGATGTAGCTGTTGGCGCGGTTGTTGTAGTCGGTGCGGCTGCCGTGGAAGCCGTTTTCATTGAACAGAAAATCGCGGAGGGCCTCGAGTTTGTCGGCCTCGCTGGCGGTGGCGGGGAGCTTGGCCCGGATTTGCGCGGCCATGCTTTCGAGTTCGCGGCGGTAGCCCTCGGTGTCCACGTCGGGGTTGTCGAGGCGGGAGACTTGCAGGGCGGCGAGGAAGAGATCGGTTTTTTCCTCAGCGCCTTCGAGGGTTTTGATCAGGTCGCGTTTCACGGCCTCGAAATGCACGCGCGTGGCGAGTTTGCGCAGTTGCTCGGCTTCGCGTTCGAGACCTTTGGCGCGGTCGAGCAGGAGCGTCTGGCTGGCTTCGGAGCGGGTCTGCAATTCCTCGATGACGGCGGGGTCCACCGCGCCGGTCGCGGGGAGTTCCTTGATTTTGCGTGTCAAGCTCGCGAGTTCGACGGTCTTGGGCTGGTTGGCGGCGAGGTTGGTCCCGACGAGGAAGCCTTTGAACTCGGCGCGGGTCTCGCGGAATTTCGCGAGGCCGACTTTTCCCTCCAGCGCTTCGGTCAGCGGCATCTCGATGACTTTCTGGCCGTTGACGGAGCAGATGATGCGTTCGGTTTCCATGCGCACTTTCAGCGTGTTCCAATCGCCGGGGTGATAGTGCTCGCTGGCGATGTCCTGGATGACGGTCCAGGAGAAAATGTTGGGGCCGTTGAAGCGCGTGAGGCGCAGGCGTCCGCCGGTGGGATAGAAGCCGTAGTGGCGGTTTTCGTCGTCGGTGGCAAAGGCGAGTCCGGCCGCGCCGGCTTCGTCGTCGAGCTTCACGGTGACCTGCACTTCGCTGGGAAGGCCAGGCACTTCGCGCTGGCAGACGCACAAGGCGCGGCCGCCGAAACCTTTGCCCGCGCCCTCGACCTGGATGCGGCCGGATTTCTGCGTCCAGCGCGCGCCAAACTGCGGGACCCATTCAGCGGGATTGAGCGCGCCGATGGTGAGCCAGCGGCTGGCGGGGACGGTGTTGGGTTTGCGGAGGATTTGCTTGAGGGCGTTGACGGGCATGGCGAATCCGAGGTTGGCGGTGACCGCGGATTTGAGCGTGAGGATGCCGTGGACGCGGCCTTCCATGTCGAGCAGCGGGCCGCCGCTGTTGCCCGGCTCGACGGGGATGGCGACCTGGATCATCTCGACCATGTCGAAATCGCGGCGGGCCGAGACGACGCCTTGCACGACGCTGTGATCAAGGCCGTGGGGATTGCCAATGGCGACCACGGGCGTGCCGGGGCGCAAGGTGTCGGAATCGCCGAGCGGCAGCGGGCTGAGGCCGTCGGCGTCGATGCGCACGATGGCGAGGTCGAGCTTGCGATCCCAAGCGAAGACTTCGGTGACGTCGTGGGTTTTGCCGTTGTGCAACTGCACGGTCATCGGGCGCGCTTCGCCGATGACGTGGAGGCTCGTGGCGATGAGGCCGTCGGCGGAAATCACGAAGCCCGCGCCGACGCCGTCGGGTTTTCCGTCGCGGCCGAAGTGCGAGACGATGACGACGGATTTGCGGGCGTCGGCGGCGAGTTCGACGACGGTCTTGGTGGCGGGGGCGGCTTTCTCGGGTTTCGTCGCGGATTTCGCAGCGGGAGCGGTATCGGATTTCGGGTCCGATTTCGGCCGGGGAGTCGCGGGCGTGGCGGGGGCAGCGGATTTTTCGGCGGTGGTTTGGGCGTGGGAAAAATTCGCGAGCAAACCAATCGCCGCGCAAACCAAGGAGAGAATGCCGCCGAAGCGGCGACCAAGCCCGCCTCGTGCGGACGGGGCTGATGCCTTTGAAATCATGGTGGAAATGGATAACGGAGCGGCGGGGCAGGGTCAATCGTGGGGACACGCGGCGGGAAAAAGCTCAAAGGATAAAGCTCAAAGCTCAAGGGAAGGGTTCAAGGACCAACGGGGGGATGGGTGCGGACAACGGCTGGGATACAGAAGTGCTGATATAGAATCGCCGTTCACCCATCGCGCAGGCGGCACGAAATCGGGATGTCACGGCGGTTTGGAGTGCGGTGACTTGTCACCGCTTTTGGCTAGGCGACTTGTCGCCGTCGAGCTTCTGTTCGGTTGCGGTCACGCGGGCGCGCCGGCGCTGGCGCGAGCCGGGGACGCCCCATCCGCCACCCATGCCAGCTTCAGTTCGACGGCGACAAGTCGCCTTGGGAAAGCGGTGACAAGTCACCGCACTCCAGATGGGGGGGGGGCGTCTTCGCACGCGCCGGACTGTCGCATGTTGAAACGGAATTATGCCGCGCTCCGCGGGACGTTTTACCGGAGCTGGCGGGCGAGTTCTTCGCCGAGGGCAGCGGCTTCGCGGACGGGGCGGGAGCCTTCGGCGCGGCGCGGGGTGGCGTGGGTGAAGGAGATGGCGCGGACGTGGATCAGGTGGCCGATGACGCGGGCGTGGGCCGCGACGGGGCTGGCGCAGCCGCCGCCCATCGCGCGCAGGAACGCGCGCTCGGCGAGGACGCATTGGTGGGTGTTGAAGTGATCGAGGCGCGCGCAGACGGCGGCGGCGAGTTCGTCGCAGTCGCGGATTTCCAGACCGATCGCGCCCTGGCCGACGCAGGGGATCATGGTGTCGGTTTCGAGCGTGGTGGCGAGGATGCCGGCGGGCAGGCCGGGGCCGACAAGGTGGCCGTCGGGCTGGATGCGGAATTGCAGGCGCGCAAGGCCGGCGGCGGCGAGGATGGTGGCGTCCATCGCGGGATCGTCGGCGAGTTTCTGGACGCGGGTGGGGACGTTGCCGCGGATTTCAATCGTGGTCAGGTGCGGCGCGAGCAGCAGGACGTGGGCGCGGCGGCGGGTGCTGCTGGTGGCGACGACCGCGCCGGCGGGGAGCGCGGCGAGAGTGGTGTTCGCCGGGAAGCCGCGCTTTTCGCGCTGGCCGGGACGCCATTCGCTGGCGGGCTGAGTTTTTGCAAGGTGGGCGAGCTGGGCTGGGTCGCGGTAGAGGAGCACGTCGCGCACGTCGGCGCGCTGACCGACCGCGCCGAGGCGCAGGCCCGCGGGGAGTTCGGTGGGCAAATCTTTCAGGCTGTGAACGGCGAGGTGCGCCTGTTTTTCGAGCAGGGCGACTTCGAGTTCTTTGGTGAAGAGACCTTTCGGCAGCTCGGGACTGGGGTTGGACAGCGAGGCGGTCTGGAGCTTGTCGCCGGTGGTCTTGATTATCTTCAACTCGAACTTGAGCCGCGGAAACGCGGCCCGGCATTGCGCAAGCACCTGGTTGGCCTGCGCGAGCGCGAGGGCGCTGCCGCGTGTGGCGATGACGATGGTGTCGGCGGATTTGAGGGCGGCGGCGCGGGGGCGGGCGGGCGCGGCGGGTGCCGACGGGTTGCGCCAGGGCGGGGGTTTACTCATGGGTGGAATTTCAATTCGTTCTCAAACAGAACTCATATTTCGGTGAGCGTCCGAACAGGGAAGGGTCTCCCGCAGATTCAGGACGACCACAGATTTTCCGCTTTTGTTTTTCCATCTGCGGTCGTTCTGAATCTGCGGGAGACCTCCGGTTTGTTTCGCGGGCATTCCCGGGAGGATGCTCGGTTTCATTGCGCAAAGTCGGTAGAGAAGGCGAGCCGGGGCGCGGGGGCCGGCGCGGCGGGGGCGGTGGCGCGGGTCAGCACGGACTTCGCTTTTTCGCGGATGATGGCTTCGCAGCGGGCGATCTCGCTGTGGCGCTGCTTGAGATAGTCGTTCGCGATCGCCTGAAGGTCGTCGATGTTGTAGAGGAACACGTTTTCCAAAAAGTTCAGTTCGGGTTCGATGTCGCGCGGGACGGCGATGTCCACGAGGAGAAGCGGGCGGTTTTCGCGCAGCGGAAGGAGCGGTTCGAGCCGCGCGCGGTCGAGCACGTAATGCGGCGCGGAGGTGCTGCTGATGATGATGTCGATGCGGGCGAACTCGGTGTGCCACTCGTCGAAATGAATCGCGCGTCCGCCCAGTTCGGTGGCGAGGGCGACGGCGCGGTCGTGGGAACGATTGGAGACGATGACGCTGCGCGCGCCGCGGCTGAGCAGGGCGCGGGCGGTTTTCTCGCTGGTCTCGCCGGCACCGATGACCATGACATGGCGCTCGGCGAGCGAGTCGAAAATCTTCTCCGCGAGTTCGACCGCGACGGAGGCGACGGAGATGCTGCCGCGCTGGATGTTGGTCTCGGTGCGGATGTGTTTGGCGACGTTGAAGGCGCGCTGGAAGGCCTTGTTCAGGCGGCCGCCGGTGTGCTTGTGCTGGAGGGCGAGGTCGTAGGCTTTCTTGAGCTGGCCGAGGATTTCGGTTTCACCGAGGACCATCGAGTCCATGCCGCAGGCGACCTTGAAGAGGTGCTCGACGCTCTGCGGTTCGCGCAGGAGATAGAGTTCGTTGGCGATGGGATCGAGATACTGATGATGGTCGAGGAGGAATTGCCGCAGACCGGTGAGGGCATCGTGATCAGTGCGGCTGGTGGCAGCGTAGATTTCCACGCGGTTGCAGGTCGATAGAATCACGGCTTCATCGACGAGGCCCGAGGCGCGGAGTTTTTCCAGCGCGGTGGGGATGGCGGACTCGGCGAAGGCGAACCGCTCGCGCACCTGCACCGGCGCGGAGTGATGACTGAGACCAAGAGCAATGATGGGCATGGTCAGGGATTGTGGATGGGTGACAGCAGATTCGCGCCCCAGAAGGTCAGGAGCACGAAGACGAAGCCGCCGATCGCGCCGAAGGCGAAGCGGCCGCCGATCTGCGCGAAACGGAGGTTCAGCACGAGCAGCACCAGATAGAGGAGCCAGACCAGCGCCGACCAGATCACCTTGGCGTCGTGGGCGTAGAACGAGCCGGTCGTCATCTGGAGATAATAGGCGCCGACGGCCAGCCCGGCGGTCAGCAGGACGAAGCCGCCGAGTGACAGGCGGGTCATCACTTGTTCAAGCCGGTGGATCGGTGGCAGCAGCGAGCGGATGGCGCGGAGCTTGTGGAATTTCAGGTCACGTTCCACCGAGAGATACATCAGCGCGGCGACGGCGCTGAGGCCGAACGCGCCGTAGGACAACAGAATCAGCGCGGCGTGCAGGCTCGCCCAGCCGCTGGTGAATTCCAAAGTTTTGCCCTGATCCAGCGCCGGCATGAGCGCGAAGACCCCGATGCCGAACAGCATCGGCGAGGCGAAGGCCCCAACGAATCGCAGCCGTGCCCACAGCCCGAGCACGAGGTAGCACGCGACGATGGTCCACGCGATGAAGGTGGTGGCTTCGTAGAGATTGGTGACGGGGCAGCGTTCGAGGGAGAAGCCGCGCTTGAACATGGCGACCGTGTGGCAGACGGCCGCGGCGAGCATGAGGAAATAATTGGCGCGGTCGTCCTCGCGAAACCCTTTCCGCCACAGGAACACCGAGTACAGCATGCTCACGCCGTAGAGAGCCACCGCCACGGCGAAGAATTGTTTGTCGCTGAAAGCCACGTTGCACGCTCATTAAACTTGAGCCCCTCCGCAAGCAGCAAGCGGGAACGGGGCGGCAGGCGATGCGAAGACACGATCGTCGTGGTGCGATGATGTTGGCGACAGCCTGTATGCGGTGCCGATCGGGGGCACGCCGCCAGGCGCGAGCAGCGGGGAGTTGCGCGCGGCGTGCAGCGGCCGCGGAGTGCGGCCGTCCCCGGCCGCGCGAGGTTCGCACGCATGGAGGCGGCAGGAGATTTCCCGCGACTCACTGCGCTCCATCCCGCTGCGCCTGCGGACGGGCGCGCTCCGGTGGCGGACCCTGGGACGCTGCTCAATGAGCAGATACAGGAAAGACTCACTCCCAATTCCGGACACGCATCGGAGCCGTGAACAGGCGGGTTTTGACTGACCAATCGGGGCGGCATCTGAGGGGGCGCATTCAACATCCCCCGGGATGTCCCGCAGATTCAGGGCGACCGCAGAAGGGGAGTTTGAGTTGAGGTTGCTCTGACCTCGCGAAGGGCGAGAGGAGATTCCCAGCAGCGAGACGGCGTGTTGGCAGGTTCTAAAATTGTCTGCGCGAGGTAAGCGCTCGTTCCGAGGGAGGTTAGCGTCTGCCAACGTCCCCCCCCCTCCCTTTATCGGGTACGATGGCCCCATGCTGCGCCGTGTCGGTGCTCGGGTTTTCCTCGCGTCGCCTCCTACAAGAGGGCGCGACGCCGCTTGTCAGGCGCAGGATTATTCGGAACAGTCGCGGCCATGCAGGCGGCTGAGAATCAGGATTACGTGAGTGTGAGCGAGTATCTCGTGGCGGAAGCGGCGAGTGCCGTGCGGCACGAGTATCCGGGCGGCCTGGTGTCTGCGATGGCGGGGGAGACGCGGGATCACAATCAGATGGTGGGGAATCTTTTGTATGCGATTCGGCGGCAGGTTAAGGGGACGGCAGACCAAGTGCCCATGATCGACATCCGGGTGAATCTTCAGTTCCTGAACGGAGAGTGTTTTTATTCCCCGGACCTCGTCGTGACGGGCGACCAGCGCGACAGTGAAGAGCGGTTTATCCGGTATCCGAAGTTGATCGTCGAGGTGTTGTCGGAGAGCACGGAGCGGGTGGACAGGCATGAGAAATTCTTTGCTTACACCCAGATTGAAACGCTGGAGGAATACGTGCTGGTGGCGCCGTCGGGGCGCGAGGTGATGCCGCACACGGCGGCCGGAGCGCGGCCTTCAGGCCGCAGCAGCGTTCATCTGCAACCGGAGCGTTGGGGAACGCCAGCGCGCTGGGTGTCGTCGTGGCCGCTGCGGAGTGAACGCCGCGCTCCCACCGCGGTAACCGTGTTCCGCCGCGCGGACAATTGGAAAGGCGAGACGGTCACGGACACGAAGGGGAGCGTCGCTTTGAAATCGCTGCGGCTGGAGGTGCCGCTGGCGGAGATTTACGAGGGCGTGTGAGCGCTCCCGTTGCCATGTCCGCTGCATCGACCGCATCGACCGCATCGCCTCGATCGTCCGCCGAGGCCGCCGGCCGTATTCGCGCGGCGATGCCGGAGACGGGGTTGTTCGAGGGACATGGATGGAGGATTGCACCGACACCGTTTGCGCTGGGCGCGGAACTAGCACGGGAACTCGAGTCGCTTGGGCGCGTGTTGTTGCAGTTCAACCGCGCGGTGAATCTGCTGTATCGGCAGAGCTGCGAGGGGAAGCAGCCGGAGTGGGTCGCGGCGTTGCTGGATCAGGGCAAGCCGGCAGAATTGATCGCGCTGCAACGCTCAGCGGCGACGAAGAATGAACTGCCGCGGATCATTCGCCCGGACCTCTTGCTCACCGAGACGGGGATTAGCGTGACGGAGCTGGACAGCGTGCCGGGCGGGATCGGGCTGACGGCGTGGTTGAATCAGACGTATGCGGCGGTCGTGGCGGCGAGCGGTGATGGCGGCGCGGTGCTGGGCGGCGCGGACGGAATGCAGCGGGGATTCGCCAGTATTTTCGGGGACACGGCGCGGGTGCATGTCGTCGTGTCGGAGGAGTCGGCAACGTATCGCCCGGAGATGGCGTGGCTCTGCGGGCAGCTCGGCGGGGAGCGTTTTGCGGTGCGCGGACCGGAGTTCACGGACTTCGCAGACGGCGATGCAGTGTATCGGTTTTTCGAGTTGTTCGATCTGCCGAATGTCGCGAATGCGGCGCAGATTCTTCAACTGGCGGCGGAGAAGCGGTTGCGCCTGACGCCGCCGCCGAAGCCGATTTTCGAGGAGAAGCTGTTGTTCGCGTTGTTGTGGAACCGGAATCTGCGCGGGTTCTGGCGACGCGAGTTGGGCGAGGGTTTTCTCGCACGAATGCTGAAGCTGGTGCCGTACACCTGGGTGCTCGATCCCGCGCCGTTGCCGCCGCACGCGGCTTATCCCGAACTGGGGCTGACAGACTGGCAGCAGTTGAAGTCGCTGTCGCAGCGCGAGCGGGATTTGATTTTGAAGGTGTCGGGATTCTCGGCGGAAGCGTGGGGGGCGCGCGGGGTTTATCTGGGGAGCGATTTGTCGCAGGCGGACTGGGCGGCGGCGGTGGAGAAGGCGCTGACGGGTTTCGCGCGGTCGCCCCATGTGCTCCAGCGGTACCACAAGCCGCGGACCGTGGCGGCGGAGTGGTTTGATTTCGCGGCGCAGAAATTGATACCGATGCCGGGGCGGGCGCGGCTGTGTCCGTATTATTTTGTGGCGGGCGAGGCGGAGCAGCAGCGGGCGACGCTGGGCGGCGTGCTGGCGACGATTTGCCCGGCGGACAAGAAGATCATCCACGGCATGACGGAGGCGATCCTCGCCCCGTGCGCGGTATGACAATGTTTGAATTCATCGTGCTCGCGAGCGGGTCGCTGTTTTTCATCATCGATCCGCTTGGTTGCGTGCCGGCGTTTCTGGCGATCACGCCGACGGACACGCCGGAGCAGCGGATTCGCATGGCGCGGCTGGCGTGCGCGGTGGCGACGGGGGTGCTGCTGGTGTTCGCCGTGTTGGGGGAGTGGATTTTCAAGTTTCTCGGAATCACGCAGCCGGCGTTTCAACTGGCGGGGAGCATGGTGTTGCTGATCGTGGCGGTGGACATGCTGCGGGCGAAACGTTCGGCAGTGCAGGAGACGGTGGCGGAGACGAACGCGGCGGTTCACAAGGCGGACATCGCGGTCGCGCCGCTGGCGGTGCCGATGTTGTCGGGACCGGGAGCGATCACGACGGTGATTCTGCTGCACAAAAAGGCGGCGAACTTCGGACAGCAGGTCGCGCTGTATCTGTGCATCGCGGCGGTGATGCTCGCGTGCTACGTGATCCTGCGCCTGTCGGCGACGGGCGCGAAATGGCTGGGGCCGATCGCGCTGAAGATCATCACGCGGCTGATGGGGCTGATGCTGGCGGCGGTGGCGTTCCAGTTCATGATCAATGCGCTGAAGGAACTGAAGGGGACGCTGTTTTGAGGAGCGAGCGGAAGGGGGAAGTTCAACCACGGATGGACACGGAATAACACGGGTGGGGAGCGGGGTGTTCAAAAGATCGGTGGTTTCGCCCGGCAAGGTGCCGAGAAAAACGACGCTGCCCGACGAGCCTACGCGACGGTCGCTTCGGCCGTGGTCACCCGTAATCGGACTGCTATCCACAGCTCTCTGCGTTCCTTCCCATCTCTGCGGTGCTCTGCGCCGGCTCTCGTCGCCTCGGTGCGCGCATGGAGTTTTGGGGAAGAAAACTGAGAACACCGCAGAGATGGGAAGGAACGCAGAGGGGTTGCGGTGAACGAAGGCGCGGCAAGCAGGGCAACCGTTGATACAAGTCGTGGCAACCGCGGCTAGGTGGCCCCGCAACGACACCAAAACTTTTTCCCGAGCCGCACAGCGAACGGGCGAGACACGAATACTCGCGCGACCGAACTACGGCGACGGCGGCGTCAGTTCGGTCGGGGGCAGCGGGGGGAGATTTCCCTTGTTCACGTCCGCCGCGGTGGCCTGGCGGTTGAGTTCGATCAACACGGCCTGCACGTCGGGATCCACCGGCGCGGGCGTGGGCGGCGAACTGCTCTGGGGCGTGCCGCCGGGATTGATGCGGAGCTGGCGGGTGGGAACGGTCCGCACGGGTTCGCCGGAGCCGGGGGTGTTAAGTTGAAAATTAAACTGCGGCGCCGCCCCGCTCGGAGTGCCGCCGGGCGGCGGGATGTTCCCGCTGGGATTGTAGGCACCGTTGTTGGGATTTCCCGGTGACAGTCCGGTGTTGAACCGCCCGCCCAAAGCGGCTGCGCCCGCGTTCGGTTGGTAAGGCGCACCACCGGGCATCGTGGTACTCATGGCAGGCGGCGGCGGGAGTCCCATGCCGGGCGCAGCGGCGTAATTCGGCATCGCCGGTCCTCCGGGCGTGCCGGCGGCTTTCACATTTTCCTTCTCGAACTTGAGCACCGAATTGTTGCCCGCGTAGGCGATCTTGACGCTCCCGTTTTTGGCGTCGATTTCCAGCACGTCGATGTCGCCGTCGCGGCCGCCTTCTTCGATGCGGAAATATTTCGGCTTGGTATTGGGGGTGGTCTCGGTCTTGAGGATAAGCGCTTTTTTCGGCGATTGAATCGAGGTGATGCCGACCAGCTTGAAACTCGCGGGGGGCTTCGGCGGCGGCTCGGGCGGACCGGCGGCGCTGACCGGCGGCGGCAGCGGGCGCAGGCCGAAGGGATTGCGATCCACGATGATCTGGTAGGAAGCCTTGGCATCCACGGCCGCCCACAAGGCGTCGCCAGAGAGGGCAAGCATCCCCGGCACGAGCAGGGCTATTTCGACGATCCGTTTCACAGCGGCACAGTAGTTGTTCCCGACTCTAAAACCACCACAAAACCAAAGTTGCGACGAACACCCGAAAAACAAACCGCCGGCGGTCGGGTGCCGCCGGCGGTCGTCGCTTGCGTTGAGAGACCGAAAACTCAATACGCCGCCTGCACGCCCTTGATGGACCGCTTCTGCATCCACGGCATCATCGCGCGCAGCTTGGCGCCCACCTTTTCAATCGGGTGATCCACGTCGGCCTTGAGCAGCGCATTGTAGCGCGGATAGCCGCTCTGATATTCCTTGACCCATTCGCGGGCGAATTTGCCGGACTGAATGTCGGCGAGCGCCGCCTTCATCCGCTTCTTCACGCTCGCGTCGATGATCTTTGGGCCGACGCTGACATCGCCCCACTTGGCGGTTTCGGAGATCGAGAAACGCATGCCGCTGATGCCCGCTTCGTTCATCAGATCCACGATCAGCTTCAGCTCGTGCAAGCACTCGAAGTAGGCCATCTCCGGCGAGTAACCCGCCTCGACCAAAGTCTCGAAACCCGCCTTGACCAGCGCGCTGCAACCGCCGCACAGGACGGTCTGTTCTCCGAACAGGTCGGTCTCGGTTTCTTCCTTGAACGTCGTTTCGAGCACGCCCGCGCGGGTGCCGCCGATGCCCTTGGCCCACGCGAGCGCGAGCTTCTTGGCGTTTTTGCCGGGGTTTTGATAAATCGCGATGAGGCTCGGCACGCCTTTACCCTCAGTGAACTGGCGGCGCACGATGTGCCCCGGTCCCTTGGGCGCGACCATGATAACATTCACGTCCGCCGGCGGGACAACGGTCTTGAAATGAATCGAGAAGCCGTGGCTGAACAGAATGGTTTTGCCCTTGGTGAGATTGGGCGCGATGTCCTTTTCATAGGCCGCCGCCTGCTTGGTGTCGGGCAGCGCGACAAAGATCACGTCGGCGCGTTTCACAGCCTCGCCGGTGGGCACGACCTCGAAGCCCTTGTCCTTCGCGACCGCGATGGACTTGGAGCCTTCGTAGAGGCCGATGATGACGTTGCAGCCGCTGTCTTTGAGGTTCAACGCGTGGGCGTGGCCCTGCGAGCCGAAGCCGAGCACCGCGAGGGTTTTGCCCTGAAACACGTTCAGGTCGCCGTCTTTGTCCGAATAAATCTTAACAGCCATGGGATCGAGTGAGGTTGGGAGTTGGGTTGAGTTTAGTTGATGGGAAAACTGATTCGCCGGAAAAAATCATTTGCGCGGCAGCGCCACCTTCCCGGTGCGGGTCAGGTCGAGAATGCCGAAGGTCTGCATCAGCTCGAGGAACTTCTCGGTTTTGGATTCGTTGCCGGTGATCTCGATGGTGAGGCTCGCGGGCTGCACGTCCACGATCTTGGCGCGGAAAATGTCGGTGATCTGCATCACCTCGGCGCGGGTCTTCGAGTCCACGCTGACCTTCACGAGCACCAGCTCGCGGTCGATGTATTCGCCGTCGCGGAAGTCCTGCACTTTGAGCACGTCCACCAGCTTGTTGAGCTGCTTGACGATCTGCTCGAGCGTGGCGTCGTCGCCGCGCGTGACGATGGTCATGCGCGAGGCGCTGGGGTCCTGGGTGGGAGCCACATTCAGCGAATCGATGTTGTAGCCGCGCCCGCTAAACAGGCCGGCCACGCGCGTGAGCACGCCGAATTTGTTCTCAACCAAAACGGAAATAGTGTGTCGCATAGACGGATCACAGCCACAATCGGCACCGCCGGAACCGCACGATCTGAGCCGCGAAAGGCGCGGAAACTAGCAATGCGCCTCCGCCGGGGTCAACCTTCGAGTTCGTTCGCCGGAGTATTTCGCATCGGGTCGGCCGCCATGCGTGCCAGACCGCGACAAAAAATGCCCCGAGGATAGACCCGGCGTTTTCATGCTGGTGCTGCGGCGAACGACGCCCACCACATCCCGCTTTCACCGGCTCAGGCCGGTCGCTACGTTCTGCGCATGTCCGCCGCCTTCCCCAGAGTGTTTCGTGTCCGGCAGAAGTTTGAGCGTCCCGTCGTCGCCGATGTCGCGGCGGCGGTGCGCGAGGAGCTGGCGCGCGTCGGGATCGCCGGGCGCGTGCGGGCGGGGCAGAGCGTGGCAATCACGGGCGGCAGCCGCGGGATCACGAACATCCACATCATCCTCAAGGCGGCGGTGGATTTTTTTCACGAGCTGGGTGCGCGGCCGTTTATCGTCGCGGCGATGGGCAGTCATGGTGGCGGCACGGCGGACGGCCAGCGGGCGATCTTGGCGAATTACGGCATCACCGAGGCGTTTTGCGACTGCCCGATTCGCACCAGCATGGAGACGGCGGTGATCGACCAGACACCGGAGGGCGTGCCCGTTCACTTCGGGCGCGACGCGCTGGCGGCCGATCATGTGCTGGTCGTGGGCCGCGTGAAACCGCACACGGAACTCTTCGGCGAGCATCAGAGCGGGCTGATGAAAATGCTGCTCATCGGCCTGGGTAAACACGAGGGCGCGAAGATTTATCACCGCGCGTTTGTGGATTATTCGCTCGACCAGATTGTCCGCAGCGTGGGGCGGCGTGTTATTGAGAAAGGCCGCATTCTCGCGGGCCTCGGCATCGTGGAGAACGCCTACGACGAGACGGGCCTGATCCGCGCGGTGCTGCCGCACGAATTGGAAACGCAGGACCGCGAACTTCTTGCGCTGTCGCGCCAATGGCTGCCGCGCCTGCCGTTCGATCATGCGGACCTGCTGCTGGTCGATGAGATGGGCAAGGAGATTTCCGGCTGCGGCATGGACACCAATGTCATCGGCCGCAAGCACCACGAACACGGGCCGGCGCCGGACGAATTTCCGAAGGTGAAGCGCATCGCCGTCCGCAGCCTCACCGAGCAGACCCACGGCAACGCGACGGGCCTGGGCAAGTCGGAGTTTTGCCTCACGCGCGTGGTCGAAGCGATGGACCCGCGCATCACTTACATCAACGTGACGACCGCATGTTTCCCGCAGGTCGGCATGATCCCGCCGCACTACGCCACCGACCGCGAACTGCTCACTGTCGCGCTGGCGACCATCGGCCTCACCGAACCGCCGCACGCCAAGCTGCTCTGGATTCGCAACACGCTGCATGTCGAAGAGGTCGAGTGCGGCGAGGCGTTTCTGCCGCTGGCCCGGGGGCGAAGCGATCTGGAAATCCTGACTGCGCCGCGGGAATTGGAGTTTGATGCGAACGGAATGCTGGCGCGAACGATGGCGGCGTTGGGCGCGAATGAGTGATGCCGAAAGGCGCGGATGGGATTGAGGAATCACGGATGAACTCGGATAAACGCGGCGCGGCTGCTGGGGCACTCGGCGCGGTTCCGGCTTTGGAGTGCGGTGACTTGTCACCGCTTTCCCGAGGCGACTTGTCGCCGTCGAACCACGGGAGCCGCACGTTTTCAACGGGCACGTTCACGGCTCGCGCCAGCGCCAGCGCGCCCGCGTGTCTGGACGCGCACGGATGTTTGACGGCGACAAGTCGCCTGCGAAAAGCGGTGACAAGTCACCGCACTCCAAAACGCCAGCGTCCCCAACGCTTCGTGCCGTCGGCGGTTGAACGGCACTGGTTGGCATGAAAATCGGTCCCAAAATTTTAGCGCTTTGATATGCGGTGTCGTGCTGTTGATCACCGCGCTGCAAGTGGCCAGCTACGCACCGCGCCTCCCGGAAAAGCTGGCGACGCATTTCGACGCGGCTGGCCGCGCCAACGGCTGGATGAGCAAGGAAGGCTTCTTCGTGTTTCACGTCGCGCTGCTCGGCCTGTTCGGCGCGGTCTTCGGCCTGCTCCCGCGCTGGCTCGGGCGCATCCCGAATTCTCTGATCAATCTTCCGCACAAAAACTACTGGCTCGCACCGGAGCGCCGCGCCGCCAGCCTCGCGGACGTCGCGGACGCGATGGCGTTCCTCGGCGCGCTCACGTTGGTTTTCTTAGCGATCATCGGCGAACTCACGCTCCGCGCGAACCTGCTCCCGGAGCCGCGACTCGGCGGGGAAATCTGGTGGCTGCTCGGCGGCTACGGCGTCGTCCTGGTGCTCTGGATCATCCGCCTGCTCCGCCGCTTTCCGCGTCCACCGGTTGCATGAATCTCCTGTTGGTTGGGGGTGTTTTCCTGCCGCCTTCCGCTCCGAACATCACCCCAGCAATTCCCTCACCACCCGCGCGTGCGTTACCTCGGGATCGGTCAGGCTCGCGGGGCGGCCTTCGTGGGGGAAGGTGAGGCGGTGGTGGTCGAGGCCGAGGGTGTGGAGGAGCGTGGCGTGGAAGTCGGAGACGGTGACGACGTCCTGCACGGAGCGGTAGCCGAAGTCGTCGGTCGCGCCGTGGATGTGGCCGGCGCGGAAGCCGCCGCCGGCGGCCCAGAGCGAAAAGGCGTGGCGGTTGTGGTCGCGGCCGTCCTTGCCCTGCGAGATCGGGAGGCGGCCGAATTCGCCGGTCCAGAGGACGGCGGTGGTGTCGAGGAGACCGCGCTGTTGCAGGTCGCGGACGAGGGCGGCGCTGGGCTGGTCGGTGCGGGCGCAGAGGTTTTTCAGGCGCTCGGCGTTTTTGTCGTGGGTGTCCCAGGGTTGGCCGTTGAGGAAAAGCTGCACGTAGCGGACGCCGCGTTCGACGAGTCGGCGCGCGAGGAGACAGCGGCGGCCGTATTCGGCGGTCACGGGGTTGTCGAGGCCGTACAGGCGCTGGGTGGCGGCGGATTCGCCGGAGAGGTCGAGGGCTTCGGGCACGGCGAGCTGCATGCGGGCGGCGGTCTCGAAATTGGCGATGCGCGCGGTGAGTTCGCTGTTCTCGGGAAAGCGCGCGGCGTGGCCGCGATTCAGCGTTTTGAGGAAGGCGAGTTGATCTTCGCGCGCGGCGGCGGAGACGCCCGCGGGCGTGTGGAGATTGAAGACCGGCGTGTTGCCGCTGCGGAAGGGCGTGCCTTGATAAACGGCGGGGAGCCAGCCGGAGGACCAGTTGCGTTCGCCATCCACGGGCAGGCCGCCAGGGTCGGCGAGGACGACGTAGGCGGGGAGGTTTTCGTTTTCCGTGCCGAGTCCGTAAAGCACCCACGAGCCGAGGCTGGGCAGGCCGGCGAGGAAGCGTCCGGTGTGGATGATGCGCAGGGCGGATTCGTGATCGACGGAGCCGGTGCTCATCGAGCGCACGAGAGTGATCTGGTCGGCGATGCTCGCGGTGTGCGGGAGAAGCTCGGAGAGTTCCATGCCGCACTGGCCGTGGCGCTGAAACTGGAAGGGCGAGGCGAGGACGTTGCCGGCTTGTTTGTCGAAGTGAATCTCAAGCGGGCCGGCGGTGTAGGGTTTGCCGCCGTATTTGGTGAGCGCGGGCTTGGGATCAAAAAGGTCCATCTGGCTCGGTCCGCCGTGCTGGAAGAGGCTGATGACGGCGCGGGCGCGCGGCGCGAAGTGGCCGGGAGAAGATGAGGAGGGAACGGGCGCGGCGTGGGTGTCGGGTGGGAGCAAGTGCTGAAGCGCGAGGAAGCCGAGACCGCCGGCGGAGCGGCCGAGAAAGGCGCGGCGGGTGAGATCGGGGGTGCTGAGCACGGAGCGCCGAGCATTGCTCGGCTCGGACGGTCGCGGTGGGTTCGGGCCGAGCAATGCTCGGCGCTCCGCGGCGGGCGCGGTGGGATCGGTGCGGGTTTTCATTCGAGGTAGAGAAAATTGTGGCTGGCGAGGAGGGACTGGCAGAGGTCGGTCCAGGCTTGTTGCTCGGACTGCTTGGATTTGTTCGCGCGATGGAGGGCGGTTTGGGATTCGAGAAATGCGACGGCGGCGGTGTGCTCGTCGGCGCGCGGCGGGCGGGCGGCGGTGAGTTGGAAGGCGGTGTTCAGGCGGGCTGCGGTTTCTTTGCCAGCGATTTGTTCGAGGCGTTGCGCGAGGTCGGCGGCGCGGCGGACGGCGAAGTCGGAATTCAGCAAACTCAGCGACTGGAGCGGCATCGTGGTCGCGGCGCGGCGGGTGCAATTGAAGACGATCGAGGGGGCATCGAAGACGGTGAGGAAGGTGGGCACCTGGCTGCGGCGTTGTTGCAGGAAGACGGAGCGGGCGCGGCCATCGGGGTTGGTTTCATCGACGATGGTTTCGCCGACGCCGTCGCGTTTGGTCGGGACGTAGGGGCCGCTGGATTTCGCGCCGAGTTGCCCGGCGGCGGCGAGCATTCCATCGCGGATGGCTTCGGCATCGAGACGGCGCAGGGGGAAGCGCCAGAACTTGAGATTGTCGGCGTCGCGGGCGAGCGCATCGGCGCGTGGCGCGGCGGATTGCTGGAAGGCGGCGGAGGTGGCGATGAGGCGGTGGAGGTGCTTCAGGCTCCATGGGGGAGGGGTTGAAGGGTTGGAGGGTTGAAGGGTTGAAACGGCGACGCTCGCGGGAATCGCTGCAACCCTTGAACCTTTCAACCCCTCAACGTTTTGGGTCGGGTTTACGAACTCGGCGGCGAGCCATTCGAGCAACTCGGGATGGGACGGAGCAGCGCCGCTGAGGCCGAAGTTGTCGGGCGTCTCGACGAGGCCGCGGCCGAAGTAGTGCTGCCAGACGCGATTGACGGTGACGCGCGCGAGCAGCGCGGACTGCGGCGAGTTCGGCTCCGTGAGCCAGTTCGCCCACGCCAGGCGGCGGCCGGTGCCGCGCGTGGTGGCGGACGCGGGAGCGAGGAGCGTGTTGGTGCCGGCGCTGCTGAGGAAGGCGAAGGTCGCGGGTTCAACCTTTTCGCCGGGCGTCTGGTGATTGCCGCGGTCGAGCAGGCGCACGACGGGCGGTTCCTTGGCGAGGTCGCTCACCCACGCGATGCGGCCGGGCTTGGGCTGGCGACGCGTGGCGAGTTGTTTGGTCGCGTCGTCGAAGGCTTTGCGTTTGGCGGCGGATTGTTCGCGGAAGATTTTTTCGGCAGCGGCGAGTTTTTCGGAGGACGTGGCGGGCGATCGCTCGATACGAACGTTGTCCACGATGAAGCTGCGGCCGCAGCAATACTCGAACGCGAAGCCACCAACGGGCAGATCGGCGGCGGCGAGTTTCACAGGCGCGCCGTCGGGGATGTGGTCCACGAGATGTTCGAGCGCGAAGTCGTCGTCGCCGCGGCGGGTGACGCGGACGCCGTAATTGCGGCCGGCTTGATAGGGTTCCTTGCCGAGCTGGCCGCGCGATTTGGAATCTTTGCCGGGATAATCCACGACCACGACCGCGCCGCCGGCGGGATTGCCGTCGAGGAGAATGTTGCCGCCGCGGACGGGACCGTCGTGATTGAAATCCCGCGCGGCGATGAAGAACGCCACGCGCTCGGCGGGCTTGCCCTTGTCATCGAGCTTCAGTGCCACGAGGTCGAAGGTCGCCTCGATCCATTCGCCGGTGCGCGCGGGACGCCACTGGAAAGACTGCGTCGTCGCGAGCCAGCGGTCACCGGATTGGCCGGACTCGATGATGCGCAAGGTGCCGTTGGTTTGAAGCGCGGCGGGTGCAGCGGTCGAGTCGAGTTTCACTGGCGGAGTGCCGCCGGGGAGATTGTCGCCGGGCGCGGTGGCGGACCAGCGAGCGGCGAGCCCGCTGGTAACGGAGAAATCATCGCCGAAGCGAATTTCGCCCGCGGGCCGATGGTCGCGCAGCCACGCGGCGAGATCCGTGCGGAGTTTCTTGGCTTCGTGGTCGAGCGAGGTTTCGAGCGCCTGCCAGCGTTCAGTTTCGCCGGACAGCGCGGCTTCGACGATGCGGTTCTTGGGCGTGACCCATTTCTCGATGTTGAAGGCGGGATAGAGCACGGCCTGGAGGCGGTAGTAATCGCGCTGGGTGACCGGCTCGAATTTGTGGTCGTGGCATTTGGCGCATTGCAGCGTGAGGCCGAGCAGGCTGGAGCCGATGATCTGCATCGTGGCTTCGAGCGCATAGTAGCGGTCGGTGCGGACTTCCTCGGGGTTGCCGTCGCTCTCGGCGGTGCCGTCCTGGCCGTTGCGGAGAAAGTGGGTGGCCTCGATGAGATCAATGATTTCGGGCGTGGCGGCGGTGCCGGGCGTCCACGCGGCGAGTTCGTCGCCGGCGAGTTGGGCGCGGACGAATTGATCGAAGGGCAGATCGCGATTCACCGCGCGGATCACCCAGTCGCGGTAGCGATAGGCGAGCGGCCGGTCCGAGTCGGCGGAGAAGTAGCCGTTGGAATCCGCGTAGCCCGCGGCGTCGAGCCAGTGCTTGCCCCAACGTTCGCCGAAACGCGCCGAGGCGAGATAGCGTTCGACGAGGCGTGCGACGGCAGCGGGGGAATCGTCGCGCGCAAAAGTTTCGATCTCTTCGAGCGTGGGCGGCAGGCCGGTGAGCGTGAAGGCGAGGCGGCGGAGGAGCGCGTCCCGCGGCGCGCGAGGCGAGAGCGCGAGGCCGTCGGCGGCGAGCGCGCGGGCGAGGAAGGCGTCGATGGGATTCGTGCTGGCGGCGGGGGCGGTGGCGCTCGGGGCGGTGGGAAGGGGCGGACGTTGCAAGGCCTGAAAGGCCCAGTGTTTGCGGGCATTCGCGAGGGGCATGGAGGGCGAATCCGCCGCCGAGATGTTGAGCGGGAGGAAAAGGATGGCGGCCGAAAATGCGGCGAGTGAAAATGTCCGGCGGCTCCAGGCATTCCGAAAAAGCCCGGAAACAAAGGCTGTCGCTCGCGTTGCATCAAAGGGCGTCATGGTTGGAAAGAAGGTCGTTGACCACCGGGGCGTCGGCAAAATTCGCTGCTCACACTGTGCCGCAAGGCGCGGGGCGCGCACCAATCCCCAGTCACGCGGCCAAGAAAAGTAGGGACTTTGCCAATCGCGGAACAGACAGGTTTTGGCCGGAGCGCCATTTTCCAATCAGATCATTGAGAGCACTGCCCAAACGACAGCGCTCAACCTCGCATGGGGCTGCGGAGAGAAAGGGCCTATGAAAACGCAAATGACTGGGAGGAAGAACCTGCTGGGGAAGACGTCGCACCGGGGGAGCGCGGGAGGAAACCCAAGTGAGCGCAGGTGCCGGCTGCGACTCGCGCTGGGGTTGTGGTTTGCTTTGTGCCTAAGCCTTGCGCTGCGGGTGCCGGCGGCGGACCCGCGAATCAACAGCCTCGTGCTGGTGCCGATGCTGACGATTGAGAGTCCGACGGGGCTGATGCTGACGATTGAGAGTCCGACGGGGCTGATCAATCAAATCCAGTTCGCCACAAACTTGGTGCAGCGAGACTGGACGGTCGTGACGAATCTCCATGTTCTGCAAAGCCCTTATGGGTTCGTGGCCCCGACGATGCCGCGGGTGGCGGCGGGGTTTTACCGGGTCGTGGGTCTGCCCATCGCGCCGCTCGCCACGCCGCTGGCGGCGGAAGGTGCGGTGGCGCCCGCGTTCACGCTGCCGCTGGAGCAAGGCGCCACCGTGCCGGCGAATGCGGGCGCCGCCCTGGGATTTTCCGCCGGCAAAGGGCCGCAGGGCGTTGGCTCCGCGAGGGCCGGACCAGTTGACGGGAGGGCCGGCGAGGCCGTTCCGGCCGTGCGCCGGCACATTCGCGTCACGGTGGTGTGCCAGCTCTGGAGCGACGAAGGCCGGACATTGCCAGCCGTGGTGGCGAAGATAAATCAAGCGGTCACCGAGGGCACGGACGTCATCGTGCTGCCGATGGAGTGTGTGAAGACCGACGGCGAGCCGATTCCCGGACCGATCAGCCGGGCGCTGGCGGCGGAGTCGCGCGAACACCAAGTGTACATCGTCGGGAACATCCGCGAAGTGGCCGACGGCAAGACGTACATCACGTCGTTCCTGTCGGATCGCACCGGCAAGTTGGTGGGCAAATATCGGAAATCGCACAAGCTGCCGGACGAGACGATGGACCTCGGCAACGAACTCCCGGTGTTCCAGACCGAGTTTGGCAAGGTCGCGATGCGCATCGGGTCCGACCGTTTCTTTCCCGAAATCGACCACGTTTACACCACCCAAGGCGCGAGCTTGATTTGTTGGGCGCAGCAGCCGGAGCCGGTGGATGACGAGTATGCCCAGGACTTTCCCACCGCGGGCCGGGGCTATGATTACGCGGTCAACATCGCGTGCGCGCGCTACGCGTCGGCCACGCCGGGCTGGATCACCAGTTCCTTTCCGCCGTTCTGCGGAATGCCCTTGGGGCGGTCGTATGTGATCAATCGCGAAGGCCAGCGCGTGGCTTCGACGCCGCGCACCGGCGTGGGTATGGCCACGGCCACGTTGTCGAAGGGTTCGCTCCGGGAGGGGCGCCAAGTCTATACCAACGCGGCCTTCGCGGCGCTGACCGCGCCCGTGGTGCCGGTGCCGGACCGGCCCTGGGTCAAGCGCACGATCCGCGCCACCGCGCTGGGTTCGCTGGCCAACTTCGACAGTCTGCTGGCCGCTCTCGATGAAGCCGGGCGCCTGGGCACGGACATCGCCTGCACTTTCGAACATATCTGGATTACGGGCCAGCCGCCGGAGTCGATCGCGAGCAAGACGGCGGTCGCCAAGGCCCGCAACTCCCAGGTGGCCGCGAAGGCGCGACAGTGGAACATGTATGTGATTCTCGCCGGCGTGGTGGACCGATTGGAACGCAACGAGGCGATCCTGTACGGCCGCGATGGCCGCGAGGTCGGCCGGTACTCCAAGTTGGTCAAGACGCATCCGGAAATGATCCCGGGCACCAACGCGCCGGTGTTCGAGACCGATTTCGGCCGGGTCGCGGTGCGCATTTGTGCCGACGAGGAGTTCGTCGAGCTGGACCGTTGTTACGCACTGCAGGGTGTGGACATCTTGTTCACTCCGACAGCGAGTTGGGCGCCGGACGCCCAGTCCCGGGAGCTGCGCGATCTGTCGCGCGCGATGGACGGCGGATTTTTTCTGGTCGAGGCGACGAGTCCTTCGACCGAACATCGGCACCGCAGCCTCATTGCCGATCCGACGGGCACGGTGGTCGCCAGCAGCGAGTATCGCAAGCGAACCATCGCCACGGCCGTGCTTGATCTGAACAATGACCGGCCGTTGCGCTACACGCGGGTTTACACCCCTTATCAGCCCACCGGAAACCTGCCGGAGTATCAGCCGAACCAACTGCCGACACCGGCCAATGACCTGCGGGCCACCGTGCTCCGGCAGCGGCGGCCGGAGCTTTACGGTGTGCTGGGTGGAGGTGGAAGCGTCGCGCGTTGAGTTGCGTCCCGATTGCTGCGGGCACGAGGTGGAGGGGCGCCGCGTCACGCTGAGAAGCCGCTTGCGGCCCAGTCGAGTTGGGCGAACTGTGAGCGCGTCGCTGAATGGCCCGGAACACCGGGCTGTCACCGAATGCTGCCATGAACCCGCGCCGCCCACTTTGGTCCGTTGTCTTTCTCCTCGTGCTCGCCTGCGCCCTGGGCGCTTCCGCACTGCGCGCGGATCACGACCAGGTGCCCGGTCATTCGCAGCACGGCGATGCGTTCAACGAAGGGCCGCGGCAGGAGGCGCACCTGATGCCCGGTATGGGCGCGGTGCATTTTCCGATCACGACGAAAGCCCCGCTGGGGCAGAAGTTTTTTGACCAGGGCATCGGGCAGTTGCACGGGTTTTTCTATTTCGAGGCGGAGCGTTCCTTCCGGCAGGTGGCGGCGCTGGATGCGGCGTGTCCGATGGCCTTCTGGGGCATGGCGATGGCGAATCCCAACAACCAGAAACGCGCGAAGGAGTTCATCAAGTCCGCGGAAAAACTCCGGGCCAACGCCGGGGCACGCGAGCAGCAGTGGATCGCGGCGCTGGCTGATCTGCTGCGCGACGACAAGAAGGGCGAGAAGCGCGAGGAGAAGGACCGGCGCAAAGCCTACAACCAGGCGTTGGAAAAAATCGTGAAGGATCACCCGGACGACCTCGAGGCCAAGGCGCTGCTGGCGGTGCAATTGTGGCAGAGCAGCGGCAAGGGCGTGGGCGCGGATGACAAGAAGGACGTGGACAAATTGCTCGACGCCGTGCTGGCGGCGAACCGGTTTCATCCGGTCAACCATTACCGGATTCATCTCTGGGACGACGGCGCGCGCGCGACCAACGCGCTGGTGTCCGCGGCCAATTGCGGTCCGTCCGCGCCGGGCATTGCGCACATGTGGCACATGAGCGGGCACACGTATTCGGCGCTCAAGCGCTACGCGGATGCGGCGTGGCAGCAGGAGGCGAGCGCGCGCGTGGACCATGCTTACATGATGAGCAACCGCGTGCTGCCGGATCAGATTCACAATTTCGCGCACAACAACGAATGGCTGATCCGCGACTTGAACAACATCGGCGCGGTCCGCCGCGCGGTGGAGCTGGCGAAGAACATGATCGAGCTGCCGCGGCATCCGAAGCACAACACGCTGACGCGCGGCAGTTCGGCCTACGGCTATCAGCGGTTGCTCGAGACGCTCGTGCGCTACGAATTGTGGGAGGAACTGCTTGCGCTCAGCGGCTCGGTTTATCTCCAGCCGACGGACAACAACGATCACGAGGCGCGGCGTTTTCATGCGCTTGGCTTGGCGACGCTGAACACGGGCGATCTCGCTGGCGGCAAGCGCCAGATCGCCGCGTTGGAAGCGCTCGCGGTGAAGGTGGCGACGAAGCCCGCGCCGTCCACGAATGCACCGGCCAGCAAGCCGGGCGCGACGAATAACGCGGCGGCGGTCAAACCCACAGCGACCAATGCGCCCGCCGCGAAGCCCGTGCTCACCAATGCGTCGGGCGCACTTCCGGCGGTTTCGGCCCCGACGAAGGCACCGACGGCCACGCCAGCGACCGTGCCCGCGACCGCGCAGACCAACCTGATCGAGCAGGCAGCCCGCGCCATTCTCACCACGAACGTCGTCGCGGTCGCCCCCGTTCGCCCCGCGCCCGCTGTCACCGCGACCAACGCGACCGCGAAAACGGCGACCACCAACGGCAGTGCGACCAACAGCGCCGCCGCCGCGAAAGATTCCCCGAAACCAGCGCCGAAGAAAAACGCGCCCGGCAGTTTGAGCAGCGGTGCCTTCCAACTGGCCACGGGCAACACCAACGCGATCAGCGCGGCGGTTGCCGAGTTGCGCTGCCTGCTGGCGCTGAAGGACGGCAAGGTCGCCGAGGCCAAAGAGCAGTTGCCCAAACTGAAAGAGGTGCCCCGCGACCGGCTGGCGCGGATGCACTTCGCGGCCGGTGACAAGGGCAAGGCCGAGGAGTTCGCCAAGGAAGCAATGAACGTAGGCGAGCGCCTGGTCCAGCCGCTCGCGAGCTACGTGGACCTCGCGTATCAGAACCGCCACTTCGCCGAAGCGTTCGCCGCGTTTTTCAAACTGCGCGAACTGGCCGCCGAGGCCGATCTCACCGCGCCGGTGTTCCGCCGCCTCGCGCCGGTGGTGAAAGAACTCGAGCTCGAGGCCGACTGGCGGCCACCGCTGTCGCGCGCGGCGGATTTCGGCTTGCGGCCGAGCCTTGAATCGCTCGGGCCGTTTCGCTGGCAGCCGTCCGCCGCGCCGGACTGGACGCTGTCCGATGGTGAGGGGAAGCCCGTTTCGCTGCGTGATTATCGCGGCAAGCCGGTCGTGGTGGTGTTCTACCTCGGCGCGGGTTGCGCGCATTGCATCGAGCAGCTCGTGGCGTTTGCGCCGATGGTCGAGGAGTTCAAGGCGGCGGGCGTTGCGCTGGTGGCCGTCAGCACGGACTCGGTGGCGGGACTGCGCGAGACCGGCGAGAAAGCGAAATACAACGGTGGCTTCCCGATTCCGCTCGCCTCGGACCACACGCTGGCGACCTTCAAAAGCTACCGCGTGCATGATGACTTCGAGGCCAAGCCGCTGCACGGCACCTTCCTCATCGACGGCGACGGACTCATCCGCTGGCAGGACATCAGCTATCAGCCGTTCATGGAGACGAAGTTTTTGCTCGGGGAAGCCAAGCGCCTGCTCGGCCTGCCCAAGAGCCACGGCGCGCCGGCACCGACGAAGCTCGCGGCGCAGCCGACGGAGGGGACGGTCGCGGGGAATGCGCGGTGAAGGTGGGGAAGCTCAAAGCATAAAGCTCAAAGCTCAAGGGAATGACCAAGGAGCAAAAACCAAGATGGGCGACCTAGATCTGGCACAACCAATTTGTAGCGCAGGCTTCCCAGCCTGCTGTATCGCGGGTTTTTGAATCCGGGGCGCGTCCGGCGAGATCGACACGCCACCGGCTTGGAAGTCGGCGACATCGCAGGTTTGCGAAACAGCGCTCCCAGGGCAGGCGTTGCGCATCGGCTTTGGAGCTTGGCCGTTCTCTTGAGCTTTGAGCTTTAGGCTTTGAGCTTCGCTTTCCGGTTTCGCGCCGCGCCCTCGCTGAAACCGCTTCTCGTCGGTCGCAAATTCTCTCGTCATTCCCACCGCAGTCGGGGAAACAACACGGATGAATCCATTGCTCTCCGGTTTTGTGGCGCGTTCCCTCGTGGTGCTGGCGTGTGTCGTGGCGGCGGTCGGTTGTCGCACGGGCGCGGGCGGTGCGGGCGGCGGGCGGCCGGTGTTGTTGTACAGCCTCTATTTCAATGCGCCGGGCGAGAATCGCTATGCGCCGGACGGCGCGTATCGCGAAGTGCTCACGCGATTGGGCCGCGAGTTCGACGTGCGGGTGAGCGCAGCGCCGCTAACCACGGAATCGCTGCGGGGCGTGCGGGTGGTGCTCATCGCCAATCCGAATGACAAGGCGCATGGCACGAATCCGCCGCCGCATCATTTCAACGCGGCTGATGTGACCACGCTCGGGCGGTTCGTGAACGACGGCGGCGGCCTGATCCTGCTGAGCAATCAGGACCTGCATAACAACGAGACCACCGACGCCAACCAACTGCTCGCGGTGTTCGGCCTGCGCCTCGAGAACCGTTACACCGACATCAAGCTGCTCCCGCTCCCGGCGACCACGCCGATCATCGGCGGGCTGAAATGGGCGTATTACTCGGGCAATCTGGTGATCCCGACGGCGGGGCATCCGGCCCGGCCGCGCGCGCTGGTGACGAACGATCTCCGCGTCACGCCGTGGAAAGGAATCCGTGACGAGGCGGGCGTGTTGCTCGCGGTCGCGGAACCAGGGCGCGGGCGGGTCGTGGTCGCCACGGACGCGGGCTGGATCACGGATGGAAATCTGCTCTGCCAGCCGCCGGAAACGACGCTGCACGGGCACGACAATCTGAAGATTTTCCAGCGTCTGGCGCGGTGGGCGGCCCGGTGAGCGGGGGGCGTGATTCTCAGGAACAGAGGCACCGCCGCCAGGCAATCGCTGCAACCGGCGGCGCTGGTATGGAGTGCGGTGACTCGTCACCGCTTTTGCGGAGGCGACTTGTCGCCGTCGAACTTCGGCACGTTTCCGTTCACGCGGGCACGCTGGCGCTGGCGCGATCTCTGGGCGCCCCGATGCAAAGCCATGCCTCTCGAACTTCGACGGCGACAAGTCGCCTCGGGAAAGCGGTGACAAGTCACCGCACTCTAAAATCAGCGCTCCGCCGATCACAGCCCTTTCGGGCCGGAGTTTGATTTGTGACAGGAAAATCCCGCCCTTCAACCGAGGCGCGCGACGATTTTGCGGTGGGCGCTGGTGAAGGCGAGTTCCTCCAGTTCCGTGGCCGAGACCCAGTGTTCATCCGGCTGCGGTGAGTCTTCCAAAAGTTCCGCGCGGAAAACTTCCACCGTGATGCGGTAGCGGGTGATCGAGTGCGTGAGGGAGCCCAGAGACGTCGTGGCGCGGACGATGCGCCCGGTCGGGAGTGCGACGCGTTCTGCGGGCGGCGTGGCGGCGGCTTTGAGTTCGAGGTTGGGAAACTCCCACAGGCCGGCGTTGACGACGCCGCTCGGACGTTGCTGCACGAGGTGGCGATTCCCGCGGGTGATCACGAACGCGACAAAGCGCCGGGCGGTGGTCGCCCCGCGTGGGGCAAGCGCGGGCAGCTCTTGCGTGCGTTGATCACGCTGCGCGACGCAGAGCTGGCGCACGGGACACGCCGGGCACGCGGGCTGGCGCGGCGTGCAAACGAGCGCGCCGAGTTCCATCAGGGATTGGTTAAGGTGCGAGCAGGCGCGGGTTTTGGCGCTGTGCGGCTGGTTCGCGGCGTGTTCGACGAGTTGAGCCGCCAGCGCCCAGAGCTGCTGGTTCGTCGCCTTGCCGCGCGGATCGCCGTCGATGCCAAAGACACGGGTGAGCACGCGCATGACATTGCCATCGAGGATCGGCGCCGGGTCGTTGTAGGCGATGCTGGCAATCGCGCCGGCGGTGTAGCGACCAACGCCGGGGAGTTCGAGAATGTCGGAAAACGCGCGCGGGAAATGGCCGCCGAATTTTTCGACGATGAGCTGTGCGGCCGCGTGCAGGTTGCGTGCGCGGCTGTAATAGCCGAGGCCTTCCCACAATTTCAGCACCTTGGCGGCGGGCGCGGCGGCCAGCGCGGCAACATCCGGCAAGTCCCGCATCCAGCGTTCCCAGTATGGAATGACAGTCTTCACCTGTGTCTGCTGGAGCATGATTTCCGAGACCCAGACCGCGTAGGGATCGTGGGTTTCGCGCCACGGCATTTTGCGGGCGTTGGTGGCAAACCACTCGAGCAGTGCGGGAACAAGTTTGGACACGGTGCGGCGGGCGGGTGCGGAGGAAACGAACGACGCGGCGGGCGCGGGAGGTGCGCGAAGTGCGCGAGGTGCAGGTCGTTGCTGGGTGCGTGGTGCCACGGCCGCGGAAACTAGGCGGAGCGCCTGCCGAAAGAAGTGTTTTCTACAGGATGCCAACGAACGCGGCTCGGACAGAGACCGAGCGGCAGGGCCAACAGGCGCGGGCCTGGAGCTGCGGCCGGCACCCCACCCGGTGGCGATTGCCCTCTGCCGACCTTGGTTGCCGACGACGCAACAGAGATGATCGCCGGCCAGGGTGGCGTCGTGGAGGTCGCGGTGTTCGACGAGCAGTTGATCGCAGCGGACGATGACGGCGGGGGGCATGAGCACGCGCAGGTGCGGGTGTTCCACGACGTGTCGTTCCGCGGGGGCGCAATGTTGGCGCCGAGAACGAGCCGTCCGCCGGGGGATAAAAAACTTTCGTCCGGGTGTTTCGAACCATCGGTAAACTCCTTCGAGGCAAAGAGCGGTCGGGGCGGAAAAACGCTCGGAACGAGCGGGAACGAGTCACCGCGCTCCAACGGCGGCGCGCCCGCTCACAAGCGCTGCTTCTACATCGCGAACGCTGATTTAGCGCGGCTATCACACACTTTTTTCGCCCGCGCGCTTGCACCGTTTTTTTGTGCGCCGCTATGCTGCGCGCTGCGAACCGGGGTTCGCTACATCCGCAACGCATTTGCCCTCACTATGAAACTGGAACAGGCCCTCGGACTTACCGGCGCTCAGGATCCGCTCACCAACCGCACCCTGCTGCAGTACATCAACCTGAAGCTCGCCATGCTCGGCCTGCCCACCGCCGGGACGCCGGTGGACACGGGCGTCGATGACCTGCTGGCCGCCGTGTTCGCGCACTATCGCGAGACGGACCGCGTGCTGGCGAATTACCTCTGCGCCGCGGACCAGCGCATCCAGAATTTCATCTACGACTATCTTCAGGATGTCGTGCTCCCGGCCAAGCTGCCGCCGAAGACGCTCGTGCTGGACCGCACCGGCATGGCGCGCGCGCTGTCGCTGCCGGTGGGCAAGGACACCTTCACCTCCGAGCTGCTCAGTTCATTCCGCGTGAAGCAGGGTGTGCTGCACAATCCCCGCAGCGACCGCCGCACCACGCAGGGAATTTTCCACGTCGCCGAGGGCGGCCTGCCGATTCCCGCGGACAAGGCGGCGGTGCCCAAGGCCGTGTTCGCCACGCTGCTGCGGCTCGCGCTGCATCCGCCGCGCGAGTTGCTGCGGCTGCCGTTCACCGCGGCACAGGCCACGCCCGCCGAGTGTTTCGTGTCGCTGCTGCTGCGGCCGGTCGTGTGCCCGGGCGTGCCTGGATTCAGCAGCGAGAAGACGATGGAGATCCGCTTCTTCGCGCCCGGCACGCTGGTGAGCAACCTCGACTTTGTGGAGAGCATTTTCGGCAACGGGGGCGACCCGTTTCTGCCGGAGAACGACGCCGCCCTGGACACCGAGCACTGGAGCGGCCACACGGGCTGCGTGATTCTCGCGCCGCACCTGACGCAGTTGACGAAGTTCAACCTCGGCCTGCCGAGCTGGGAAAAAGCCACCGAGCGCCAGCGCCGCGACGGCATGTGCTGGAAGACCGAGGACGAACGCTACAACTTCGGCCAGGCCTTCAAGATCACCGCGCGCGACGAGTCGGGCACCATCGTCACGGTCATCGCCGACAACTATTTCGGCTACTGCAAGAAGGAGGTGAAAACCCAGCTCAGTTTCGCAGCGAATCTTTTCGGCCTGTGCGAGGAGGAGCACGCCGGCGGCACGCTCGCGTTTCCCACGTACGATCTCGGCGAGGAATTTCTCGGCAACGTCCACGTCCGCCCGCTCGATCACAGCTTCGAGGAGGTCGTGAAATTGTACCGCCCCGTGATGGACGTGAAGCCCGAGGGCTACGCGGTGGACCGCGTTTATCCCGACATCATCTATGTCCCCGAAAACGCGCGCTTCGATTTGCACAAGCAGACGATCACCTGGCCCGCGGCCGGCGGCGGCGAATCGCAGATCAAGCTGCTGGCCGATCAGACCTACGTCCGGCCGTCCGGCTACAAGGTGCGCATGTTCAAGCCGCCCGGCGGCCGCGCGTGGCGACTGGTCGGCACCGCAGGCGAGGGCACCGTCTGCCACAAGCCCTGCACGGTCTCGGGCGGCGGCAAGTCGGAAATCTCGAAGTCCATCAGCGACGCGATTTTGCAGGGGCCGGTGTTCATCAGCAACTTCACGAAGGACTTCGACTGGGTCGGCGAACTGATCGAGCGCGACTACAGCGACCGCTTTCTGCCGGGCCGCCGGCCCGACCGCGACAGCCGCCGCATTCTCAGTTCCGAGCGCTCGCTCGGCTCCGTGATCAAGCTGCTCACGCCCAGCCACGAGGAGTACACCGCTGAATACAACGCGTGGCTGCGCAGCATTCCGCAATACATCAAGGAGCTGCTCTTCACCGTGAAGCGCTTCTTCAAACCCGAGTGGGGTTCCCGCTGGCGCGAGCATTTCAGCGTGGATTTCATCAACGGCACGCCGGGCAACGAATTGAAATGCGACAACCGCAAGCTGGTCGCCAGCTACCTGCGTGTGGGCTTCGATGCCGACGGCGCGTGGCCGACCTTCGGCCTGCGGAAAGATTTCCAGCCCGCCGCAAAAATCTCGCTAGAGGACGACATCACCGCGTCCGTCGTCGTCCCGGCCACAGCGCTCACGGGCTTGAATCCCGAGTATCCGGATCCCTCCGTGAAGTTCGTTCACAACTGCGAATACCGCCTGTTTCAACGACCCGACGACGCCATCCACCGCGGCTACGACAAGCAGACGGAACTCGATTTCTCGCGGCCGGGAAATTTCTTCTCAAACTACGAGCCGCTCACGCGGGCGTTGGCCGGCGAGATTGTCGAGGACGCCATCGGTTTCGCGCAGTACACCGAGCCGATGCAGGCGCTGATCCGCGGGGTCGTCGGCGACGACAGCTCCGGCTATTTCGTATCGTCCGCGCATCCGCGACTGGTCGGTGGCAAACCCTCGAAAAATCCCCGCTATCTCCAGGTGCGCCCCGATCTGCTCGCGCCGCGCGACACTTACCTGGCGCAAATGGCCACGCGCCTCCGCCGCCGCATCCCGCTCGATCAGCCCGTGCCGCTGCCCGTCAACGCCGTGCTGCCCGGCCACCGGAACAACCCGCCCGAACGCGACGCGGGCATCCCGGCGCTCGCCGTTTTTAATCCGATTCATTACCTCGAACTGCCCGAGCTGTTCATGGAGTTCATTTGCAGCATGACCGGCAAGTCGCCCTCGACCACCGGCGCCGGTTCCGAAGGCGCGCTGACGAAAGGCCCGTTCAACGCCCTGCCACCGGTCATCGATCTCAACAACGCGCTCGTCTCGTATCTGCTCACCGGCCACGGCGTGTTCATCACCGCCGCCGGCTGCGTCGGTCCGCAGGTGCGCGTGGATCACGACATCAGCCTGCTGGTGCCCGAACTCTGGTGCCGCATGAGCGTCGAGGAGCGCAGCCCGGCATTCCTCATCGCGCGCGGCTACTTGGAAAAGTGTGCGGACTTTACGCACAACGGCGCGCCCGTGCTCGCCAGCCGCCTCGGCTACCGGATCACGCAGCGCTTCGTGAACGCCTTCTTCGGCCGCGTCTTCAATCATCCCGACGCCGTGTTCACCGAGGAAATGTTGCGCCCCGAGAAACAGGACCTCGCGATCTTCATCGAGGGCATGGAAACCATCATCACCACGCAGCAGCGCGTGGCACAGCTCTACTTCGATGACGGCAGCATCGCCGTCGCGTGTCCGCCCCTGCGCGCGCTGCTGCACATCATGCGCGACGGAAATTTCGAGGGCAAAACCCTCGACCATCCCGAAATCCGCGCGCTCTTCACCCGCGAGACGCTGCTCGCGAGCGACTGGTACGCGCGCCGCCTCGCGGCCAAGCAGGCCGTCGATCTGCAGCTCTGCCGCCGCAACATCGCCGCGCTCGAAAAATTCCTCGGCAAAACCAATTACGCGGAAGAAGCCACTCGCCTCGGCATGGCCGACCGTCTGGGGTTCGCCCGGCAACAGCTCGAGCGCGTCAAGTCGCCGCGTTATCTCGAAGAGCTGCGCGGCACGTTGGGCGCGAATCCGCTCGCGTGATTATTCGGGCAAACCGTTGCCAAGCTCCGCGGATTCTCTACGGTTCTGCCAACTGCATGGGTGCACGAAATATTCCAAACAAACCCGCCGTGAATCGCACCGCGCCACGGTTGAGCGTGGCGCGAATCTTTCTCGCCGCGTTTGTCTGGCTGCTCGTGTCCGGAGCCAAGGCCGACCCGGTGGTTAACCCGCCCAGCGCCTGGCCCGTCACCGTCGACGGCCAATTCTCCGGCGGCCTCGACGGTCGCGGCACGCCCGTGGGCGAATGGTCCGATGTCACGCCCCAAGCCTTCATCACCCGCACCACCGACGGCACGCTCCTGCGCACCACGCGCGATGACTCACGCAAAACCTCGCTGCTCTGGGCCGCCGTTAGCCCGCCCGCCGACGGCGCACCCGGCGCGCTCAAGCTGCACCTCCTCTACGAAGCTCTCACCACGACCCCGCGCGCGTTCGCGCCCGGCGAGGCGCTCGCGGACCTCACGTTTCCGCTTCGCATCGACGGCTTCATCCTGCCCGTCACTCTTCACCTTGAGGTCGTCGCCACGCCCGGCCCGACGTCCCAGGCATTGTCGCCAGACGGCACCACTTACTACGACGTGCTCCTGATTCTCGAAGGCGTGAAGGTGCCGGCCAAACGCTTCAGCCTCGCCGCCGCCGCCGGCTTCGGCCCCTCGCCATTCAACCGCAGCCCCCATCTGCTCGTCGAAGCCGCCATTCCCCTCGTCATCCCGGCGGGCTACGGCCCGGGCTTTCCCGCAGACGGACTCGCCGGCAATGGCCGCGGACTCGGCTATCTGCCCGAGCCTGCTTACTGGCACGCCGCAGCCGCACCAGCACACTCGTCCGCGCGGCAATTCTCCGCACCGCTCCCGCCGCCAATCCCGCCGTCCCTCGAAGCGAAAGCCCTTTTCCGCGTAAACCCCGACGCGTCCCTGACCCTCAACCCCGACCTGCTCCCGTTGCCCGATTGCAGCGCGACGGCCATCCTCGCCTGTCCGCCGGACTTGGTCGGCACCACCTCGGAGAACTTCGATCCGGTGCGCGTTGATTACCCGCTTCCGCTCGTGCCCGCGTGCCTCGGACTGCAATGCGATCCGCCACCCGGCAGCGTGTTTCCCCTCGGCGTCACCACAGTCGTCTGCACGCTGACCCCGGCCTCCGGCCCCGCCACGCGCTGCTCGTTCACTATCACGGTCGTGCCGCCCGGCCTGCAATGTCCCGCGCCGATCACAACCACGACCGATGCCGGCAAAGCCACCGCCCGCGTTCACTTCCCGGTCGCACCATCCCCGGGCGCCGTCTTCAGCTTCACGCCGCCCTCCGGCTCGGCATTCCCGCTCGGCACCACGATCGTCCGCTGCCGCACAACGGGCGGCGCAGCCCCAGCAACGTGCGAATTCCCCGTGACCGTCGTGGACCGCGAGCCGCCCCGCTTCACCTTCTGCCCGCCCGACCTCACCGTCGAATGCGGCCGCGGCATCGGCCCCGAAAAAACCGGTCAGGCCCGCGCCGCCGACAACGCCGGTCCCGTTCACCTCACCTTTACGGATGAAAAATCAAACGGCCCTCAACCCATCGTAAAGAAAATCCTCCGCACCTGGACCGCCACGGATGCCGCCGGAAATCACACCACCTGCCGCCAACAAATCACGATCATCGACAGCCAAGGTCCCAAAATCCATCGCCTCACCGCCACGCCCGCCGCCTTGGTCGCGAGCACCAAAAAACTCATCCCCGTCCAGCTCGATGAAATCGTGGAAGACAGTTGCAGCACGCTCGGCCAGCTCACCCGCCGCCTCCACGTCGCCGTCAAAGATCCCGCCGGTCCCGACCACACGCCGTATTACTCGATCACTGGCCCCGACAAACTTCTCCTCCGTCCCAAAAAAGGCGTCGTGTACACCATCACGCTCCAGTGCAGCGACTTCTTCGGCAACACCAACAGCCGCTCCGTAACCGTGCCCGTAAAGTGACGGTAGGGACGTGCTGCAGCGTCCGTAACTGTCGCCGCCCGCCCGTCCTCATTCTCGACAAGCCGCGATGGAATTCCACACGCGCGGGCCAAGGTAATGTCAGGGCCGGGCACGACCCGGCTCTCCCACTTCAAAAATTCACCCGTGCCCCGATCTCTTTCATCGCCGCCACCTGCTTCTTCCCCGCCTCGCTCAACGGATTCCCTGCGAGGTAAATATTGATAAACGGCGCAAACCGCTTCGGCCCGTCGTTATCCTTCTTGAGCAAATTATGCAGCGGCGTCAGGTCCGTGATCTTGTTCTTCTCCAGAAACAGATAATAGAGATTGCCCAACCCCTCGAGCGCGCCCAAATCCGCCACGCCCGTGGCATTCAGCGACAGCGTCATCAACGTCGCCAACGCCCCCACGCCCTTGATCCCCGTCAGCGGATTGTTGTCCGCATACAGCGACGACATCCGCCGCTGCTGAAAGAGCGGCGACAGGTCCGTGATCTGGTTGTTCGCGAGATACACCGACGCCAGATTCGTCACCGCCGCCAACGCCGCGATGCTCTTCACCTTGTTGTTCGACAACTCGATGTATTGCAGCGCCCTCACCCCCGCCAACGCCGACACATCCTCGATCTGATTGTCCGAAAGAATGAGCAACTGGATGTTCGCCAGATTCGTCAGCGCGTCGATCTTACGAATCTGATTTTTCGCCAAATCCAGCGACGCCAGGCTCCGGCACTTCTCCAACCCCGTCAGGTCCGTGATGCCCATCCCCTTGCCGTCGATGGTCGAGAGATTCACCACATCCGCCTCGACCAGCGGCTTGTCGTTGTCGCGCTTTTCAAAAACCTGCCGCCGCACCGCCGCCTCCAGCTTCTTGTCCGGGAACAACGGCGCATTCGTGCCCGCCTGCGCCCACGCCGACGACGGCGCGCCCACGCCCAGCAGCAAGGAACCCGCGAAGAGCCACAGCGTAAAATTTGTTTTCATGGTGTTTGTCGAGTTGATGGTTGAGTTGATCATTGGATTGTCTGCGTATCTGCGGACGAAAAAAAAGCGGACAACCGCCACAAAAATCAAACCGATTTTTTCCCCGTCACCGCACGCCCAAAACTACCCGCCTCCCGCCCCCGCTGCATCCCACCGTTAGTGGCGAACGCCCCAAACTATTTGCTCCCGCCACCAATCCCGCACCATCCCCAGCTTTCTTCCGCCCCTCCCCACTTCCCGACCAATCG
>BJHT01000035.1:0-25173 GCA_014193395.1 Verrucomicrobiota bacterium
CTCCTACAAAGGTTCGGCGCGACACGGCGGGTCGTCCGCCTCCTCACGTCGGCGGCCACGAGTTCTGGGTACCGCAGGCGTCCTCGCCTGCGAGTTCGCGGGGCGTCTCGCCCCGAGTCGGTTCGGGCGGCGAGACGCCGCCCGAACTCGCAGGCGAGACGCCTGCGGTACAAATCCCTGCCAGCCACACCGCCACTTTCACTCGCCACCGTCCGCCCGCTCGCTCACTTTCCCGCCATGAACACCGCCTCCCAAGACCTCCCGCGCCACCTCGGCATCCTGCGCGAACGGATGTTGCACCCGACCGATTACGAAACCGCCATCCACTATTTCCTCGAGGAGTTCGCCGCCGACCTCGGCTTCTTCCAGCACTGCGAACCCGACCCCGCGCCGCATCTCCTCGCGCTGCTCAATCAGGTCGCCTCCGGCGCGATGCGCAAGCGGACGCAATTGCAGGGTGCGAAAATCTTCCGCTGCGTCGCCCACGGCTTCTACCACGGCAACGCCGCCGTCGGCGAACGCGTCGCCCTTTTCATTTACCTCAACGCCATCAACACCGGCGTCATGGCCCTGATCCCTGGCGTGACCGGCGGCATGGAAGTCGCCCGCTTCCGCTCCCCCACCGGCCTCGCCGATCCGCGCAGCAACTGATCCCGCCGCCCGCGCGCGCTGAAAGCTTTTGGGGTGCGGAGGGCAGGGAAGGGGAGTTCAGTGCGCGGAGCGACTGCCAGCCGGGAGTGTGGTTCGTCGCCGGTCGCTGCGGGGTGGGGCGGGAGCCGAACGCCGCGCCGCTTCGCCGCGGATCGCCTGGTTACGGCTTGGAATTATTCCCAACGCAATACAGCCACTCCTGCCGCTGCCCTTCCTTGCGCGACGCTACTCGCAGGTAGATGCGTCCGCCGCAGATGGTTGGTGTCGCCATCGCTTCGTCGCCGAGTTGGTTTTCGCCGATGAGTTCGAAGGCGTCAGGCTTGGCTTTGAAGACGAAGGTTTTGCCGGCTTCGTTGCTGGCGAAGAGTTGGTCGCCGACGAGCACGGGGGAGGCGCTGAAGCCGCCGCCGAGCCGGCCTTTCCAGAGTTCGGTGCCGGTGGCGAAGTTCCAGCAGGCGGCGACGCCGGCGTCTTGCACGGCGTAGAGATGGCCCTGATAGAACTGCATCGAAGGGACATAGACGCGGCTGCTGTTTTCCCAGACGACCTTGGCTGAGCCGTCGGCGCGGATGGCGGCGACGTGGTTCTTCGGATAGCCGCCGCTGATGATGATGCTCTGGCCGTCGGTGACGGGGGAGGTGACGCATTCGGTGGTCGAGCCTTTGGTTTCCCACAGCACTTTGCCGGTGAGCGGGTCGAGGCTGGTGACGAGTTCGCAGCCGGTGAGGAGGAGTTGGTCGCGGCCGTCCACGTTGAGGATGATGGGCGAGGCGTAGTTGGGGAATTTCGGGCGCTCGTGCTGCCAGACCATTTTGCCGGTGGCGCGCTCGAGTCCGGCGATCTTGCCGGTGCCTTTGTTGTCGGCGGAGACGATCACGAGCGATTGATAAATGGCCGGGGACGTGGGGAATCCTTGGTGCAAAATGTAGTCGGTGATCTTGGTCTGCCAGAGTTGCTTGCCGTCGCGGCTCAGGGCCGTGGTGTAAACCGCGCCGTTGTGGAGGAAGTTGATGAAGACGCGTCGGCCGTCGCACGCGGGGGTCGCGGAGGCGAAGGAACTCTTGTCATTGCCCTTGGGAAACGGACCGCGATGCACCTCGGTCTGCCAGACTTCCTTGCCCGTTAGGCGGTCGTAGCAGCGCAGGGATTGGATGCCGTCCGAAGCTTCGGCGGTGGCGAGGAAAACCTGGTCGCCGACGACAATTGGCGAGCCGTGGCCGCGTCCGGGCACGGGGGTTTTCCAGAGGATGTTTTCTGTCGCGTTCCATTTCAGCGGCGGCTGCTGGTTGGCATCGGCGACGCCGTTGCGCTGGGGGCCGCGCCACCAGGGCCAGTCAGCAGGGCCGAGGGTGATGGGGTCGGCGGCGGACGCAGCGGACGTGGCGGGCGACTCGGCGGAGGTGGAGATGGTGACGAAGGATAGGAGCAGTGCGAGGACTGCCAGCGGGCGGGTGGGGAAGTTAGGTATGGTCATGGGTTTGAAATTGGGAGGTGAAGGTGGGTGAGCGACCTACTGCAATGCTGAGGGGACAAGCTGTCCCCTCCCCTGGACCTGGGGCGGGGACGGCTTGTCCTCGCAGCGTTGCTGAGGCCGAGCGGCGCATTTTCTGCGATGACGATGAAGGTTCGCGGACCACATGCGGAAATGCTGAGGGGACAAGCTGTCCCCACCCCTGGACCTGGGGCGGGGACGGCTCGTCCCCGCAACGCTGCTGGGGCCTGGCGGCTCATACTCTGTGGCGATGATGAAGTTGCGCGGGCGACACACGGCTAGGCTGAGGGGACAGGCTGTCCCCTCCCCGTTATTTCGCGGGAGCGACTTCAAAGCGCAGCTTCTTGGGCTGCGCGGCGGCGCGGATTTTCGCATCGGCGGCTTCGACTTGTTTGGTGAGGGCGGCGAGGCGTTCCTTCGCGTCGGCGGGAGCGCCGGGGGCGGCGGCGGCGCGGGACTGGCCGCGCCATTGGCCGACGAGACCTTCCTTGTTGTTGACCTCGGCGAGAATCGCCCGGCCCTGCGCGGCAATCGCGCCCTGGCCGAAGCCCGTGAGATTCACGCCTTGCGCGAGGTCGCGCGCGCTCACGGTGCCGAGGGCGGTGTCGTTGACTTTCAGGTCGTAGCGCTCGGCGGTGAGGCCGGTGACTTTGAGCGTGTATTGGCTGAGTTCGAGGATCGGCGGATAGAGCGGCAGGACGGCGCGGGCGTCGTCGGGGATCGGGAAGGGCAGCGTCTCGTCGAGGCGGTCGAAGGTGAGTTGGCCGTTTTCGGATTTCGCATTTTCGACCACGCAGGCTTTGGCTTCGGTGACTTTGCCCTGGGCGTCGAGCGTGGCGCTGCTGACGAAACCTTCCGCGCCCAGTTCTTTCAGCAAGGCGGCGGCCATCGTGAGTTGTCCGGGCGGTCCGGGATGCACGGGGTCGCCCTGCATCGAGACGAGGCGGACGGGGCTGGTGTCCTGCGCGGCGAGGAAGGCGCGGAGATGCTCGACGCCGGCGATCTGATCGTCCTTGGCGGCGGCGCGGAGGGGCGCGAGCGCGTTGACGACGGTCTCGCGCGGCTTGTTGGCGACCCAGACATCCACGAGCGGATGGAACTGATCGGCGTAGGGCGCGCCCTGCGCGGCGGCGAAGGTCTTCAGCGCGACGGAATAGAGATGGAGCCGGGTGTTGCCGCCGAGCTTTGCGCCGGTGTCACCGTTGTTGATCGGACTCGGGGAGAAGAAAACGGGGCGGGCGGACGACGCTTTGATGCGTTCGCTGAGCTGGCCCATGTTGGCGATGAACTGTTCCACACTGAAACCGCCCTGATCGTTCATGCCCAGCTCGACGGAGACGACGGTGGGCTTCCACGGCGCGATGTCCCAGTCGAAGCGCGCGAGCACTCGCGGAATCGTGTCGCCGCCGACGCCGGAGTTGCGGAAGCGGAAGGTGAGCTTCGGATAGCGTGCGTAGCAGAAGGCCTCGTAGTAATTCGAATGCAGGTGCTGCGCGGTGATGCTGTCGCCGGCCATCACCCAGATGTCGCCATCCTTGAGGGGAAACTCGGCGGCCCGCGCGGTCCACGGGGCGGTCGCCGTGACGAGGAGGCCGAGCGCCGCGACACCAAGCTGGCGGGCGAACTGGGTTGAGAAAGCGGTGGTTCGTGGGGCAGTCCGGGGAGGATTCATGCGCGGACTGTGGGAAGCTGCGCGCGGGGATGTCAACTGTGCGGTGAATCGCGAAGGGCAGTTCAAGGGGCAAAGTTCAAAGTTCAAAGTTCGGGCGAAACACCTGAGGAGGCGGAACGACGGACCTTTGGCGGCGACGGAATAGCCGCAACGTTTTCGCCGATGGCCTGCGAGCCTCGCAGTGTCCATGCAGCCCTCGCATCAGCGCCGGATTTCAGGCGCGCCCGTAACCCGAATGGTTGCCAGCTCAGCCGTAACCATTCAGTCGAACCGAATTTTTTGACCACAGAGACACGATGCAAACAGAGAAAACCGAGGACTCGCTGGCCTATCAGCGTTCACTGATTGGCGACTTATCGGAGTCGGCGATGTCCCCCGTTTTTCTCTGTGTGCATCGTGTCTCTGTGGTTTTCTCTCCCATTCCCACTGAATGGAAACGGCTCAGCGTGCCGCGTCACCCCGCGCTCGTCGCCACGACCGGCGGATGCTGCGAGTCAGCCTGACTATTTCCACCCCGGCACCGGTCACTGCCGCGCGAAATTCGGCCGGCCGCCGCGCAGGAGGTATTTCTGAATTTTCCCCGTGGCGGTCTTGGGCAGTTCGGCGATGAACGTGAAGCCCTGCGGCACTTTGAAATGCGCGAGGTGCTCGCGCGCAAACTGCCGCAGCTCTGTGTCGCTCACGGTCGCGCCGGGCTTGAGGACGACGAAGGCCTGCGGTGACTCGCCCCACTTCTCATTCGGCACGCCGACCACGGCGACTTCCTGCACGGCGGGATGCCGCAGGAGCAGGCCCTCGACTTCCACCGACGAGATGTTCTCGCCGCCACTGATGATGACATCCTTGAGGCGGTCACGGATTTCCAGATAGCCGTCGGGATGCACCACCGCCGCGTCGCCGCTGTGGAACCAGCCGTCGCGAATCGCCTGAGCCGTGCCCTCCGCGTCGCGATAATAGCCGGCCATCACCGCGTTGCCGTGGACAACGATCTCGCCCAGCGTCTGGCCGTCGTGCGGGACTTCGTGGCCCTGTTCGTCCACCACGCGCAGATCTCCGGAGGTGATGAGTTCGACGCCTTGGCGCGCCTTGATTTCGCCGCGGGCACGGGCATCGAGCGCCGCGTGTTCCGGGCGCGGTTCGCAGATGGAAATGAACGGCGACACCTCGGTCAGTCCGTACACTTGCGTGATCTCCCAGCCCAGTTCGCCCTCCACGCGTTCGATGGTCGCGGCCGCCGGCGGCGCGCCTGCGGTCAATACCCGCAGGCCGCGCGGAGCCAGCCGGCGCAGCTCGTCCGGGGCGTTCGCGATGCCGATGAGCACGGTCGGCGCGGCACAGAGCAGCGTGATGGCTTCCCGCGCGATGCTCTCGAAAATGGCCCGCGGCTCGGCCTTTCGCAGGCAGACGTGCGTGCCACCCACCGCGGTGATGATCCACACAAACGTCCAGCCGTTGGCGTGAAACATCGGGACGGTCCAGAGATAGCGGACAGCGCAGGTCAGGTGCAGATGCACGAGCGTGCCGATGACATTGAGCCAGGCGTTGCGGTGGGTGATCATCACGCCCTTGGGCCGCGCGGTGGTGCCGCTGGTGTAGTTCAGTGACAGAAGATCGCTCTCGTTGATTTCGGGCCGCTTGAAATCTGTCGGCGCGGCCGCCAGCGCCGCTTCATAATCCAGCCAGCCAGCCTTGCCGCCCTCGAGTGCGACGAAGTGTTCGACGGTTGGCACCTGCTCGCGAATGCGATCCACGGTGTCGAGATAGTCCGGATGCGCGCACACCACGCGCGCGCCGCTGTGGCCGATGATGTAGGCGAAATCATCGGCCGCGAGGCGGTGATTGATCGGCACGGTGACGGCCCCGATCTGCGGCACGGCGTAGAAAGCTTCGAGCTGCGCGTGGGTGTTCGGCCCGATGTAGGCCACGCGATCCCCGGGCCGCACGCCAAGGCGTTGCAGTGCCGCCGACCAGCGGTCGCAGCGCTCGAAGAACTGGCGATAAGTCAGGCGCAGGGTCCCATCCACGACGGCGAGCCGGTCGGCGTAGAGCTTGCGCGCGCGGCGCGCGAATTCCAGAGGAGTGAGGGGAGTTTCCATTTGAGATGTTGGTGTCGCGAGTGGTGTTACTCAAAAGTTTTTCCGGGCGCGAGCGGGAAGGCGAATGCGAGTGCGAGGGCGGTGCATCCCGAAGTTGGCGGTAGGAATCAGTTCCAAAGATGGTGATCGTCGTGGTTTTTGACCAGGACGCTTACGTGGAGCAGATGGGGCACGCCGGGCCGGCCCCAAAACTGTCCGCATCCGCGCTGGCGGCGCTGGAGTTGCTTGCCGAGGGATTCAACGGCACCGCTGCCCAGGGGCGCACCCGCGTTCTCCATCGCTTGGTAATGGAGATGCTCCGCGTGCGCCTGAAAGCAAGGCACTTCCCGGGCGATGGTGGTCCGATCGGCCGCGGAACGCCGCGCGCGGCTCGCCAAGAGTTTCTCCAGTTGGTGAACCACTTGGGTTTCTTTGCCGTGGCGCAAGCGCTGGAGGATGGCTTTCAACCACTCCTTGGCGGCGACCGTCCCGGCCCCATGGAGCGCGTCGGCCACCGCCTGCAGATGCTCGCGGGCATGATGAAAATCGAGGGTCTTGGTCGCCTCCTTGAACCGGTCCGCCGCCAGGTCCCACAACCAGACGGCGCCATCCATGACCAGATAGACCACCTGGGCCCGGGCCAGTCCCCGGCGCAGGGCCGCTTGCTGCACCTGCCGGCCAAACTCCACCGGGGCCGTGTCCGGCGGGCTGGCCACCGCGTATTTCTCCAACAGCAGTCCCCGCCCGGAGGCGTTTTCCACCCGCTGCTCCAGCCGGTAGATGACCGCCGACTTGATCTCCTTCCCCGCCACCCGTTCGGGATTTTTTTTGCGCGGGCCGGCACCCCAATCCGCCCCGCGCTCCCGGACCATCCAGCCATCCATCATGATCACCAGGCTGAACGGGGGTTCGGATTGCTGGGTCGCGGGGGTGGGCAGCACCAACGTCGGGGCCTTCTGTCCCAGGCGCTGCACGTTCTGGTGAATGCTGCCGTCACTGGCGGGCGTTCCCCAAGTCGTGGCCATCGTCTCGGCCTCGGCATAGGAACCCACCACGGTGGCGGTGTACGCCAGGCGCGCCTGCAACTCCGGCGTCTTGCGCTCGTAGGGCTGTAAGCCCCAGGCCACACGGGCCGGGCAGACCCACTCCTTGGACTGGACCCGCCGTCCGTGCCGCACCCGCAGGTGGACCTTCCCGGAGATGGTGTCCAACTCCAGCGCCCGCCAGCGCGTGCTCTCCAGCGCCTGACCGGTCTGGGGGCACTCCGGCGGCAGCTCCTCGCACAGGGCTTGGAGCCGTTTCTGCAATTCCTTGCGGGTCCATTCCCGCCCCAACGCCAGGACCTCCTGTTCGATTTGTCGCAGCCGGTTCATCGTTTCCTCCCGCGCGGCAGCGCATACAGATAGATGTCTTTGATCGGCACCTGCAGCTGCTGGTCCCGATCCTGGCGGCTGCTGCCCCGGCCATCGACCCAGTCCCAGCGGCGGCACAAATCCCGGGCGATCTGTTTGCGGCTCCTCCCGGGATGTTCGTCAATCCAGCCCTGCAACCACGTCAGGTCCGCGGACCCGATTCGCCGCCCTTGCATCGTTATTTCGTTTTCCACCCCTCCCACACTTGGCCAATCGCGGCGGGTAGTTCAGAAAAATCACCGTCAATTTCGGGATGCACTGGCGCCGCCCTTGTCATCTCCCGCCGCCTCCCCATACTCCCGCGACATTTTTTAACTAATGAAACCACTCGGAGTTGCCATCATCGGCTGCGGCGGAATCTCGCTGCAGAATCATCTGCCCGGACTCGCCCTGTGCCCGGAAACCAAGGTCGTCGCGCTCTGTGACGCCGACGCCAATACGCTCCAGCGCGCCAGCCAGCAGACCGGCGTCACCGCCATCTCCACGCGCTTCGAGGACACCGTCACGCGCGACGACGTCCACGCCGTCATCATTGCCACCCCGAACCTTTTCCATGGCCCGATCGCCCACGCCGCCATCGCCGCCGGCAAACATGTCCTGTGCGAAAAACCCATCGCGATGAATTACGCCGAAGCCAAAGGCATGGCCGACGCCGCCGAAAAAGCCGGCGTGCGCCACATGACCGCCTTCACCTATCGCTTCGTTCCCGCGATGCGCTACCTGCACCACCTCGTGCAGCGCGGCGACCTCGGCCAGCCGTATCATTACCGATCTTGCCGGCTCCAGGACTGGGGCACGCGCAACGTCGGCTGGCGGCAGCAGAAACGCCTGGCCGGCACCGGCGAAATCGGCGACATGCTCAGCCACCGCATCGACTTCGCCTTCCACCTCGTCGGCCCGATGAAGCGCCTCGTCGCCGGCCTGAAAACCCTCACGCCCGTGCGCGGTGGCCTGCCGAATGACACCGACGACTGGGTCGCCATCCTCGCCGAATTCACCAACGGCGCGTCCGGCGTGCTCGAAAGCTCCAAACTCGCCAGCGGCATGAACGAAGGCTGGCGCAGCCCCGACCGCGTCGAGATCAACGGTAGCGAAGGCAGCTTCAGCTTCACCACCGGCTCCTGGAACGAACTCCTGTTCGGCAAAACCGGCGGCCCCGGTCTCGCCGCGCTGCCGGTGCCGCGGGAATTCCACGTCTGGCCCGGCTCCCCTCGCGATCCCGGCGTCGGCGATCCGCTCATCAGCTTCCGCTACGACCAGGCCGTCGAATTCATCAACGCCATCCGCGAGCAACGCCCCTGCGCCATCACCTTCCACGACGGCGCGCGGATGCAGGGCGTGACCGACGCGGCGCTGAAATCGTCGGAGACGGGACAGTGGGTGAATTTGCTGAGTTGAGCGGCGCGAACTTGAAACAGTCTGCGTTTGCACGCACCGTTGCCCCCATGAGCACACTGGCCGAAATTGAAGCCGCCGTTCCGGTGCTGACCACCGCCGAGCTGCAACATCTGGAGCAAACCTTGCACCGGCTCTTCCGCGAGCGTGGTGATGCGATTGTTTACGATGATAAGTACGGCGTGGTGACCGAGGCGGACTTGATCGCCGCAGCAGACGCTGCGTTCTGCGAATACGACGGAGAGGAGGCTTCCGCTGCCGGTCGTGCTTCCTCTATGGCGGGCCAATGCAAGGCAGCCTATCCATGAAGGTGGAAACACTCTAGCAGGTGTAGTTCTCATACAATCCAGCATTGCAGGAAGGATCTATGGAAATCGCCACTACATTCAACGGAGACAATTTCGCCGTGGTCAGGTACGAGGGAGAGATAGAAGATTTCTTTGGAAGAGTTTCTATCTTCAGCCTGCAAAAGCTTCAAAAAGTGGGCGAATTTGTTGCCCGATGGGGCGTTGGCGGGAAACGTCTCGCGATTTCACCCGATGGAAAGTTTTGCTTTGTTGGCTGCTACTACCATGGCCTGAGCGCGTTCGAGATAGCTACCGGGCACGAATTGTGGCGGCGGCGTGACTTGAAGCCGGTGCAATCATTGACGTGCTCTACGAATAGCAGCGCCGTGAACTGTTGTAGGGTGGGCCCCGCGTATGTTCTTGATTCAGCAACCGGGACCACGAAAGAAAAGTTGGCAGGTGTTGCCGATATTTTTCCAAATCCCTTTAACGACTCCGCCCTCATCGTGAGGCGCAGTTTGGAATACCACACGCCGATCGGAACAAAGGTGACCGCAATTAACCGGCTGACATTTGCTGTGTTAGATGCTGCGTTCGGGCCTGACTCTTTCGCGGTAGCGGAAAGCCGAGGCCCAGTTCGGTGTTTTGAGCCACCGACGGGTGAACGACTATGGAGCTACCAGCCACCGCGCTATTCGCGAAAAGGTCAAGTCGTTCGCAAGGGCGGAAGCCGATCCCACTTGTTGGAACTCTCTTGGTCTATGTCCCTCAGATGTTATGTCGGACTTGAATGGCCGTTCAGTTTCGGCGGCCCACAGCGTTTGCTCTTGATAGATGCAACGACTGGCAAACTGATCGCGCGTCGGAGTCTTGGGAAAAAAGTGGGTGCTCGGTTTTGCCAAAATGGAGACCTGCTGATTGCAACCGATGGAACTCTAACGCGAGTTAACACAGGGAAGGTTATTTACCGGTTCAAATTCTAGAGAAAAACGAGGGACAAGAAATATCATGAACAAAATCGCAGTCGTCACCGGGGCCGGCAGTGGAGTCGGCCAGGCCACCGCCATCAAACTCGCCCAACTCGGCTGGCGCGTCGCGCTCGTCGGCCGTCGCGAAGACGCTCTGCGCGAGACCGTTCAGCTCGCCGGCCAAGGGTCCGCCAACCTCCTCGTCTGCCCCTGCGACATCGGCAAGGCCGACGCCGTCACCGCGATGGCGAAAACCGTCCTCGAAAAACTCGGCCCCGTCGCAGTGCTTGTGAACGCAGCGGGCACCAACGTTCCCCGCCGCTCGCTCGCCGAACTCACGATGAGCGACTACCACGCCGTGCTCGATGCCAACATGAACGGCGCCTACTACTGCGTGCAGGCCTTTCTCCCGCAGATGCGCGCCGCCAAATCCGGCACCATCGTCAACGTAGTCTCCGAGGCCGGCAAGCAGGCCAGCCCCAAGGCCGGCCCTTCCTACGTCATCTCCAAATTTGGCATGACCGGCCTGACCCAGTGCATCAACGCCGAGGAACGCCCCAACGGCATCCGCGCCTGCTCGATCTTCCCCGGCGACATCGACACGCCGTTGCTCGACAAACGCCCCTCGCCGCCGCCCGCCGAGGCACGCAAGAAAATGATGCGCTCCGAAGACATCGCCGACTGCGCCCTCCTCGCGATCAATCTCCCGCAACGCGCCGTGGTCGAAGAAATCCTCGTCCGCCCGCTGTGATGAACATGTCGGCCCCGGCCCCCACCGAGACTGCCGTCGAGCGCTTCCGCCGCATGGTCGCGCAAAGTCCGCAGAACGGCCTCGCCCGCTTCAGCCTCGGCAAGGCCCTCTGCGACGCCGGTCAATGGAGCGACGCCCGCGAGCACCTCGTCGCCGCGCTCGCGACGAAGCCCGACTGGATGGTCGTGCAAATCCTCCTCGGCAAATGCGACCTCGCCCTCGGCGACAAGCCCGCCGCCAAAGCCGCCTTCCAGCGCGCCCTCGAACTCGCCATCGCCCAGCACCACGACGGCCCGCAGGCCGAACTGGAGGTATTGCTGGCGGAAATGTGAGCCGTACCCCCCAACGTAAGAATGGGAACCGCGTCGCACGGTTGATCTTGGAAGGGGCAGTTGGGATGAACCACGAAAGACACGAAAGACACGAAAACAAAGGCTGGGAGTGAGTTTTTCCCGTGCCGAAAAATCTCACCTGCCGGGTGAATCCTGAGCTTGCTTCAGCGCGTTCTATTTTCGTGTCTTTCGAGTCTTTCGTGGTCGGAACCGCTTTTTCCAGGTTGATAGCCACTGGCTAGGACTGGCCCCTTCGCGACGGCCGGGCGAATGGTGGGTGGCGCGAGCAGCGCAACGACGAGCAGCGGCAGGCGCAGTGAGGAAGCGAAACGTGTGAGCTTGGTGGGCGGACCAGACCGCGGGAGTCAGCGGGGTGCAAGATATTGCTGCCGCTCGGTGGCGGGGAGTCTCTCGATGGCATAGCGCAGCATCGTCCGCGGCATCCGTCCGGCGTGCTGCTGTAGGAAGCGTCGGAGCACGGCCCCGTCGCGTTTTCCGACTTCGCGCAGCATCCAGCCGCAGGCCTTGTGAATCAGGTCGTGCGGGTGCGGGAGAAAGTGTTCGCAGAGCGCGAGCGTGTCATCGTACTGGCCTTCGCGGATAAAGGCCTGCGTGGCGATGATGGCGATGCGCTGTTCCCAGAGGCTCTTCGATTTGGCCAGGCCGTATAGCGACCGCCGGTCGCGCGTGAGCAGCCAGGTGCCGAGAATCTGCGGTGCGCTGCTGTCCACCAGGTCCCAGTTGTTTATCCACGCTGTGTTCGCGAGGTAGAACTTCACGAGATGCGCGCGGGTCGCGTCGTCGTGGGCGGATTTCGTGAAGCGGCGGACTAGGATGAGGAGTGCGAGCAGGCGTTCCTCGTGCCATTCCGAGCGCAGCAGCGTGAGCATGTCCGACTCGCTCAGGGCATCGCTCGCGGGCAGCAGGGAGCGCGTTTGCGGCACAGTGACACCGAGGAACTGATCGCCCGCGCCATACTCGCCGGGGCCGGTCTTGAAATAGCGGAGCGCCCCGGCCGCGCGCGTGGGATCGGCGAATCGACGGAGCGCCTGACGAAGGTCATGGAGTTGCATTTTCAGGGGAAGAGAACACCACGGCTACAGGTTCCGGTCTCTGCGCTCGCGGGCGCGGATGTTTGCGCGGAGCAGCCGGCGTGGTCCACGTCACTTCGGCGGATCAGGAAATGGTCTTGCCTGTTCGTCGGCAATTCGCGTCGGCTACACCGGGAATAGCCGCCAACATTTTGGGTGTGATTACGCCCGTGCAACGATGGCCACCCGACGCGACGATGCGGAATTGCCGTCGGGCAGGCGGACGTTCCAGCACCGCTCCCCGCTGTCCACCTGCAACACCAAGGTGGCGTCGCCCGCAGGCAGATCCCGGGCCACGTCCACCAACAGAAAATCCGGGCCTAGCTGAACCACGGGAACCGTGAGTCCGTGGACCAGCAACCGCATTTTCACTTGGGAGGAATGCCCACCCTGACTCAGAATCGCTGTCATGGAAGAAACCATAATTCATAACGCCCGCGCCTACACCGCCCAGCACTGGCTGGAATTGGCCGGACCAGGCGCTTAACCGAACTGTTAGATCACCGCACCAACATCCAATCCAGCTTCGCTTCCGCCGGCGCGGGTTTGTCGAAGTTGACCGTGAAACCCTCGGCGGTCTTTTCCGAAATGGCGCGCTGGCCGAGCCACGATTGCTCGATGAACACGGCGTAATCCGCGTCGGCCTCGGGAGTAGGGAAGGTCACGCGGAGCTTCGCGGAGTTCGCGGCGACGACGAGGTTTTTGCCGCGCAGATTCTTCGCCGGCTTCGCATCGCCGGACAGACCGGCGACGCTGGAGACAGAGCCGCCTGCGCGCACGCCGCCGCCTTGGAAGGTCAGTTCCCCGCTCGTTTTCGAGACCGTCAGCGTGGCTTCCTTCGGCGCTTTGCCTTCCACCTGGTCGTAGTGCCACTTGATCGGTTGTTCGTGATTGGGCTGCTGGAACAGGATCGCGGCGTTGGCGACATCGGCCTCGAAGTTCAGGCCCACGGTGACGGAGGAACCGACGACGATCACATTGTCCCAAGCGGGCTTTTTCTCAGCGCGTTTTTCGAGGTCCTCGAGTTTCGCCGGCCCGCCGCGCAGACTCAGGAAGGCGTGGCGGGAAGCTTCGCCCTGGTTTGCGACATCCATCACGGCCGACGGCCACGCGCCGGGAACGTCCTCCCACATCCAGATGCGGAAGGCCTGCGGTTTGAAAGGATCGGGGCCGATGGCCTGCTCGATGTCATCGCCCGCCGCGAAATCCTTGGCCGCGCCCTGATCGGTGTGCGGTGCGAGTCCGAGCTTGCGCTGTCCACCGCGATCGCCGCCGGGGATTGCGTAGGAGACATCGTTGACATAGGTGCCGGGAGCTATCTCGTAACTCAGCGGTCTAAGATGGCCGTCGTAGGAATAATTCTCCTTGTTATAGAGAGTAGGACTTCCCGCGCTCTTCGCGCCCCACCAGAAGCGGCGAATCTCGATGTCTTTGGTCCCATCCGCGTTTTGTTTGAAGGCGGTGATCTCATACCAGCGGCGCAACGTGCCTTTGGGGATAAGTTCGCCGGGTTCAGTCACGGCAAAGAAGCGGCCGACTATCTCGGGTGTCCACGGGCAGTCTTTGTCACCGCGAATAAGCCCACCCATTTTGATGCCGGAGACTTTGGTGACCGGATCCGGGCGGATTTGGGTGGGATAGGTCTTATTCTCAAAGGGGTATTTTCCCGTGTCAGTCGTGGCCATGTAGGATTCCGCGGGCACGATCCAGACCTTGCCCTGCTTGATCAGTTTGGCGGGGTTCAGGTTAATCAGCGGCCGGGAATCGCCGAGGGTGTTTATGTTCTGTGAGGTGGGAGTGAAGGTTAGTTGCTGCTTGGTCCAATCCATCTCGGCGACGCGTCCGCGGAAGTTTCCTTTGCTCAGACTACGGATGAAGGCGGCGTAACAATTGCCATTTTCGTCGCCGGCCGCCGAGTGGACGTCGCTCATGTAATCGAAGTCCATGTAGAAGCCATAAGTGTCGCCGTGGGCATATTGGCGGCGGATGAGCTTCACATCGTAGGTTTGGTTGTCGTTATGACTGTCCTGGGTCATGTGGAGCACGCCGGTGTTGCTCTTGTTATGGACGATGGCGCCGACCTTGTGGTCAATCTCGGTGTCGGCCACGAAGTAGTGCATTTTCTTTTCCGCATCGTAACCGACTGATTTCACATAGCCGCGGGTGACGCCGCCGCCGTAGCCGGGGCCGCCGTGGAGGTTGAGAAACTCACCGGGTCGGATACCGCGGACAGTCGCGAGATAGAAACGCCGGTCCTTGCCCGCCGTGACCGGTTCCTGAATCCAGTCAAGATAGCTGATGGAGCCGTAAACCAGATTGTTCTCCAGCGTAATCATCGGGTGCGTGCCCCAGTGCGGGAGGCTCTCGCCCGGATTCATGCGAAGGGTCCGCGCGATGTGGAGGCCATTGACCTGCGGCACGCGCACGGTCAGGTGCTTCGGATCGGAGTTAATGACCACGATGCCCGGCGTGGTCTCCCAGCGCTTGGTCGGCTCGGGCAGGGCCGGCATCCGCGCGATGGTTTGCGAGGTGTTTTCGATTTTCAAAACATTGGATAACTCAGCAGGGATTACGAGGATGCCGCCGGTCTTGCTCAATTCCGCCACAGCTTTCTCATAGGTAGCGAGGGCGTCTTTCGGTGTCTTGATCGGGCCGAAATCGGCGAGTGAGCGCGCGAGTTCGGCGGCTGGCTTGGTGATCGGCGGGGTCTGCGCCGGCGGGGTCTGCGCGGGTGCCGGAGCGGCCAACAGGAGGCAGGCGGCGAGCGGGAAACCGACGAGCAGGTGGCGCGGGGATGGACGTGCGGTGGCTGGGTGGGCGGTGGGAATGGCGAGGTTCATATTGGCTGCTATTTGATTGGAAATTTTTAGTCGGCGGACGGTGAAGTTCGGGTGGCGAGGCGTCAATGCGCGAGTCGCTCTTTTGCAAAGCCGTTCGTCAGGGGCTGTTTGCGGAGGATTGGCAGGGGAATTTAGGGCAAAGGAATGGAGGCAAAGGAATGGGGGCGAAGGACTGAGACTCCGGCTTCCCATTCCTTTGCCTCCATTCCTTTGCCAATCAGTCAGTACTTGCTGCTGGAACCATCCCCCACAGAGTGCTCGTGATACCGGCAATGACGGACGGTCTGCTTCACGAGTTTCGCACTTGCTCCGGAGTTTGAAGCCGACACTGTTCGGCGGGGCTGCGACCGCCTGACGTAGCTCAAGGTTTCGTCGCCCATCGCGAGTTCGGCAGGCCCAGCGATCCCGCCACGACATTGCCATAGTTAATCCCTCCAGGAACCGCCGACTGGCTGAACTATCTCTGGTTGGATGGCTGACGACAGGATTCTCCTGCTGGACATCTACGCGAAGGCGGAGCGGGAAGATTTAACGGCGGATGACATCAAAAAACTGAAACGAAAGACCATGCCATGAAGACCCGAGACCTCAGCGAACTCCTGCGGGCGAAGGAACGGATCGAACGCGGCAAAGCAATCCCGGCGCGTGTTTGGGAGGTGCGGCCGGACGGGCGGGGTGGCTTCACCCGGCGCGCACTCGATCCGAAGGCCTTTCGCGCCGCGCAGAAGGAGACATGGGAGAAGAGCATCGTGGCCACGCGCCAGAAGCTTGGCCTTTCCCAGACCGGCTTCGCGCAATTGCTGGGGATTTCGGTCCGCACCCTGCACCATTGGGAGCAGGGCAGTCGCACGCCCACCGGAGCGGCCCGCATTCTCTTGAAGCTCGCCGCCGAGAATCCCCAGGCTGTGCTGCAAGCCGCTGCCTGAAGCCGCAGGCAGAGAAAACCCGCAGTCAGCGCGAGGCAGGGCGAGCCGCGGCATTGCGCACTTCCCGCGCTCAAGCTCGCCGTTGCGACGCGCCTACTTCCGCTTGCCCACCCGCTTCGCCGCCGGGGCCTTCAACGCCTTGAACTCGCGCGTCAGCGCCGTCAGCGATGCTTCAATTCCCATTCGTTCGAGGCTGCTGGCGCCGACGAAGCCGACGGCGTCGGTGTTTTGCAACACGCGGGCGGCGTCCGCGGGCGTGTTGATCGGGCCGCCGTGGGCGAGGAAGAAGATGTCGCGTCGCACGCGGCGCGCGGCGGCGATGATTTCCTGCGTGCGCTGGATCGCGAACTCCCACGTCACGACCGCGTTCTTCACGCCGATGCTGCCGCCGACCGTGGTGCCGACGTGCGCGATGATGGCGTCTGCGCCGGCCTTGGCCATCGCGACCGCTTCGTCTGGGGTCGCAACATAAACGATGGCGAACAAGTCCATCTTCCGGGCGAGCGCGACCATCTCGAACTCCTTCTGCACGCTCATGCCGGTCTCCTCGAGCACGCCGCGGAACTGGCCGTCCACGATCGTGTGCGTCGGGAAATTGTTCACGCCGCTGAAGCCCATTTCCTTTACACGCCCGAGCCAGTGCCACATGCGGCGGCGCGGGTCCGTGGCGTGAACACCGCAGATGACCGGGACATCTTCCACGACGGGGAGCACCTCGTATTCGCCAATCTCCATCGCGATGGCGTTGGCGTCGCCGTAAGCCATGAGGCCGCAGGTTGAGCCGTGGCCCATCATGCGGAAGCGGCCCGAGTTGTAGATGATGAGCAGATCGGCCCCGCCCTGCTCGATGAACTTGGCGCTGATGCCCGTGCCCGCACCGGCGGCGATGATGGCGTCGCCTTTTTTCAAGGTGGCGCGCAGCCGCTCGATGACTTCCTTGCGGGTGTAGGGATTACCTTTTCCAGTCCACGGGTTTGGCATAGGGCGTTCGGTTTGGTTTCAGGAGTTTGGAGAAAATAAGCGTGCCCTGACCGTAGCAAGCGATCTGCGCAGGGGAACAGGGAAAATGCGGGCGCGCTCCCGCGACGGGGCGCGTCCATGGGCGGACCTCCAACTAAAGCGAAGCGCGACCGGGACCGCGGCGCTCGCCGAGGTGTGCGGCTCCGCCACGCGGGGTTCGTCATGCTTCCGCCGTTAATTCTAGTGCGCGTTCAAGCTGAGGCTTAGTCGCTGGGTCTTTGCGCCGTTGGCGGCGTTGCTCGTCAGTCGCAGATCCCGTTTGGATCTGCGCCTTCCTCGCGCCTTGCCAGCCGCGCAAATCCCGGCGGGCTTAAGCCTCATCTTTAACGCGCATTAGAATAAGTCCCGGGTGGGTGCGGCGGCTCAGTGCTTCCGGGCGGGCTCGCCGGCGGGCCCCCGCGCTCCTGCCGAGCAGCCCGGCACCCCGAAACGGCGGGGGTTTTCTGTTGCATCAGTGGCTGAAGAGCCTACGGTGCGCGACTCGATTTGGAATTTGCATGAACTCAGAACTAACCAAGCTCGCCCAGACCAAGGTGCTCAACCCGAACATCTTGATTAATCTCATTTCCCGCCGGGTCCGGCAGCTCAACGCGGGTGGCGGTGACACCAGCCGCCCCTTGGTGAGCGACACCGCCACGCTCGGGGCCGCGGACATCGCCCTGCGCGAATTGTGCGAGGACAAGATGACCTTCGAAATGAACGAGCCGGAAGTGCTCGCCGCCGCCAAGCCCAAGCGCCGTCGCTCGGTCAAGCGCTAGGCGCCGCCTCCCCCCGAATCACCGCCAGCCAGGAGGCCCGCCTTCTGGCTGGTTTTCTTTTATTCTAATGCGCGTTCAAGCTGCGGCTAATTCGCTAGGTCTTTTCGCCGCTGGCGGCGTTGCTCGTCAGTCACAGATCCCGGTGGATATGCTCCTTCCTCGCGCCTTGCCAGCAGCGAAAATCCCGGCGCGACTTAGCCGCAGCGTGAACGCGCATTAGAATTATGGGTGACATCCTCACCAATCCCAAGGCCCGCCGCGATTACACGATCCTGGCGACCTTCGAGGCGGGCATTGTGCTCCACGGCACCGAGGTGAAATCCTTGCGCGCCGGCCGCGGCCAGATCAGCGACGCCTTCGCGCGGGTGGATAAGAACGAGGTCTTTCTCCACAACGCGCACATCGACGAATACGGCTTCGGCAACCGCCAGAACCATCAGCCCAAGTCCGTCCGCAAGCTGCTCCTGCACAAATCGGAAATCCGCAAACTGGCCGAGTACGCGTCCGCCAAGGCGCACACGTTGGTGCCGCTGTCGTTCTACTGGAAGGGGCAGAAAGTGAAGGTCCTGCTCGCCGTGGGGAAGGGGAAGGCCGAGTTCGACAAGCGCCAGGACATCAAGGAGCGCGAGGCTGATCGCGAGTTGCGTCGCGCGACGATGAAAGTTTCGCGCGGCAAATAGAAAAGAAGCTCCAAGGACAAAGCTCAAAGCTCAAGGGAAGGGACAAGAGCCAAGGGCCAATGACCAAGTCGCACCGCCCCGGAGCGCAGGTTTCCAAACTTGCTGCATCGCCGACTTCCAAATCGGCAGGGGCCACGGAATTCCGGACGCGTGCGAAATGACGAGACGTTGCCGGTGGCCGGACCGTCCGCGTGCGCGGAAACCCGCGAGACAGCAGACTTGGAGGTCTGCGTTACAGGGGTTCGTGCGTAGTTGCGGATGCCCCGCACACCTATGCGTACGCGGCGTGCTTTGGGGACTTGGCCCATGGAGCTTTCCTTGAGCTTTGAGCTTTAGCCTTGGAGCTTTTTCCCTCGGGCACCCTGCTTGCGTTTCCGGCGCTGCGCCCAAATACTCCGCGCGTGAACGTCACTGTCACCCAACTCACCGACCAGTTGCTCGAGTCGTATGCCCGCGTGGGCGGGATCAACCATCTGGACGGGAAGAACCTGCCTTCGAAGAGCGCCATCACGGGAATCACCGTGGACTTGTTGCGACTTTTGTTTCCGGGCTTTTTTGATGAGCGGCCGGTGCAGCTATCGGAGGTGCGGGTGGAGACGGCGACGTTGATGGATGCGGTGCTGGGGCGGTTGGAGGAGGAGATCGCCAAGAGCCTGGCCTACGCGCCGCCGAGCGATCTGCCCCGCGACGACAACGGGGCGTATGCGCACCAGTTGACCCTCGAATTTTTGGCAAACCTGCCCTGCGTGCGTGGACTGCTCCAGACCGATGCCGAGGCGGCGTTCGACGGTGATCCGGCGGCGTTGAGCAAGGACGAGGTGATTGTCGCGTACCCCTTTATCGAGGCCATTGCGGTGCAGCGGCTCGCGCATGAATTGCACCGGCGGAAGATTCCGCTGATCCCGCGCATCATGACTGAGTGGGCGCACAGCCGCACGGGCATGGACATTCATCCGGGCGCGGAGATTGGCTCGCATTTTTTTGTCGATCACTGCACCGGGACCGTGATCGGGGAAACGTGCGTGATCGGGAATCATGTGAAGCTCTATCACGGCGTGACGCTGGGCGCGCGCTCGACCTCGGGCGGCCAGCAGCTCAAGGGGAAGAAGCGGCACCCGACGATCGAGGATAACGTGACGATTTATCCGGGGGCCACGATTCTTGGGGGCGAGACGGTGATCGGCCGCGGCAGCACGATCGGCGGGAACGTGTTCATCATGGACAGCGTGGCCCCGAATTCATTGGTGATTTACGACGGCCTGGACATGCGCGTGTTGAGCAAGTCCGACAAGACCGCGCCGCGGCTGGATTTTCAGATTTGAGGGTGGGAATTGCGGGGCGGCGGCTCCCAGGAGACATGCAGCGAGGTCGATCGGGTACCGCTTGGTCCCCACCCATTTTCCACGGCGGACCTCCTTATGTGACTCTCTGCGTTTCTTCCCATCTCTGGGGTGTGCTTAGCGGGCTGCCGGGCAGACGTCCGGCCGCGGAGGGGCGGAGCGGGATCAGAACACCGCAGAGATGGGAAGCAACGCGGAGAAGCCCCGGGTTACTTTTTGACAGCGGCGGTGAGCGCAGTCGCCGGCAAGCAGTTGTTCGAGGATTCGTATGTAGAGCGTCCGCGGAAGCAGCGCCGGGAAATTCGCGAGGTGCCAGGCTGATCTCTACACGATCAGGACGGCGGACGTCGCTGCGCCCGGGGACGGGCGCACTCCGGTCGCAACGGCTCCGCTCGGAGCCTTGGGTGGCGCTAGCTCCGCCTCCTGCACTACGCCGCCACTTCCACCAGCAGGTGCGGAATCACTTCGCGCAGCTTGGTTTCGAGGACTTCGCACATGTAGGGCTTTTGCAGAAAACCCGAGATGCCGCGGTCGCCGTAGCGGTGCATGGACTCATCCTCGCTGTAGCCGCTGGAGAGCAGGATCGGGAGGTCGGCGCGGACTGCCCGCATGTGGTCGCAGGCCTCGGGGCCGTTCATTTTCGGCATGCTCAGGTCCATCACCACGGCCACGATTCGGTCAGGGTTGGCTTGGAAAATCTCAACCCCTTGAACGCCGTCCTGCGCGAGCAGCACCTCGAAGCCGATCTTGTTCAAAAAGCCCTTCGTCACTTCCCGCACGCCCGGCTCGTCATCGACCACCAGCACCGTGCCGCTGCCGCGCAGCAGTCGGGCGGCGTGCAGGTCGGCGGGCAGCGCGACTGGCTCCTGTCGCGACTTCGGCAGATAGACTCGGAAGCTGGTTCCCTGGCCGATGGCGCTGTTCACTTTCACCGCGCCTTTGTGGCTGCAGATGACGCCGAGGGCGGTGGACAATCCGAGTCCGCGTCCGGTGAACTTCGTGGTGAAAAACGGCTCGAAAATCTTGCCCTGCACCTCGTGGCTCATGCCGCAACCCGTGTCCGCCACCTCGAACACGGCATAATCCGCCCACGGCAACTGTGGCGACAGCACGGCGTCGGCGAGGTCATCCGCGCCCGTCTGCACCAGCGCGGTTTTGAGCGTGATGACACCGACGCGGTCGGCGATCGCCTCGGCGGCATTGAGCACGAGGTTCATCAGCACCTGCTGGATTTGCGCCGGATCGACCTCGACCAGCAGCGGCTCGGGCGAGAGTTCAAAACGCAGCTCCACTTTTTTGCTGATCGAGGTGCGCAACAACTCGGTGATCTGGGACACCAGCGTGTTCAGATCCAGGTTCATGATGGTCATCCGCCCGTGGCCGGAATAGGTGAGCAATTGCTTGCAAAACTCGGCCGCCTGCAGCGACGCGCGCTCGATTTTCGCCAGGTTCTCGGCCGCGATCGAAGCCGCCGGCAGGTTCATCCGGCCCAGGCTGGCATTGCCGAGGATGACGGTGAGCAGGTTGTTGAAATCATGGGCGATGCCCGTGGACAAGCGGCCGATGCTCTCCATCTGCTGGGCCTGGCGGAGTTGCAGTTCGAGATTTTTCCGCGCGGAAATGTCCGTGGTCGAGCCAGCCATCCGTTGCACCTTGCCTTGCTCGTCGCGCAGCGCCCGGCCGCGGGCGTACACCCATTTGTAGGTGCCGGACTTGGTGCAGACGCGGTGCTCGGAATTGAAGAACGGCGTTTTGCCATCCCAGTGGTCCTGGATGGCGGCCAGCATGTTCGCGCGGTCGTCGGGATGCACCAGGCTCTCCCACACGCCCATCTGGCTGGGCAGTTCGTCATCCAGATAGCCGAGCATTTCCTTCCAAGTGCGCGAGAGGAAAATCTGGTGCGTGTGGAGGTTCATGTCCCAGATGCCGTCGTTGACGCCGTTGATCGCCAGTTCGTAGCGCTGCTGGCTTTCCGCCAAGGCCCGCGTCCGCGCGCGCAGGCGCATCCGCTCGTGATACAGGCTCAACGCCGAACGCACGCGCCCGAACAGCTCGACCTCGTTCACCGGCTTCGGAATGAAGTCCATCGCGCCTGCCGCAAAACTCTTCAGCAACGCGGCGTCCCGGCGCACCGCCCCACCGGTGACGACGATGATCGGAATGTGGGAGGTCTTGGGATTTCCGCTGATGCGCCGGCAGGTTTCGTAACCATCCATCACCGGCATCATCAGATCGAGCAGCACCAGGCCGATGTCCGCGCGCGCCTCGAGCGCCGCCAGCGCCTCGTGGCCCGAACGCGCCTGCACGACACACCCGTGGCCTTCCTCGGTGAGCATCTCGTCCAGCAGGTCGAGATTGTCCTGGATGTCGTCCACGATCAGCACGGGCGTGGCGAGGATTTCACTCTCGACGGCCGGCTTGAGGTCTGAATCTGCGTCGCGATTTTCCACAAAGTTTTTCAGGCTGAAATCAAATCACCCTTGATCAACACCCGGGCGACCTGGCTCTCCAATCGTTTTTGTTCCGTCGGGGACAACGACTTGGCGGTGACCACGATCACCGGGAGATTTCCAAACCGCTCGTCCTGGCGCAGGTGGCCTAGAAACGTCTGCCCGTCCATCACTGGCATTTGCAAATCGAGGAAGACCAGGTCGGGCCGGTAGTTTTCCAGCACCGCCAGCGCTTCCTTCCCGTTGGCCACCACGCGAATTTCTCCGACCTGCGACGTGAGCCAGTCGCGCAGCAGTTGCTGCGTGTCCAGATCGTCCTCGACCACGAGCACGCGGCCGGAGCGCCACGCCTCGGGATGAAAATTGCGCTCGATGCAGGCTTGAAATTCGTGCCGCAAAATCGGCTTGCTCAACGCGTCCACCGCGCCCAGTGACACGGCCTTTTTCCGGTCCGCCACGATGCTCACGATCACCACGGGAATCTCGCGCAGCAACGGCTCGGCCTTCAGTTCCGCCAGCACGTCCCAGCCGCTCTTGCCGGGCATCATCAGGTCCAGCGTGATCAGATCGGGCCGCTGCTCCATCGCCATGCGGAGGGCCATTTTGGGTTCGCCGCACAGCACCGTCTGCGCGCCGAGATCATGCACGTACTGCGAGATCAAATCGCGCGCGTCCGCGTCGTCGTCCACGATCAGCACCTTCGAGCCGGGCTTTACCAACAGCGAGCGCGCCATCGCGGCGCGATATTCGCCGAGCAAATTATCCGCTCCCGTCGCACCCACCGCCGCGGAGACCCGATTCACCACGCCCGCCGGAGCCACGGGCAAGGTCGCAACCGCGGCCAAAGTCGGAGCTTCGGTTGCGCCGGACGCCGGCGGATTCTGCGCCTCCGCAAATTGCTCCCGCACCGACAGCGCCTTGTTATCTTCGGCGTTCGTCGGCGCGCGCATCGGCAGCGCAACGCGGAACGTGCTGCCACGTCCGGGCGCGCTCTCAACCGTAAGTTCGCCGCCCAGCAATTTCACGAGCGAGCGCGAAATGGTCAGCCCCAACCCGGTGCCGCCGTACTCGCGCGTGGTGCTGTTGTCGGCCTGGCGGAACGCCTCGAACACCCTCTCCAGCTTGTCCGCCGGAATGCCGATGCCCGTGTCCGTGACGCGGAAAATCACGCGGCCCGCCGCCGCCGCGTCGGTCTCCAAGGCGAGCGTCACGCTGCCCTGCTGGGTGAACTTGATCGCGTTGCCGGCCAGGTTGATCAGCACCTGGCGCAACTTCTGATCGTCGGTCTCCAGTTCAAAATCCCGGTCCGGCAGTTCGAGCGCCAGCGCCAGGTTCTTCGCCTCGGCCTGCGGGTGCAGCAGATCGATCACCTCGCGCAGGATCGCGCCGGCCTGCGCGGGAGCGATGTTCAGGTCCATGCGCCCGGCCTCGATCTTCGAGAGATCGAGAATGTCGTTGATGAGACAGAGCAGATGTTTGCCGTTGCGGTTAATCTTCTCGACCCGCTTGAGGTCGCCCTCGGCGAGCGTCTGCGCCTTGTTTTTGAGGAGGATGCCGGAGAAGCCGATGATCGAATTGAGCGGCGTGCGCAGCTCGTGGCTCATGTTGGCGACGAACTCGCTGCGCAGCTTGTCGGCCTTGATGAGATCCTGGTTGGCCGTTTCGAGCAGCAGCGACTGGCGGTTGAGGTCTTTGTAACTGAGCGCGTTGTTCAGCCCGTTGGCCAGCGCGTCCACATGGTTGCTGACGAAATCCACCGTGGCCGTGTCCGGCCGCTTGAAACCCGCGAGCACCACCACGCCAAGCGGCTTGTCGCGAAACAGCACCGGGACCGCATAAACACAGGTCAAACGCGCTTTGATCACGCCCAGATTCACCTCGGGCAGCGCCGCGCTCTCGACGCCCTCCACAAACACCCACTGGTGCCGCCGCACCGCTTCGCCCGGCAGGCCGCTCAGGCTGCCGTCGCGACTGATGTGCTCGACGGCCCGCGCATCCACGCCCTGCGCGCTCAGGCAGGCCAGCCCGTGCCCGCCTTTTTCCATCATGAAAAACGCACCCACTTGCGCCCCGGCCGCCGCCACGATGTGGCCCAGCGCCTTGTTCGCCAGCGTGTTGATGTCGATGGAGGCCAGGCCCGACAGGAACTCGCCGAATTTCGCCTGCCGCGCGAACGCCGTCGCGAGCTGCTCGTTCTGCGCCGCCAGCGCCTCCTTCGAAGCCTGCACTTCCACATGCGACTGCTCGACCTCGCGGAACGAGGTCTGAATCTTGTCCGCCATTACGTTGATGGAACGCGCCAGGGCGCCGATCGAATCGCGTTGGGTGATCTCGGCGCGGGCCGCGTATTTACCCTGCCCGATTTCGTGCGCCACCTCCGCGAGTTCCTTCAGTCTCCGTGTCGTCCGGCGGTTGATCACCACCACCAGACTGAGAATCAACACAATCAGCGTCGCCTCGAGGATGTTGCGCAGCAGTTCGTTTTCGTCACGGACCGGGAGGAACACGAGGCCCAGCAGAAGCGCGAACAGCACCGTGAAAACCACGACCATCGAGGTCTGCACTTTGAACCGTTCGGAGGAAAGCGGGTCGTTCATGGCTCAGGCAAATTCCGGGAGGAACCGGTGGATCGTGGCGCGGAACAACTCTTCATTGGTGATCGGCTTGCTCAGGTATTCGTTGAAACCCGCCGCCAGCAATTCCACCCGATGATTGCGCATCGCGTGGGCCGTCAACGCGATGGCCGGCACGGCGGCGGCCACCGAGCCGCCCCGGCGGATTTCCCGCAGCAACGTGATGCCGTCCATGCCCGGCAGCGAAATATCCAGCAGCAGCAAATCCGGCAGCGAATCCGCGGCGTGCTGCAACCGCCCGAGCGCCAGCGCGGGGTCGGCATACCACTCGACCACGAATTCCTCGTCGAGCAGGTCCAGCACCAGGTCCGCATTATCCTGATTGTCTTCCACGAGCAGGATTCGGCGTTTGGGCGAAAAACGGTGGTTCATGCAATGATGACAGGGGTTTCGGCGAACC
>BJHT01000035.1:25183-36010 GCA_014193395.1 Verrucomicrobiota bacterium
ACGCGGCGCCCCAAGGCCCCGCGGCGACTGTGCAACTCGGCGGACGTCGAGAAACCTTCACTCTCCTTCATCGGATGCGAGCGGCGGGAGGTTGAGTGGTTTCGCGTGATGGGCGATGCGTGATCCGTGACGGGAGGGGTGGGAAGCACAAAGCACAAAGCTCAAGGGAAGGACCAAGCACCAAGGGCCAAACGGGCGCGCGGCGACTTGTCTGAAAACGAACGCGTGGCTGGGGACCGCGACGGAAGGTGAAGCGCCGCAGGCGCGGCGGTCGCGCGGCGATCACGCTGCTTCACCGTCCGAACGTCGCACCGCACCCGCACCGCCGCCCCAGCGGATTTGAGCTTGTGCCTTGGCCCTTCCCTTGAGCTTTGAGCTTTCCTGAAGCTTTGAGCTTTGTTCTTTGAGCTTCCCCCGCGCACCCCTACACTCCGCCACATGGTTCATGTAGGAATTGGTTACGATGTACATCAGTTGGTCGCCGGACGCCCCCTTGTCCTCGGCGGCGTCACCATTCCCCATTCCAAGGGCCTCGACGGCCACTCGGACGCCGACGCCCTCATGCACGCCATCTGCGACGCCGTCCTCGGCGCGCTCGGCGAGAGCGACATCGGCGAGTTTTTTCCGAACACCGACCCGCGCTGGAAAGGCGCGCCCAGCCGCATCTTCCTCGAGGAGGCCGCCCACCAGGTCCGCCTGCGCCACGGCCGCATCATCAACGTCGATGCGACCATCATCGCCCAGCAGCCCAAGCTCCGCCCGCACGCCGCGGCGATGCAGGAAAACATCGCCTTCGCCCTCGGCCTCACTCCGGCGAAGGTCGGCATCAAGGCCACCACCAACGAACACCTCGGCTTCATCGGCCGCGAGGAAGGCATCGCCGCAATGGCCGTCGCCTCCGTCGATCTCCCGGATTAATCCCGCATCATGGCCAAAGCAGAAATCGGCTGGACCCGCACCACAGAGGACGGCACCAAACTGGACGTGTACGCCCAGCACGTCGGCAAACGCTGGATTTTTTACGCCCGCGAAAAGCGCTTCGAGGAATGGCAGCGCATCGACAAACCGCCGCTCGAAGACTGGCTCGAACTCCTCGACGCCGCCCGCCGCAAAGCCCAGCGCATGCTCCTGCGCCCCGAGGAACCCGGTTTCATCGCCAAACAAATCCGCGAGCGCTTCCCCGACGCCGAGTTCGAGTAATCATGTAGCCGCCGACGTGAGGAGGCGGATCGGGAAGCGCGGCAACGGCGCAGCATGGGGCCAAATCACCCGGAACACGGCGGGGTGGACATTGGCAGCGAGCGGTGCGCTGCCGATGAACGCAGGGGAGTGGGGCAGCGGAGTTTTAGGCAAAGGAATGGAGGCAAAGGAATGGGGACGAGGAGACTTTTTGTCTTCATTCCTTTGCCTCCATTCCTTTGCCCAATCCGGTTCGGAGATTGCGGCTCAGATTCCGGGTGGCCACGGAGCGTTTGGCGGACCGCTGGAGCCGCTGACTTGCAGAGAACCCGAACGCCGCAACGGCGCGGCATGGGGCCATCGTGCTTGGTGAGCGAATGTGGGTGCGTTGCCCGGCGGACCCGGCCTTTTGGATTTTCCACGCTCAGCAAACAAGGGCTTGGACAGGAAGATTGAGGACAGGAAAATCCAATTTTTCTGAGGCACTTGCAAAACCTCGGCTTCACAGTTCCGGCTTTCCATCTTTTACCCCTCATCTTTTACCAGATGCTTGGGCCTTGGACGAGGGAACGGGATGCAGTTGGTAAAAGATGGTGGGTAAAAAATAAACAAGCAGGGGTTTTGCAAGTGGCTCTTCTAACCTCAATTTTCCTGTCTAAAATCCCCGCTACAAACGGTCCGGAGCCGACGTGAGGAGGCGGACCCGAAGCGCGGCGTTCACGCCGCAGAAACGTGAAACACAAAAGGACCGCCGGATTTATCCGCGCCCCCGCTCCTCATCCGTCTTCCCCGCCGCGTGAACGCCGCGCGCCAACGGAAAAAGCTCCCCCGCTCCCCGCGTTGGACGTTGAAAGTTCACCGTTCAACGTTGAACGTTCCCCCGCGCTCGCCGGCTCACAGCCCCGGCCCGCACCCATAATTTCCAATCAAACCACTGCATGAAAACTCCCCCGCTCATCCTCGTTTCCCCCAGCACCCAGGCCCGCGGCACCGAGTTCGCCGACCGCTCCATCAGCCTCTCCGACCGCTACTCCGAAGCCATTCTCGCCGCCGGCGGACTGCCCTTGATCCTCCCCTGTCTCACCGACAAAGCCGCCATCGCCGCCGCCGTGGCGCGCTGTGACGGCGTCTGCCTCACCGGCGGCGACGACCTGCACCCCGACCTTTACGATTCCAATCTCCCCGCCGAAATCCGCAAAACCATCACCCTCGTCTCGCCCGAGCGCGACCTGCTCGAACTCGAACTCATCAAACAACTCTTCGCGCAACAGAAGCCCCTCTTCGCCATCTGCCGCGGTCACCAGGTCCTCAACGTCGCCCTCGGCGGCACGCTCATCGCCGACATTCCCCTCCAGGTGCCCGGCGCGCTCCGCCACCAGCGCAGCGACGCCAAGAACGCCCTCGTCCACGAAGTCACCGTGAAACCCGGTTCAATTCTCTCCAGATATGCCGATGACATGAGCATGTCAGTGAACAGTTCACATCATCAGGCCGCGGGCCGCGTCGCCGAGCCGCTGCTCGTCACGGGCACCAGCCCTGATGGCGTGATCGAGGCCCTGGAGTTGAAGCCTGAGAACGTCGGCTGGTTGCCGTATCTGCTCGCGGTGCAGTTTCATCCCGAGCGCCTGTTCGACCGGCACCCTCGGTTTTTGGAAATGTTTCGCGACTTCGTGCGAGCTTGCGAACTCGGGATGGACCCCGCTCGATGAGTGCCAAGATTCTGGTTGTTGATGATGAGGCGGACATCCGTCTCCTGCTCGCCACGTTGCTAAAAAACGCCGGTCACGCCGTGACCGAAGCCGGCACCGGCGCTGACTTCCGCGCGCAGTTCGATGAGGACCAGCCCGACGTCGTCCTCCTCGACCTCAAGCTCCCCGACGCCGACGGCCTTGATCTCATCCAGCCGCTCAAACGCAACTGGCCCGGCACCGAAGTCATCGTCCTCACCGGCCATGCGTCCATCGACGCCGCCGTCAGCGCCACCAAGCTCGGCGCGTACGATTTTCAGAAAAAACCCTTCGATACCAAGGCCGTCCTCCTCGCCGTCGAGCGCGCCCTTGAACACAAGCGCTTGAAGGAAGAAGCCGACGGCCTGCGCCGCTCGATCTCCAACATGAGCGGCGGCAACGCCCCGGTTTTCCACAGTCCCGCCATGCGCCAGGTCCTCCGCCACGTCGAGCGCATCGCCCCGAGCGACGTCTCCGTGCTCATCACCGGCGAGAGCGGCACGGGCAAGGAAGTCATCGCCGATCTCATTCACGGCCTCAGCCAGCGCGCCAAGGGACCGATCATCAAGATCAACTGCGCCGCGCTGCCCCGCGACCTCATCGAGAGTGAACTCTTCGGCTCCATGAAAGGTTCCTTCACCGGCTCCACCGGCGACCGCGACGGCCTCTTCCGCCAGGCCGAGGGCGGCACGCTGATGCTCGACGAACTTTCCGAAATGCCCATCGACACCCAGAGCAAGCTGCTCCGCGTGCTCCAGGAAAAGGAAGTCCGCCCCGTCGGTGGCCGTGTCAGTTTCAAGACCAACTGCCGCATTGTCGCCGCCACCAATCGCAAGACCGACGAAGCCATCCGCGACGGAAAACTGCGCGAGGACCTTTTTTACCGCATCAGCGCCATCACGATCGCGCTCCCCTCGCTGCGCGACCGCCGCGATGACATTCTCCCGATGGCCAACGCGTTTCTGAAACGCTACGCCGCGCAAGCGGGCCGCGTCCTCCGCGGCTTCACCACCGCCGCCGGCCAGCGCCTGCGCAACTTCGACTGGCCCGGCAACGTCCGGCAGCTCCAGAACGAAGTGCAGCGCGCCGTCCTCATGTGCGAAGGCACCGAAGTCGATCTCGCCGACCTCTCCATCACCGAGAAAACCACCGACAGCCTCCACGCCGGCCTCACCCTCATCGAAGGCGTCGAGCGCAGCACGATCCTCCAGATGTTGCAGGAAACCGGCGGCAACAAACTCGAAACCGCCCGCCGCCTCGGCATCGGCCGCCAGACCCTCTACAACAAGATCAAGCTCTACGGCATCCCGGCCTGAGCCAGCCCCCCTCGTAGCCGCCGACGTGAGGAGGCGGATCGGCCACCGGGCGAACCCCTCCGCCTCCTCACGTCGGCGGCTACGCGACACTCTCGCCGGCGCCCCATTGCATCTTCCCCGCGCCCCCGTTACAACCGCCCGCGCATGGACATCACGCACCTCGACACCACGCCGCCGTTCACCACCAAGGACGGTTCGGAAATCCGCGAACTCCTCGCCTCACGCAACTCCGCCATCCGCAACCAAAGCCTCGCCGAAGCCCGCGTCCCCGTCGGCGGCAGCACCCTCGAACACTATCACGCGCGCACCGAAGAAATTTACTACATCACCCACGGCACCGGCCGCATGAGGATCGACGCCGAGACGCGCGACATCCGCGCCGGCGACGCCATCGCCATCCCGCCCGGCCGCAAACACAAGCTCTGGAACACCGGCTCTGAACCCCTCCGCCTCCTCTGCTGCTGCGCGCCGGGATACGAGCATCTCGACACTTTCATCACTGAGTGAAACACTGACCGGCGCGAACGCAGACAAACCACTGATGGATACTTATTTCATTCGGCACACGAGGGTTCTCGATCTATCAAACGAGACGAAGAAAAAGCTCTGGGACGAGCATCGCATCGCGATCCACTTCGAGGCAGTGGACAGTGTTGACCCAAACGCCTACCAAACTCCCGCTGGGAAAAAGGCGGTCCGGTTGTTCGCGGAACTAGCGAAAAACGGTGGCTATGTCTGCGCGGAATATGCTGGGAGATCGGAATCGCTCATTGGAAAGGTTGCGTCTGGTTCTAAAGTGGACTTCATCAATGATGGTACGTGGCGTTCGGGAGCGGAATGTCATCTTAAGACTCTCGTGGTGCAGGATGCGAAGTGGTTAAATCGGGAGGATTACGCGCGCCTCGCTGTTGGTCGCCCAAGACTGGGGACCATCGCAAGATGGCCCTCTGCGCGGGATGGGGTCGCGACACTCGTTGATGGCAGAGAGCAATCCCTCGATTGGAGAACGGCCCCGCCGGCACTCCAGGAAATCGCTTGCAGCGAGGTATTGCGACTGCCGGAGATCGAGGAAATGGGGCTGCCGCGCTTGCGCTGCTTGCTGCTTCCTGTGGGCCGCACTTTGAGAGACGTCGATATCGTTGGAATCGCTGCGGACGGGAAACGGATTTTCGCCCAAGTAACCTTTCTTTCTCGCACAGGTGCGGCGTGGAAATTCGAGCAACTACGGGCTTACGGTGCTTCCGGGGGGTCGCATCGGATTCTCTTTTGCCAATGCGAAAACGTGGCTCAGGAAGAGGGGATACTGGTGTTCCCGGTTCAGAAAGTTTTTGAACTTTTGGGCAAGTTCGATTGGGGACAGACCTTGTTGAAAGGCTAGCAGCATCTTGAAGCGACCCAACTCGGGGCAACAATGAAACCGAGCCACTTTCGTCTCTTCACCGATGCCTTCTTGCCCGCAGTACCCGAACTCCACGGTCAGTCTCGCCACCCGCAGTCTCAGTGATACGACCTCTCCGCCATGACCACTCAATTCATCACCGACAAAAACGGCAAGCGCACCGCCGTCATCCTGCCCCTCGCGGAGTATCAACAACTACAGGAGGACTTGCACGACCTCGCCATTATCGCCGAGCGCCGCGATGAGCCGACCGTTCCGTTCGCCGATGTGGTCGCGCGCTTGCACCGCCGAGTCTCGTCCGCTACATCTTGCCCATGAAACTTTCAGTGACCTTGGAACGCGATGAGGACGACGTCTGGATTGCCGAATGCCCGTCCATTCCCGGCTGCGTGAGCCAGGGCAAAACCCAGCGGGAAGCGTTGAAAAATATCAAGGAAGCCATCGCGTTGTGCCGCGAAGTGCGTGCCGAGCGCGGCCTGCCGCCCACCATCGAAAACCCCAGATGGAAGCGCTAATCCGATGCCCGAGCTTCCGGTATTGAGCGGACCCAAGACCGTCCAGGCGTTTGGCCAACTCGGCTGGGCGGTCGTCCAACCACGCGGCAGCCACAGCGTGTTGGTGAAGGACGGCGAGATCGCCACGCTGTCCGTCCCCGACCACAAGGAAGTCGCCAAAGGCACATTGCGCAGTTTGATTCGGACTGCCGGAATAACAGTGGAGGAATTTATCGCAGCCCTATGGAACCCCAGAACATCCGTCTCTTTGTCAAAACCGGCTGCGGCTGGTGCGACGCCGCCGAGGAATGGCTCGCCGAGCACGACATCAAATACGCCACGATCAACGTCTCGCACGACGCCAAGTCCTTCCGCGAAATGCAGGAACTCTCCGGCCAGACCCGCGCGCCCGTCATCGAGATCGACGGCGAGATTCTCGCCGATTTCGGGCCGGAGGAACTCGAGGAATTCTGGCAGGAACTGACGGGCGGGAAGTAGTGAGCCGCGGCGGGTCTCCATTTCTTGCCCTTCTCATTAGCACCCGGCTTTAGCCGGGTGTGGCCCGGGTAGAGAACCGGGCAGCCGTTTTAACGGCTTTGGCGTTGGGGCAGCGACAGCCGCAAGCTCGAAAAACCGCTGAAGCGGTTGTGCCTCTTCGCCCTTCCAGACACCCGGCTGAAGCCGGGTGCTAATGAGATGAGGAATCGGCTGCATGAAACTGCACTGCACTCAAATGATTCACGCCCCCGCGAAATGAGTTGCGCGCGCGGACGAAGCCCGTTTCGGTTGCCGCCCGTCGGCCGCATTGGTCGGCAAGTTTTTTGCACATGAGCACCGCCAGCATTGAGTCGAAGCCCCGCGCCCGCCTGCCTGAGTGGCTGCGGTTGAAACTGCCCACCTCGAGCAGTTTCATCGCCACGCGCAATCTCCTCGCGGACCTCCAGCTCCACACCGTCTGCGAAAGCGCCAAGTGCCCGAACCACTGGGAATGCTGGAGCCGCGGCACCGCCACCTTCATGATCGCCGGCGACCGCTGCACGCGCGCCTGCGGCTTCTGCGCCGTCGCCACCGCCAAGCCCCTCGCTCTCGAAGCCGACGAACCCCAACGCGTCGCCGAAGCCACGCGCCGCCTCCAGCTCAAGCACGTCGTCATCACCGCCGTCGCCCGCGACGATTTGGCCGACGGCGGCGCGGAACATTTTCGCCAGACCATCACCGCCGTGCGCGCGGCCAATCCGGGCATTGTCATTGAAGTGCTCGTCCCCGATTTCCTCGACCGCGAACTGTCCCTCGACACCGTGCTCGCCGCCGAGCCGCACATCTTCAATCACAACCTCGAGACCGTCCGCCGCCTCACCCCGAGCGTTCGCTCGCGCGCCACCTACGACCGCTCCCTGAGCGTGCTGGGCAAAGTGAAAGCCAAACGCGGCGACGCCGTGTTCACCAAGTCCGGCCTCATGCTCGGCCTCGGCGAGACCGAGGCCGAACTCTTCACCGCCATGGCCGACCTGCGCGGCGTCCACTGCGACCTCCTCACGCTCGGTCAGTATCTCCAGCCGACGCTGAAACATCTGCCCGTGGTGGAATACGTCTCGCCCGAGAAGTTCGCCGAGTACCGTCGCGTCGCCGAACAAATGGGCTTCGCGCACGCCGCCAGCGGCCCGCTCGTGCGCAGCTCCTATCACGCGGATGAGTTCGCGCCGATTCCCGCCAGTGCGACGGCCCACGCGGGCTGAAGCCGGGCGGGGAAAAGCTCAAAGCATAAAGCTCAAAGCTCAAGGGAAGCACCAACCGGGGTTCAAGCACCAAGCCAAATGAAAAGGCCGTGGCGGCACCGTGAACGCAAGCCGGCGCGCGCCGACGCCGGTCCATTGAATTGCCGAATCGCCGCACGCGCCGCCCACCCTTGGTCCTTGAAACTTGGTCCTTCCCTTGAGCCTTGAGCTTTGAACTTTGAGCTTCGCAGCGCGCTTTTCAAACGCCGGTTGCAATTCCCCGGTCCAGTCACGATAAACACCGCCGTTGCCCAAACTGATTCCCATGAAAACTCTCCTCCTCGCCCTGCTCGTCGTCGCCGGTCTGATCGCTCCGCAATTTCTCGCCGCGCAGACGCCCGACAAAAAGCCCGCCGCCAAACCCGCACCCAAAGCCGCGAAACCCGACCCCGCGATGGCGGTCATCACCGACGATCCGAAGCTGCCGCGCGTCCTGCTCATCGGCGATTCCATCTCGATCGGCTACACCGTGCCCGTGCGTGAGCAACTGGCCGGCAAGGCCAACGTGCATCGCATCCTCACCAACGGCGGGCCGACGAGCAACGGCGTGGCCAATCTCGCCAAGTGGCTCGGCACCGGAAAATGGGATGTCATCCACTTCAACTGGGGGCTGCACGACTTGAAGTACATGGACACTGGGAAACAACAAATCCCGCCGGACGAGTACGAGAAAAACCTCCGAGCGCTGGTCGCCCAACTCAAAGCCACCGGCGCGAAACTGATCTGGTGCAGCACCACGCCCGTGCCCGACGCCAAGCTGAATCCACCGCGCAAACCCGCCGACGTGCTCGCCTACAACGCCATCGCCCGGCGCGTGATGGAGGAAAATAAGATCGCCATCAACGACCTCTTCACCCACGCCGCCGCAAAGCTCGCGGAGGTCCAGATTCCGGCCAACGTCCACTTCACCAAATCCGGTTCCGAATATCTCGCGGTGAAAGTCGCCGCCGCCCTTAGCGAAACGCTCGGCCTGCCCGTGCCTGCCGCCGCCGCTCCGGCACCGGTGGCCACCACCGCCGCCGCTGGGGCCGACTGGCTCCCGCTCTTCGATGGCAAGACGCTCAGCGGCTGGCGGGTCACCGAGTTCGCCGGACACGGCGACGTGCGGGTGGAGAAGGGCCAGATTTTCCTCGATGCCGGCTCGGCGCTCACGGGCATCACCTTCACCAACAAACCGCCGGTGATGAATTTCGAGATCGCCTACGAGGCGATGAAACTGAACGGCAGCGATTTCTTCGGCTCGCTGACTTTCCCTTATGACAAGTCGCACTGCACGCTGGTCGTCGGCGGCTGGGGCGGCGCGGTCTTCGGCATCTCCAGCATTGATGGCGCGGACGCCTCCGAGAACGAGACCTCCAAGTTCATCAAGTTCGACAACAACCGCTGGTATCGCATCCGCGTGCGCGTGACGCCGGGACGCATCGAAGCGTGGCTCGACGACGTGCAGGAGGTGAACCTTGAAACCAAGGATCACAAAATCTCGATGCGCTCCGGTGAGATCGAAGAGAACGTGCCGCTCGGCCTCGCTACCTGGCAATCCGCCGGCACCCTGCGCAATCTGCGCTGGCGCCCGGTGAAGAAGTAGGGAGCAGCCGGATCTTGTAGGAGCCGACGTCAGGAGGCTCTAACCTTTTCCCCGCGAGGAGCTGCCGCAGTGTCGTGAGCTGGCTTGGCGAGGACGGGTGGAAGTGTGGCTTGGGCGCAAGAGGCGAATGCACGAGGTTTGGTCGGCCTTCTCGCGGAAGGAGGTTAGAGTCTCGTTACCTCGACTCCTACAAGAGATGCCTCTCTCTTGTAGGAGCCGACGTTAGGAGGCTCTAACCTTTTCTCCGCGAGGAACTGCCGCAGTTCCGTGAGCTGGCTTGGCGAGGAGGGCTGGGAGGATGTCTGCGTCGCAGGCGGCGAATGACGGAGGTTTGGACGGGCTTGTCGCGGAAGGAGGTTAGAGTCTCGTTACCTCGACTCCTACAAGAGATGCCTCTCTCTTGTAGGAGCCGACGTCAGGAGGCTCTAACCTTTTCCCCGCGAGGAGCTGCCGCAGTGTCGTGAGCTGGCTTGGCGAGGAGGGCTGGGAGGATGTCTGCGTCGCAGGCGGCGAATGACGGAGGTTTGGACGAGCTTGTCGCGGGAGAAGGTTAGAGTCTCGTTACCGCGAATCCTACAATGAGAGGTCACGGAAACGGCGGGAAGGGCGTGTTCGCAAATGGCGACGGTGTTCCCGGCGGCACGTTCGGATCGTTCCCAAAGGCGGGATAATTGTCCGTCAACGTTTTCATGAACGCGACCAGTGCCGCTTCCTCGTCCGGCGTCAGGCCGAGGTTACCCACCTCCTCGAAGTTTACATTCTGCGTCACCTCGGGCACCGGCCAGCCGCGCACGCCAAATCCCGGGTCCCGATCCGACACGACGCGACCCAGCACGTCGCGCGAGTTGTAGAAATGCACGATCTCCTCGAGCGTCGCGAAGACACCGTTGTGGCCGTAGGGCGCGGTGACCGCGACGTTGCGCAACGTCATGACCTTATGCTTGCCGATTTCGTTGCCCGCGGGCGAGCGCGCGGCGATGTCCTTGCGTCCGCCCAAACCCAGGCTCGGGGTGGGATTGCCCGGTATGCTGGTATTGCGCGGCACGCCGATATTTTCGTAGGTGAAGTCGGTGAACAATGGGGGAAGGACGGAGCCGTTGGGGGCGATGCTGGGCTCGCTGCTATGACACCGCGAGCAGAGCGCCTTGAAATTGAACAGCTCCAGGCCGAACCGCTCGACTGAGGTCAGGTCCGCCATCCCGGCCACGTAGAAATCGAACTTCGAGAGGGTGTTGCGAAAGTTTTCGTAACAAGCTCGCCTCCAAATCAATACGACTAAAATGACGGGGGTGGACGGCGGCACTCGCAAGTTAGCTTTCCACCGGTAGGCTGGCCGCATGAATTCCAACCTT
>BJHT01000036.1 GCA_014193395.1 Verrucomicrobiota bacterium
GACTTGACCAGATAAGGCTGCAAGCCAATCGCCGACGTGTAGGGACCGTAAAGCTTCGGATTGAAGGTGCCGCCCACATTCTCAACCGCCACACACCCCCGATACCCGAGCAACACCATCAACATCACGAGCCACACCGGGACTGCGCCAATGCCAGATTTCGGCTCGGCGGTCGGGAGATTCAGTGCTGATTTCGCGGAATCAGAGTTCATTTCGCGGGAGGTGCGGGCTTGGGGACTTCCGGAGCCGGAGTGACAACGGCAGCGGGCTGTGGAGGGGTGACCGGCGGTGCCGGCGGCGGGGTCGCACCGGGCGGTGCCAGCGCGGCAGGCGGGGCCGCCGGGGCCGGGGCCTTCGGAGTCGGTGCTTCCACCAATCCCGGACCGGAACGCAAGCTCTGCAGATAAGCCACCAACGCCTCAGCCTCGGGCTTGGGAACGACTTCAAACTGCTCGCCCGCCAGTCGGATCGCCTGCTGATGCCCGGGCGTGCCCGGGGTCGAACGCGGACGTTTCGTGAAAAGATAGGGATAAGCCGGCATCAACGAGTCCACCCCGGCGTTTGATTCCTCCGAAGTAATAATCCGGGGATCGTAGAGATGCGAGAGATGCCAGACCCGCGAATGCTGCCTGTCGCCAATGTTGCTCAGGTCCGGCCCCATCCGTTGCGAACCTACCATGACCACGGGATCATAGAGATAGTCCAAAGCCACGGACCGCCGCCGACCCCAGCCTCGATCCATGTCCACGCCACGCAGATTCATCTTCACCTGGGTTTTGGCACCCGCCGTGGTGAGCTTCTTGTTGATCTTGTCCAAATCTTCCTTGGACAACCCGCGGGCCAGCACCACCGGAAGCGCCACTCCGCTGCCGAACGAGGGACGAATTCGCAGCAGCACCTTCGCCACTTCCGCCGTGTTCTTGCCCGCCGAAGTTATGATCACCGAGTAAGTATCGGCCGGGGGTGCCGTGACCTCGCCGGGCTTCGCCGCCGAAGGAGCAGCCACGACCGTGGCGACTTTGATCGTGGCACCCGCCTCCATCAGCTTGTTGGTAAAGTACTCGGCAAACTCACGATCCAATCCCTTGATCTCAATGGGTAGTCTGCCGAGCGCATTCACCGCGGCCGCCAAAGCCAGATCCGGGCGAACTTCCTCACTCAACACCCGCCCCAGTGCCGCCGGATTCGGCCCGATGGCAATCAGAGATAGATCGAAATCCGATTGCTCCTGAGTCACCTGCTGACTGTGACAGTAGTAGCAACCATTTGCGCGATAGACTTCCGCCCCCTGTTGCGCCAGCCCCGGACGCGGCGACGGATACATCTGCCCCGTCTCGACACTCTCTTCCGGCTGATCGCCGCCCAACTGCCAGGTGGGGATAAAGACAAACCCAAACCACGAGAGCGATAGACTCACCAAAGCACTCAGGAAAAGCAGCGGGCCGTGATTCATCGTTTCCCTCCCGCTTTCATCGTGCAACCACACCAACCGGCCATCTGGGTGCAACACGCCCGTCCGAAATGCCGGCAGACCAGCAACAGATTCCCCAGCAGCATGACATGTCCAGCCACCAGCAGCAGCTCACCCAAGGTGCTGAACCGCAGCGCCGGCAACGTGAGTTTGATGACATCCACAAACGGAACTCCCAGCTTACCCATCTCATGTCCCTGGATGAAACCACCCGCCGCCACCACCCCGATCGTCGGCACCGTTCCCAACACCGCCAGCCAGAAATGCGCGTTCATCAGCTTCCGGGACGGCCATTCGATCCCTACTAATTTCGGAACAATGTAATAAATCGCCCCAAAGGCCCCCATCGCGAAGAAGGCATATAGCCAGAGCAAGCGCAAAGCCGTCAGCAATTGCGTGAACTGCACGCTCCGATTGGCATCCGGCAGCGAGATCACCGCCGTCACCACTCCCGCGATTAGCAGGCTCACCGCAGAAAAACCGAAGAAACGAATCGGACCCGCCGCCTCCAACTGCCGATACGAGCCCGACACCGTCCGGTGCAGATTCACCGCAGTCGCGAGAATGGGCACCAGCAGAAACGTCCCCGCAATCAGACTCACACTGACCAGCCAGGCAGGGAGCGGTGAGGAGACCGTGAGTCCAATCCAACCGCCGGTCAGCAACAGGGTGCCGAAACCGAACAGCGCCAAGTTGGAGTTATCGAGCGGCCGTTGCAGTATCTTAGGAATGAAATAGAAGAGACTGGCTACTCCCAGCGGCACCAGAAACAAATACTGCACATTGCTCGCGAACCAGGTGTGAACCGCCAGTTGCACCACGCCCCGGACGGGATGACAGAGCAGGAGGTAGCTCGCCGCCGAGAAGGCCCACGGAAAAATGAACAGCGCGGCCACCAGATACCACTGCGCCGGATAAAGCGGACGTTCGCTGCGCGCATGAAAGGTCAGCAGCGCCTGCACCGCGATCACGGCATAACTGATGAACAGCAGCAGCACCGCATGGCGCGGCATTTCAATCCATTCAAAGCCGGTGTTGTAACCGGCCAGTATCCCGAGCAATCCGACCGTCACACCAAGGTTCCAAAAACCCGCGCCGACCATGGTCACTCCCGGACCCTGCAAAGTGGTCCTGCCCAACCGGCAGAGTATCCACAGTGCGGTCGCCAAGCCGGCCTGAATCGCAAATCCGTAGAGGAAGGTATTGGTAAACGCCGGGTAGAGCCTCCCGTAGGTCAGCCACGAGCACTGGGCTAGAAACTCACCGGAATGGAGCTTCACCGAAGCCAGCAACCCAAATACACTAGCCAGCACCACCCAGAGGACGGCGCTGCCAAACATCAGCAGGAGCGGTCCCCGGCACGATGCATCAATCTCCGCAGGCGACGCCGACGCGCCAACGGCATCGGAGGTTTCCGGCAGGGTGGAAGCTTGGGCAGCTATGGAAGAACCGCTCATTCAGGTTGGCGGCAGTTACTCAAAGCTGACCGGCTTGGTCGCTTCAAGGACACGCGAGAGCAGATTAGAACGACCGGCTTCCGGAGATTTCCAGCTTTGAATGGTCAACTCCATCGCCCGATCCACCGGCAGCCGGACTATCCCCTTGGATTGGTCAACCCAGCCATAAGTCTTCAACGCTTCGGCATTGGCGGCATTCAAGTCCCGCAGGGCGTCCGCCCGTTCTTTGGCGCGCTTCTGGCCGAGCGGCTCGGGCTTGGTGATCCGCTGCATCGTCCGGACCAGTCCAAAGACGATCAGGAACGATCCGACGATCGCCACGACGTAAGCCGCCTTCGAAGCGCACTTGCTGCTGCAACAACTCTTGGATTCAGTTTCGTGGGTCACAGGCTACCTCCGTTGTAGGATGACAGAAGCTTCACGCTCACTTGGCACCTCCGCGCGCCGGGTTGCCAGCGACCGGCATCTCGACATACACCCCCATCGTCTCCGCAATGCGAGGGTCGCGCTGGGGATAGGGCGGGTGACTCGCAAACGCTTTCAAGAACAGTTTGTAGAGAATGACTCCGATGAACGCGACACACACCACATCCTGCCAGCCGAGGGCGACCCCATTCGGGTGAATCACCGGCATGATGTTAAACTGCATGTCGAAGTAGTGCATGATCCACGCCCAGACACAGACCGGCACGATCACGGACAGTTTCATCTTGGCGTCGATGCGCAACAGGGCGAGGAACGGCAGGAAGAAATGACCGAAGATGATCAGCAATCCGACATACCACCACGTCCCCTTCTCGCGCAGCACATACCAGAAGGTTTCTTCCGGCACGCCTGCATTCCAGATCAGGAAATATTGGGAGAAGTGGATGTAGGCATAGAACACGGTGAACGCAAAGAGCAGCACACCGATGTCATGAAACTGACGCTCGCGCAGCACATGCTTGAGCTGCCCTTCTTTCTTGAACTTCAAGGCCAGCAGATAGGTGGTCGCCAGCGTGGTCCAGACACTGCCGGCGAAATAGTAAACACCGTACATCGTGGAGAAGAATTGATGCTGGAGCGACTTCATCCAGTAGATCGCCGCCAGAGTCAGCGTGATCGCAAAGACAAAGATGCCGCCTGCGGCATACCGGCGCATCCGGATGGTGCAACTCGCCGAACCCGTCTTATCCTGTTCGAGCGAGGCCCGGCGCAATCCGTGAGCGAGGAAGCCCCAAGCCAAGAACAGAGCCACCGACACGACATAGAACGCATTCTCATTGAACAGCGCCGCCTTCACATGCAGCGCGTGGTCCGTGTGTGGGTCCAAGTGCATCCACGGATAAATCTGACTCTTGGCCAAGAACAGGATCGGGATGAACAGTATTAGCATCCAAGGAAACAACAGACACGCGATATGTTCCAAAAAGCGCCGGATGGGAACCGACCAGTTAGCATCCATGAGATGATGGAGGATCACCAAGAACAAGGAACCGAGACAAATGCTCAGGAAAAACATGAACGCCGTGAGATAGGAATAGGCGAATTGCTTCATGCCAGTGACCGCCCCCGCACCTGAGCAGCAGTCATCGTGATCAGCCGCGTCGGTTTTGACCACCTTTGCAGGAGCGTCAGCGGCCTTGGGGTGGGCATCGGCAGCACCGGCGGGCAGGCTCAGAGACACCCCGAGCACCAACGCCAGCACCAACCCGAGGCAACGACGCCAGCAGGCAGGCCAACCAGCCGCCATGTTATGCGCTTCAAATCTCATAACTATTTACCCAGCACGCGCTGAAATTCCGCCGGCACATCGGTCGGCCGGCCGAGCTTGCACAACTGCAAGGCCCGCACGTAGGCGATGATCGCCCACCGGTCCTGCGGAGTGATGTTCGGCCCATAAGGCCCCATGAGGTTCCGCCCGTTTGTGATGACATGGAAGAGTTCCCCGTCCGGCATCATCACGATCCGCTTGTCGTGCAACGTTGCCACCACGGCCATTCCCAGTTTCTTGGTGATGCCATTGCCGTCACCCTGCGCCCCGTGGCACGGGAGGCAACTGATCGCGTATCGTTCGCGACCGCGCGCCATGAGTTTCTCAGTCACCGGCACCGGAATAGTCTCGACCATGTTGGTCGCGCCGACGACGCGTCCCGTGAAAACAGGCGAGTCGCGCAGGGGGGAGTCAGCGTAAGATGCGACCAATTCGCCCTTGACCAAGTGCGCCGCGCTCCGGGGAACCGTGCCGGTGACAAACGGCTGCGAACTGATGCCACCCGGCAAAAAGGCATTCGGCTCCTGCGGGCGCAGTTTTTGCTGCCGGTCCATGTCCGGGAATACTTCGATGGGCGGCTTGCGGGAGATGCTCCCGCGGAAACCCGCGACGCTGATCACAGCCACCGCCAGCAGCAAAAAGATTAGCAAAAAGTAGCGCATGTCACTCCTCAACCAGTTCAATATGCTTGCTGCCCGCCGCTTCGAGCAGCTTACGGGTTTCGGTTTCGGAATACTTCAAATCGTCACACTCAATCACCAGAATAAACCGGTCATGCGACGCCCCGGCGAACCGCTTGTTCTTGAGCAGCGGATGATGCAGCCGCGGCAGGCGGTTGAGGAACAACATCCCGAAGAGACTTCCAAACGACGCCAAGAGGATGGTTAGTTCGTAGGAAACCGGGAAGGCAAACAATGGACTGAACAGCGGCTTGCCGCCAATCACAATGGGGTAGTCGAAACTGTTCATGAAATAGATCATCGACATGCCAGTGACGAAACCCGTGACGCCGCCGCCGAAGGTGAACCAGCCGACCTTGGAATTCTTCAGCCCCATGGCGGCATCCATGCCATGCACCGGAAAGGGCGTATGCACGTCCCACCGACGATAGCCCTGATCGCGCACCTGCTCGGCCGCGTGAATCGCGCCCGCGGCCGTGTCGAATTCTGCGATTATTCCGTATGGTCTTGCCATCGCGCTTGCCTAAGTTGTCTCTCCGCGCCGATTACCCGGCCGAAAAGCTGCCGTTACCTGACCGAATTAGTGATGCCCTCCGACCTTGGCCCCACCCAGCGGATGGTGCGGGTCTGCCTGCGGCGTCACACCCTTGACTTCCGAAATGGCAATCATGGGCAGGAACCGCATGAACAGGAGGAACAACGTGAAAAACAAACCAAAGCTGCCGACAAAGGTCATGATGTCCACCCAAGTCGGAGTGAAATAACCCCAGTTGGAAGGGAGATAGTCCCGGTGCAACGAGGTAACAATGATGACGAAGCGCTCGAACCACATGCCGATGTTAACAAAGATCGACACGATGAAGACGAAAACCATGTTGCGCCGCCACGACCGTTTCCAGAAGAGATGCGGGCAGATGACGTTGCACGTAATCATGCTCCAATAAGCCCACCAATACGGACCGAACGCGCGGTTCTGGAAGGCGTAGAGTTCGTAGGGATTGCCGCCATACCAGGCAATGAAGAACTCCATGCCGTAGGCGTAGCCTACGATCGAACCGGTCGCGAGGATGACTTTGCACATCATATCGACGTGCTTCTCGGTGATGATGTCTTCCAGTTTGCAAATGGTCCGCAGCGGAATGAGCAGTGTCAGCACCATCCCGAAGCCGGAGAACACGGCGCCCGCGACGAAATACGGCGGGAAGATGGTCGTGTGCCAGCCCGGCACCTGCGACACGGCGAAGTCGAAAGAGACGATGGAGTGAACGGAGAGCACCAGCGGGGTCGAGAGACCGGCGAGCAAGAGATACGCCTTCTCATAGTTACTCCAATGGCGGTTGGAACCCGTCCAACCCAAGGCGAAGAGGCCGTAGGCGAACTTACGAAGCTTGGTCGTCGCCCGGTCACGCAAGGTAGCCAGGTCAGGAACCAATCCCGTATACCAAAAGAGCAGCGACACCGTTCCGTAGGTTGAGACGGCGAACACGTCCCAGAGCAGCGGCGACTTGAACTGCGGCCAGATCGAGTTCGCGTTCGGCAGCGGGAAGAGCCACCACGCAAACCAAATACGCCCGACGTGAATCAGCGGGAAAATACCGGCGCAAGCCACGGCGAAGAGAGTCATGGCTTCGGCCGCACGATTGACCGAGGTCCTCCATTTCTGGCGCAACAGGAAGAGAATCGCCGAAATCAGCGTGCCGGCGTGGCCGATGCCGATCCAGAAGACAAAGTTGGTAATGTCCCACGCCCAACCGATTGGGTGATTCAAGCCCCACACACCCACGCCCGTCGAGATGAGGTAGCCGATGCAACTGAACATCACTGTCATCAGCAGCACGCTCGGGATGAACGCCCACCACCACCAGACCGGCGTCTTACCTTCGACGATGCCAGAGATGTGATCGGAGATATAGCCAAGACCCCGGTTGTTGAGCACGAGCGGCTCACGCACCAGTTCCGCAGGCGGCGCGCCGATCTTAACGTGTGAATTGTCAGGAGCCGAGGCCATTAGTGGGATCCTTTCTTTTCATCGTGGGCCGCCGGGTGGCTGTCATGCTTCTCAAACGGATCGCCATTTCGCTTCCCGTACTCTTCCAAATTGTAAGGCAACGGGTGTTGCTTGTAGTCCGGCATCAGCGGATTCGGATTCCGCACCTTGGCCAGATAAGTCAGTCGCGGACGGGTGTCCAGGAAGCCCAGCACCGCGTAGTTACGATCCTGCTCTTTCAATTTCGACACGCGGCTGTTCGGGTCCAAAATATTGCCGAAGGTAATCGCCTCGGCGGGACAGACCTGCTGACAGGCGGTCTTGATCGCGCCATCCGGCACCGCCACATCACCCGACGCACCGACTTTCACCTTCTGGGCGATCTTGCCACCCTCGATGCGTTGGAGACAGAACGTGCATTTCTCCATGACCCCGCGCATCCGCACGGTGACATCCGGGTTCTTGGCCATCTTGACCAGTTCCCATGAGTCGGCGTTCTTTCGCTTCAGCGGCCCCTGGTAGAGATTCTCAATCGGGCGCTTGTTGTAATCGAAGAAATTAAACCGGCGGACCTTCCACGCGCAGTTGTTCGAGCAATACCGGGTACCCACACAACGGTTGTAGGCCATGACATTCAGGCCCTCCTCGTCATGCACCGTCGCGTTGACCGGGCACACGCTCTCGCACGGCGCACTCTCGCAGTGCTGGCAGAGCATCGGCTGCGTCACCATCTGCGGATCGTCAATCCACGGCTGCGAAGCCTGACTCTCATCGGACCCCGTCGTCTTGAACTGCATCTTGACCGTCACATCACCGCTGAAATAGCGGTCCAGACGCATCCAGTGCATTTCGCGACCGCGAGCGACCTGGTCTTTGCCGACAATCGGAATGTTATTCTCGCTCTGACACGCGATGACACACGCCGAGCAACCCGAGCACGCACTCAGATCAATCGCCATGCCCCACTGGTGGACCTTGCTCTTGAGTTCCGGTGCCGCGACATAGGGATGCTTGTAAATTCCCTGCGGCTGCTTGGGATTCTTCGGGTCAGTCGGGATGAAACCCACATGCGACGCGGCATCCAAGTCCATGTTCTTCGCAAAGTCGGGCTTTGCATTGAAATGTCCAAGATTCGCCTCGCGGATGATGGGACGGCCTTCCATCGACCAGTGATCCTGGGTGCAGGAGAAGGTAAAGAGTGTCTCTTTGCCGGAAACTTTCGCACCCACGGCAACCGCCGCGGAACCGCGCAGGGCGTAGGCATTGAAACCGACTTTCTTACCGTCGAAATTCCCGACGCGGCCAGCCTTGTCGCGCCCGTAGCCAAGGGCAAGACCCAGCGAGTAGTCCGCCTGACCGGGTTGAATCCAGATGGGCGCGGTGAGTTTCCGACCTCCAAGGTCAATCTCCACCAATTCCCGATTCTTGAGATTGAGTTCAGCCGCCGTCTTGCGGCTGATCAGGGCCGCGTTGTCCCAAGTCATCTTGGTGACGGGGTCCGGCATTTCTTGAAGCCAGCCGTTGTTGGTATAGCGACCGTCGTCCACGCTGTAGTCAGAGTGGAAAACTACTTCCAAGCTATCCTTGGTTGGTGCAGGTGTTACCGATGCGAGCGAAATCTTCGCGCCGATCTCCGTCCAGTCTAGCTTCGGAGTCACCGCCTTGGCGGCCGTGCCGGCGACATAGCCGTCATGGAGATACTGCTTCCACTTCTCTTCGGCGAGCGTGCCACCGGTTAGTTGGGCAAAAGTATCCCGCGCAATATCATACGGACGGACGGTCGTCTCACCCGCGAGCCGGGCGATAACTTCCAACTCTGTGATGCCATCGAAGAGCGGAGCAATCAGCGGCTGAATCGGGACCAAGGTGCCATCGCTCGTGCGGACATCGCCCCATGATTCGAGATAGTGCGCCGCCGGCAAATGCCAGTTACAGCCCGCAAACGTTTCGTCTTCGTAATAGCCGACGCGGATGACATTCTTGGCCTTGCGTTGCAGGTCACTCCACTTCAGTTCCGCCGGGGCGTTGTAAGCCGGATTGCCGCCGAGGATCACCAACGTTCCGACCTTGTCTTCCTTGAGCGCCTGGGCCAGTTGCGCGAGCGAGGCATCTTCCGTCGCCGCGCGTTCGCGAAGCTCGACCGTCTGCCCGAGACTACCCGTCGCCGCATTGATCGCATGGGCGATCAGATGGACTGCCAGCGGTTGCCGATAACCCGTGAGCACTGCGACCTTGCCGCGGTTCTTCTCATCCGCCAAATCCTTCGCACACTCCGTGATCCACGCCGGATCAACCTTGCTGCCCGCGGATAGCTTCCCGAGCGCCGCAGTGACACCACTCTCAACTTGAGCTTTGGTCAGCCGGATAACTTCCGCTGCAATCTGCGCCGCGACTTGGATGACACTGCTCGAAGCAATCCGCAGGCGGTGGTCTGCCCCCGCGCCGGTGAGAGTCATCAGTGACTCCACGGCATAGAGACGGTTCATCGGGTCGCCGGGCTTGGTCACTTTCCGACCTTTGGCAAAGCCACGGGTCAGCCGTTGGCCGTCTAGTTCACCACCGAGAAAGTCACTGTCCAATGCCAGCACTACCGACGCCCTGTCGAGTCTGTAGTAGGCCGAAGCCGCAGTGCCCGCGACCACCGAGGCGGCCTCGTCGTGGATGCGGAAATCCACCGGCTCATACACCGCCCAGTTGGACTGCGGCAGCTTTTGCTTGAGCAAGCCCTGCACGCGGGCGCGTGACGGCGAGTTATTGCTTTCCGCCAGAATCCACAGACCCGCGCCATTTGCCGCCGCGGCTTTCTTCGCTTCCGAAGTCAGTGCGTCCAGCGCAGCTTCCTTGGTGGTCGAGTTACCCTTGTTACGATATTGCTGCGCGCGATCGGGATCGTAGAGGCCGAGAATCGAAGCCTGCGCGTAGGCATCCGTGGCACCGCTGCTGTCGGGATGCTGGCTGTTACCTTCAATCTTGGTTGGGCGCCCTTCGTTGGATTTTACAACCAACGGAATCCCACCGCGCCGCGACGGGAAGGCGGTAGCGAAGAACTGCGCCACGCCGTGCGTGTAGTTCTCCGGTAACTTGGAAAACGGATAAATCCTCTCTTCGGGCCGCCGGCAACCAGTCAGTCCAAAACCCGCGAACAGGACCGACGCCGACATGAGCTTCATGAAGTTACGCCGGGTAACTTCATCCTTCATTTCGCTGGCACCCGCCGGGAACTCGCGCTCGGCCCAGTTCTGAAACTCCGGCGAGTCGGACAATTGCTCCAAGCTCCGCCAATAGGTCGGGCCGGAATCCGGTTCAGGACAGGCTGGTGGAATGGTCTTCATCGATGACAGGCGGAGCAATTCTGGGAAGCGTTGACCTTCCAATCGTGGACAAATTTGGTGCCCTGCGTCTTGGCAAAGTTCTGCGGGGGCACCCAGTCCAAGTTATAGACTTGATCGGGCGGACGGAGGTTGGGAGCGGGGTTGCGATGGCAGTCCAGACAGAAAGTCATGCTCAACGGCTTGGCGTGCCGGACCTCGTCCATCTTGTTCACCGGGCCGTGGCAATGCACGCAACTTACCCCGCGATTCACATGCACCGAGTGATTGAAATAAACGTAGTCTGGCACCTTGTGAACCTGCACCCAGGGAATCGGCTTGCCGCTCTGGGCGCTCTCGCGGACCAGCGCCAGCTTCGGGTCATCCTTCAGCACCTGGTTGTGACAGTTCATGCAGGTGTTCGCCGAGGGAACATTCGAGTACCACGACTTCTCGACGCCGTTGTGGCAGTAGCGGCAATCCAGCCCCAACTGTCCCGCGTGAATTGTATGCGAGAAGGCCACCGGCTGGATTGGCTGATACCCGACGCGGGTGTACTTCGGGGTGAAGTAATACGTCAGGCCCGCCGTCACGCCGGCTCCCAGCAACAAGGCACCGACGAGCACCTTGCCGGGCAACTTATTCGTCCACTTTGGAAAGACGTCTGACATTCAAATAATAAAACGGACTTAAACAACTCAGCGGTTCCGCCCCGGGATTTGCTGTATCCCGACGCTTCGGAGCCAAAATGGATTGCCTCAGCCCGTTGCAGTTCATCGCGCCAATGACACGAAGCGCCGGAGTGGATACCGGAGCCACCGGGCGACGGCAAGAAAAGTTCGCACCCTCACGCAAGTTTTTGTCCGCTTAATGGAGAGATAAGCATTGTTGCTCCCGGCGGCCGGCGGACATTTCCCCGGCGAAGGCACGCCGGTCAGCAAATCACCGGTCCCCAGCGCCCTCGCCTGCGATCTGAGATTTCAAATTTCAAATTTCAAATCTCGAATCCTCCGCGCGCCATTCGCCATTCGTCACACACCCATTCGCCATTCCTAATTTCCCATTCGCCATTGCTGATTCCCCAGCATTGCCGCGCGCGCGGCTTCTGCTATCACCAGCCCATGCCGCATCACTTCTCCCGCCATTCCCCCCGCCCGCTCGCCGCGTTGCTCCTCATTCTCACCCTCCCTGCCGCTCTCGTCGCCCAAACCATCCTCGTCCAGCCCTACGTGCAGCCCGGCAACGGCTCCACGCTCACCAGCAACGACGTCAAAGTCATCGCGTGGCTCACCGACCAGAAGCTCGGAAAATTCACCGTCGAATTCGGCCCCAAAGACGCGCCCGCCCGCACCATCCAGCCCGAGCGCACCGCCCTCGATTTCAAGGCCGCCAAATCCTTTCGCCCCTTCACCGCCAAGCCCGAGGCCGCCACCCCGACCATCCCTACGCCCGCCACCGACGCCGCCAAAGAGCGCTATCCCACCATCGCCGAACGCGAACAGCACTATTTCAAATATTGGGCCACCCTCCCTGCCCTGCCCTTCGACACCGACATCACCTACCGCGTCCTCCTCGGCACGAATGTCATCCGCGCCGGCACCTTCCCGACGCGCGCCAGCCCCACGCAGCCCATCCGCTTCGTCATGGTCGGCGACCTCGCGCAAGGCAAGTCCTCGCAAAACGCCATCGCGTGGCAGATCAGCCAGGTGAAACCCCACTTCCTCGTCGCGCTCGGCGACATCGTGTACCCCTCCGGCCGCGTGAACCAATACCTCAATCACTTCTGGCCCACCTACAATCAGCCCACCACCGCCGGCCCCAAAACCGGCGCGCCCCTCATGGCCTCCATCCCCTTCTACCCCGCCCTCGGCAATCACGACGCCGAAAGCGCCAAGCTCCCCGACACCCCCGACGCCTTCGGTGCCTATCACTTCTTTTTCCCGCCGCAAAACGGCCCCGGCCCCGGCCCGTGGAACACCCCGCTCGGCAAAGACCCGGCCACCACCAACACCTTCCTCCTCACCGCCCGCGCCAGTTATCCGCACCTCGGCTTCTACTCCTTCGACAACGGCCCCGCACACTTCCTCATCCTCGACAGCGCCAAATATGTGCCCTACGAGAATCCCCGCCTCCTCGACTGGATCGAACGCGACCTGCGCGCCACCAAGGCCCCGTGGAAATTCGTCTGCTTCCACGTCCCCGCCTTCGAAGCCACCAAAAACCACTACACCGAACAACGCATGCGCCTCCTCCATCCCCTCTTCGAGCGCACCGGCGTGGACATCGTCTGGGCCGGCCACGTCCACAACTACCAGCGCAGCCATCCCCTCCGCTTCCGCCCCACGACGCCCAAGCCCACCTCCGCCGGCCTCGTCAACGGCGACTTCAACCTCGACCCCGTCTTCGATGGCGTCACCCACACCCGCGCCCACGGCATCATCCACATGGTCTGCGGCGGCGGCGGCGCGAGCCTCTACGCCGGCGGCCCCGAAAAAAACGCCGCGGAATTCGCCAAGAAATACGGCCCCAACAACTGGGCCTCCTTCACCGCCCGCTTCTTCGACAAAAAACACAGCTTCGCCGTCGTGGACCTCACCCCCGCCCGCCTCCAACTCCGCGCCCTCGACCTCGACGGCACCGAAGTGGACCGCGCGGTGATCACGAAGCCGTGAGGCGGAGGAGGCAGGGGGCGGGAGGAGGAATCAGGGGACAGGAGACAGGAAACAGGAAGCAGGGGACAAAAATCAGCGCAAAGAAAACCGGGACCGGAAAAACTGCGGCAAAGGAATGGAGGCAAAGGAATGGGGAAGGAGACAGCGCGGAAAAACTATCGTCCCCCATTCCTTTGCCCCCATTCCTTTGCCCAAAATTCCCCTGCCAAATCCCGAACAGCACACGAAAAATTTCCCCCCATTCGCCTGCCCCCATTCGCCTGCCAAAAAATTCCCCTGCCAAAAAAGCTCGCCACGCGGCCCTCCCCATTCTGAAATCTCCAATCTCAAATCTCAAATCACACCCCCCATGCTCCCCGCCATCCTCACCACCCTCGCTGTCCTCGTGCTCCTCTTCCTCATCATCGTGAGCCGACGCCCCTCCACCTTCCGCGTCACCCGCTCCGCCACCATCGCGGCGCCGCCCGCCGTCGTATTCGCGCAGGTGAACGACCTCGGCAAATGGGACGCTTGGTCCCCGTGGGCCAAACTCGATCCCAACGCCAAACACACCTTCGCCGGCCCGCCCGCCGGCCCCGGCGCCAAGATGAGCTGGAGCGGCAACAGCAAGGTCGGCGTCGGCAACATGACCATCACCGACAGCCGCCCGCCCGAGTTCCTCCGCTTCCACCTCGAATTCCAAAAGCCCTTCAAAGCCACCAACACCACCGAGTTCACCTTCCAAGCCGCAGGCGCGCAAACCACCGTCACCTGGAACATGTTCGGCCAGGCCGACTTCATCTACCGCGCCGTCGGCCTCTTCATGGACTGCGACAAAATGGTCGGCGGCCAATTCGAGCAAGGCCTCGCCCAACTCAAAACCGTCGCCGAATCCGCCGCCGGCAAATAGCCGCCGCAGCCGCACGTGCCGCAGGCGTCCCCGCCTGCGAGTTCCCGCGGCGTCTCGCCGCCCGGACCGCTGCGACCGCGAGCCGCAGAGGCAAAGGGATGCACAGCGCTTTTGGACCGGGTGTTTTCATCAACCCCCATGTCGCGCCTTCCCGCTGAGCGCGCGCGGTGGACGAGTATCTGAAAGCCCTGCCCGCCGCCCCGTTGGACACCTTGATCGCCGACGAAAACCGGGAGATCATCGGGGACGTGAAGAAATCCATCGGCCTGCTGCGTGGGACCGAGGGTTCCTTGCAGCTCGGTTAGATCATCGAAAATGGCTTCTTCACTGATTCCGCCACCAGCCTGCTACTCCAGCTTCGCGACCTATGCGCCCACAGCGCCCGCAAAAAGGAGGAGATCAAGCGGGGCCTGCCCGCGAAACCCGTTCATGAAAACGCCATCCAGCTCATCGAACCCCTGATCCACCGGCGCAACGAAGCCTGCAAGAACACGCTCGACCGGGTGATCCCCCCAACAAAAAAAAGGAGCGACCAGGGGATAAACCCGGGGCGGTTTGAAACCGGCCACACTGGTCGCTTGCCGGAAGCCACCGTTTCGGGGGGGGCATTGTAAAACCCGACCTTTCAGCGCCCCATCACGATCTGGGCGTCGAGCCGCCGTCCGGGGACGCTGCAACTCGGTTCAAACTTTGCCGCGGAGCTGCCCGAATTGTTCGCCGTCAAGGCGATGGGCGAAGACGCACTGTGCGTGCTGGGCGAATACCTAAAACTCTACGCGCGCCTCCAAACCGACGTGGGTGCCGAAGTTCCACTCGTGCGCGATGCCATGCGGTGGGCGGTCTGGCTGAAATGAAGATGGAGGCAAAGGAATGGGACGGGACGCAATGGGAGCGGCCTGAACTGGCCGTCTGTGCGACCGTAACCTCCTCGCGGCGCGCGAGGATTCTGAAGAATTGTAGTACAAGGAAGAACAGCGGACGGCAGCAGCTCCAAGAAGTCACCCTTCAGTGAACGAAGCCTAACCAGCGAGTTCTTGGTTCCCTCCGGGTTCATCGTGTCTCTGTGGTCAAAAAACTCGGTTCGACTGAATGGTTACGAGTAAGTCTCGTGGGCTGAATCGGACGAGGTGTGTGGGAACGCAACTTGGTTGCCAGACGCGGCTCGGAGTGTTGTTGGGCGGGTCGCTCGCGGAAGCAGGTTGGAGTCTCGTTACCTCGACTCCTACAACGGGGGGGAGCGCGGGCCGCTTGCCGGCACCACGCTGACCTCGCTCGCGAAACACATTGCAGCGCGCCGCGCTTCCAGCCTGACTTCACCCATGCACCTGCGCATTTCAAAACCCGTCCTGCTCCTCTTTGCGTCTCTTTGCGTTCTTTGCGTTCTTTGCGGCCATTCTGCCCCCGCTGCTGACGCGCCGTTGTTGCCGCCGGGTTGGGACGCCAAGGCCGCCGCCGACCGTGTGTTGGCGGGGCTGGTCAAGGTGTCCGCCCCCGAGGTCAAGGGCGCGCACGACGCGGAGATGGCCCTCGTCAACGGCCGCGCCTACATCGTGTCCGAGGCCAATGACGAGAAGGCGGGCGAAGCGCCGTCGTGGCCGTTTATCTACGCGACGCTGTCCGTGGTGAACGTGAAGACGCTCGCGCTGGAGACGAACCTGCTCGTCGCCAAGGGCGGGCAGATGTTTGCGAACGAAACCCTGCCGCCGGGCGCGTGCTTCGTGCCGCGGGTGCTCCAGCGCGACGCCCGCACGCTGCGCTGCTTTTTCGCCAGCGAGGCGCCGGGCCAGCGGCAGTCGCAGATTTGGTTCCGCGATTTCGACCTCGAACGCGGCACGTTGGAAAACCAGATTCACCGCGCGAAACTCAAGACCGCCGCGGGCACGTTCGACATGCAGCCGAAGCCGTTTTACGAGGACGCGGTGGCGCACGGTTTCAAACGCGAGGCGAAGGATTACGGCCTCTACATTTTTGATCCGATCAAACTTTTCGACGGCAAACACTACGCCGGGATCAACAACTACGCGGCCGGACAGAACGCGCTCGCGACGCTCAACGCGGCGATGGACACCTTCGAGATCGTCGGCCATTTCAACGAACCCGGCACGCTCAAGCTCACCGAACCCGCCGTGAATCGCCTGCCCGACGGCACCTGGATGGCCATCTGCCGGCAGGAGGGCGGCAACCAGAACTACACCTTCACCACGAGCCGCGACGGTGTGAACTGGACCGTCGGCGAGCATCGCGCGTGGGTCACCAATGGCGCCGCGTCGCGCCCGACCTTCGACCGGTTCCGCGGCGTGTATTATCTCGGCTGGCAGGAGCGCGCGCGCATCGCCGGCGTGAACCGCTCGATCTTCAATCTCGACGTCTCGCGCGACGGCGCACAGTGGGAGCGCAAGTATCGCTTCGAGACGGTGAAATCCTTTCAGTATCCGACCTTCCGCGAACACGCCGGGACGATCTATCTCAGCGTCACCCAGGGCGACACCGACCCGAGCCGCAAGGAGCGGATCATGTTCGGGCGGCTGGAATAGTGATCAGCAAAATAAGTGGTGAAAAACACCCCACGAACTGGTGGATTTTCAACCACCGACCAACCCATCAAGAAAATGAAACCACTCACTCTCCTCTTTGCGATCTTTGTGTTCCTTCGCGGCCATCCCGCTTCCGCCGCCGACTGGGCGGTCCAAGCCCTTGCCGACGCGAAGCACGACCGCACGAGCATTCCCTACGACGGCAAGACGCCGGACAAAATGGTCTGCGACACGACGCTGCGCGAGCTGCCTGACGGTTCGTGGGCGCTGTTCATGCTCGCCGGCGATGACTTCGAGCCGTCGCCGAAAAACTACACCGGCATCACGCGCAGCACGGACCAGGGCAAAACGTGGTCGCCCTTGGAGCCAATGAACACGGGCCTGCCGCGCGCCGGCCTGACCACGGGGCAGTGCGTCTCCGAAGTCATGGTGCGCGGCGCGCGCGTCACGGCGTTTCTCTCGACGCACTCGCAGACGTGGGGGCGCGATTGGAAGTCCTGGATTCTGCACAGCGATGATTCGTGCAAGACGTGGAGCCAGCCCGTGCCCGCGCCCGGCCGTTTGGCGAACTTCACTTTCATCCGCAACCACATCGTCGCGCGCGACGGGCGCATCATCATTCCCTTCCAGCATTATCTCGGCCCGCCGACCGGCACGCCGCCGCCCAAAGCCGAGGAGAAACCGTGGCACGGCGCGCTCCGGCATTACGTCAGCAATCCGCGCAACGGCGTGCTCATCAGCAGCGACGGCGGGAAAACGTGGAGCGAACACGGCAACGTCCGCCTCACCGCCGATGACCGTTACCACGGCTGGGCCGAGAACAATCTCGCGGAACTCAGCGACGGCCGCATCGCCATGATCATCCGCGCCGACCGGCTCGGCGGCGTGCTCTATTACGCGGAATCCAAGGACGGCGGGAAAACCTGGCCCGAGTTCGCCGTGAAGACCGACGTCCCAAACCCTGGCTCGAAAGCCACGCTCTACCCGCTCGGCGGCGACACCGTCGCGATGCTGCACAATCCGAACCCCGCACATCGCAGCCCCATGGCGCTGTGGATTTCCTTCGACGGACTGAAGACCTGGCCCTACCGCCGCGTGCTCGTGCCCGAATCCTGCGACGGCCCGAAAGGCCGCCTGAACTACCCCGACGGTTTCGTGAGCAAGGACCGGCAGTGGCTCCACTTCGCCTTCGACGACAACCGCCACCGCGCCGTCCACTACAGCGCGAAACTGCCGGCGCTCAAGTGAGGCATCGCGAGCCGCGGAGAGACCTGCGACGCGCCCACTTCAGTTCTGCCCCATGATTCTGCCTCTAATGATTTTGAGCCAATTCCCGTGCTGCGAAACCCACAGGGGAAAAGCTCAGAATCATTAGAGGCAGAATCATGGGGACATCCTAATTTCACGATTGGGACGGAGTGAGAGGATCGTGCGAGCGCACGCGCTCGGCAATCATCCCGCAACCCATGAACTTCCCGCAGATTCAGGGCGACCACAGATTGAATTTCCCATCTGTGGTCGCCCTGAATCTGCGGGAAATCTCGGTGGATAATCGTCCTGATGCCGACTCGGCTGCGGTTGGACACAGCGCCTTTCCGAGAGTTTGCGCTGGCTCGTGACGACCAATGACCATGCCTACGACCTGTGGCCAAACACGCGCTTCTCGCAGAAGAAGGTCAGAGTCTCCTAACGTCGTCTCCTACAAGAATCGGCGGTGCCCGTCCCCCACCAGCGCAGGATTGCGGGCGGCGTGGGCGGGCGGTTAAGCTCCGCCCCACGACACCGCCACCCTGCATGAAAACCGCCGCACCCCTTTCCCGCCGCCGCTTCGTCACGTCCGCGGTCGCTGCTGGCGCCGGCGCGCTGGCGTTGCGCACGTTCGCACTACCCGCGGCGGACCGGGCGTTGAGCGAGGTTTCGTTCCTGGTCATCACCGACACGCACCTCGGCTACCAGGACAAGGACGCCGCCGAGAAACAGTGGCTCAAGACCGCGGCCGAACTGGCGCGCGCGCCCGGCGCGTTCGTGCTGCATCTCGGCGACGTGGTGGATGGCGGACGCGAGCCGCAATACGCGCGCTATCTCGAAGGGCGGAAGCTCATCGGAAAAACCGTTCACGAAATCCCCGGCAACCACGATCCGCAGGAACTTTTCGAGCGCCACCTGCGCAAGGACGTGAACCTCGCCTTCGAGCACGAATGGCTGCGCGTGCTGCTCATCAACAACTCGCGCACCGAATCGCACGACGGCTTCATCACGCCGGAACAACTCGCGTGGCTCGGCGCTCAGTGCGCGCTCGCCGCGAAGGCCGAGCAGCGACTCCTCTTCGCCATGCACGTCCCCGTGCATACCAACGCCGCTCCCGACCGCGGCTGGTATGTGAAGCCCGCCCACGGCCAACGCGAGTTTTACGCCCTGCTGGAAAAGCACGCGACGCGCACCATCGCCCTGTTCCACGGCCATTTTCACAACGGCCTGCGCGGCTGGGACGACCGCGCGCCGGTTCACGAAATCAGCTTCCCCTCCGCGCTCTACAACCTCGACCGCAAGCTCGCCGCCAAACCCGCGCCCGGCTACAACCTCCCCGAATTCCGCCCCGGCTTCACGCGCGTGCGCATTCGCGACGGCGTGCTCGAACTCGCCTACCAACCCGTCGGCACCGCCGAACCTGCGACGAAACAGTTGTCCCTGAAACCCGTCTGAATGCCGCCTGAAACACCCGCCCGGACAAAAATGAAAAACCTGCTCCGCCTGCTGTTCACCGTGTGTTTGCTCGCCGCGGCGCATCCCCGCGCCACCGCCGCGCCGCGCCCGAACATCATCTTCGTCATGGCCGACGACCTCGGCTACACGGACGTCGCGTGCTTCGGCAGCAAATATTACGAGACGCCGAACATCGATCGCCTCGCCACGCAGGGCCTCAAGCTCACCAGCCATCATCATTGCCAGAACTGCACGCCCACACGCGCGGCGTTGATGAGCGGCCAATACGGCGCGCGCACCGGCGTTTACACGGTCGGCGGCATCGAGCGTTTCAACTGGCAGTCGCGCCCGCTGCGTCCGGTGGACAACGTGACGAACCTCCCGCTCGACCGCTCGACCATCGCGCAGCAGCTCAAGGCCGCCGGCTACGCCACCGGCATGTTCGGCAAATGGCACATCGGCGAGCAGGCCAAATTTCATCCGGGCCAGCGCGGCTTCGACGAGGCCATCGTCTCGATGGGCCTGCATTACAATTTCGCGACGAACCCGAAGACGCCGCATCCGAAGGAGCAATATCTCGCGGACTTCCTCACCGACCGCGCCGTCGATTTCATCCAGCGCCACAAGGAGCAGCCGTTCTTCCTCTACCTCCCGCACTTCGGCGTGCATTCGCCGCACACGGCGAAGCCCGAGCTGATCGCAAAGTTCAAACCCAAGCCCGGCGTGGGCGGCCACAGCAACCCCACCTACGCCGCCATGATCGCCAGCGTGGATGAAAGCGTGGGCCGCGTGATGCAAACGCTCGACGACCTGAAGCTCGCCGAAAACACCGTGCTCATTTTCACCAGCGACAACGGCGGCGTGGGCGGCTACGTGCGCGAGGGCATCAAGCAGGGCGGCGACATCACGGACAACGCCCCGTTGCGCAGCGGCAAGGGCAGTCTCTACGAAGGCGGCACCCGCGTGCCCCTCATCGTCCGCTGGCCCGGCGTGACGAAACCCGGCACCACCTGCGCCGTGCCGACCATCCATGTGGACATCTATCCCACCTTTCTCGAACTCGCCGCCGCGCCCAAACCCGCGCACGCGCTCGACGGCGAGAGCCTCGTGAAACTCTTCCGCGCGCCCGACGCGAAGCTCCAGCGCGACGCCATCTTCCAGCATTTTCCCGGCTACCTTGGCGCGGGCGAAGGCCACTGGCGCACCACGCCCGTCAGCCTTGTCCACGCGGGCGATTGGAAGCTGATGGAGTTCCTCGAAGACGGCCGCCTCGAACTTTACAACCTGCGCGACGACCTCGGCGAAGCGAAGAATCTCGCCCAGACCCAGCCCGCCAAAGCCGCCGAACTCCGTGACCGCCTCGTCGCCTGGCGCAAGGAAATCAAGGCCCCGATGCCTACGGCGAACAAGGGCGGGGCCGTCGGCGAGCCGAAGGGTGGAAAGAAAAAGCAGGGGAAAGCGGCGGAATAACTGTGCTCATGAAGCGAACCCAGCCAACGACAAATCCTGACCCTGATCCGGTGGAGAACCGACGAGACTGGTTGCTGTTCTCCGGGCACGCTCGGATGCACGTTTGGAACAGCGGGGGTCCCATTCATGTTCCACATAAACGCGTTCTTCAGCTTCTCATCATGCCGTGGCATGGCGATGACGAGTCGTGGACGGTTTATCGACACCAAGAGAACACACGCAACGACGGCAAGATTGTGTTCAAGAAATGGAACACGGCCGCGGACAAAGAGAGGTTTCAGAGGTTGGAACGTACGGAAGCACCGGGTAATTGGGACGCCAAGACCAATGTAACCGAGAGACAACTGCTCGTGCCAGGGAGCTGGGTCGCGGCGCTTGAACGCACCGTCGGTGCCCTCTCAGTTCCTCCTATCGCTGGTTCAGTTCGGCCTTTGGCACGCACTACAAAATACGAGTTGAGTCTTTGGAGGAGCAGGCAGGCGGCGGAATTCCACTGGGGAACGACACCGCCAAAAGCATGGCAACCGCTGGCGAGGCTTTTCAATGCCTTGTTGCGGTGCTTTCGGCGGCACGCCGATGGCCAGCCGCTTCCACCAGTTCATGAACTGTAGTTTCATGTCTGAGATGCCGCTTACCCATTTGTTTCAACGAGCACAATTGCCGCCGACTGGGAAACACCACACTCATCTGCCCGTAACTTTTTTTATGCTCCACAAACTCCTCCCTCTCCTCGCCCTCCTCACCCTCGCCACGTCGCCCGCCGCCCACGCCGCCGCGTCGCCACCCAACGTCCTCCTCATCCTCGCCGATGACATGGGCTATTCCGATGCCGGCTGCTACGGCGGCGACATCGCAACGCCGAACCTGGACGCGCTGGCCAAGGGCGGCGTGCGCTTCACCCAGTTCTACAACACCGCCCGCTGCTGGCCGTCGCGCGCGGCGATTCTCACCGGCTACTACGCGCAACAGGTGCGGCGCGACGCGATGCCCGGCGTCGGTGGCGGCGCGCGCGGCGTGCGTCCGGCGTGGGCGCGACTGCTGCCCGAGATGCTCAAGCCGCTCGGCTACCGCTCCTATCACACCGGCAAATGGCACGTGGACGGCAAGCCGTTGCAGAACGGCTTCGACCACTCCTACAGCCTCGAGGACCACGACCGGAACTTCGCCCCGCGCCGCCACACCGAGGACGACCAACCGCTGCCGCCCGTCGCCGCCGACGCGAAGTACTTCACCTCGACCGCCATGGCCGATCACGCGATCAATTGCCTCAAGGAACACGCCGAGAAATTCCGCGACAAACCATTCTTTCATTACCTCGCGTTCACCTCGCCGCACTTCCCGTTGCAGGCGCCCGCCGCGGACATCGCCCGCTACCGCGACAAATTCCGCGTCGGCTGGGATGTCGTGCGCATGGAACGCTGGGAGCGGCAGAAGTCTCTCGGCATCGTGAACACGCCGCTGTCCGCGACCGAGCAGGAGGTCGGGCCGCCGTATCACTTCGCCGAGGCGCTGGCGAAACTCGGCGCTGGCGAGGTCAACCGCCCGTTGCCGTGGTGCGACCTCACCGAGCCGCAGCGCGATTTTCAGTCCGCCAAAATGGCCATCCACGCCGCGATGATCGACCGCATGGACCAGGAGATCGGCCGCGTCCTCGCCCAGATCAAGGCGATGGGCGCGTTCGAGAACACGCTCGTGCTCTTCCTCTCCGACAACGGCGCGAGCGCCGAGATCATGGTGCGCGGCGATGGTCACGATCCCAAGGCCGCGCCCGGTTCCGCGGCGACGTTCCTGTGCCTCGGTCCCGGTTGGTCGAGCGCCGCCAACACGCCGTTCCGCCGGCACAAGACGTGGGTCCACGAGGGCGGCATCGCCACGCCGCTCATCGCGCACTGGCCCAAAGGTATTACTACCGCCGGCGAGCTGCGCCACACGCCGTCGCATCTCATCGACCTCGTGCCAACCATTCTCGAAATCACCGGCGCGAAACCCCTCCCCGCTCCGGACGGCAAGCCCGCGCCACCCGCGCCCGGCCGCAGCCTCGCGCCCGCGTTCGCCCGCGACGTGCGTGTGCCGCACGACAGCCTCTGGTGGTCTCACGAAAGCAACCGCGCGCTCCGCGTCGGTGATTGGAAAATTGTCGCCGCCGGCACCAACAGCGCGTGGGAACTCTACGACCTCAAAACCGACCGCGCCGAAATGCGCAACCTCGCCACCGCCGAGCCCGACAAGCTCCGCGAACTCACCGCCCTCTGGGAACGCCAGGCCAACGAAATCCGCGCCCTCGCGAACAAAGATCTCCCGCCCGGAGCCGCGCCTGACGCACCCAAAAAGCGCGGCCCTGCGAAGCCTGGCAACTGAGGCGTGACCGTGACCGGAGTGCGCCCGTCCCCGGGCGCAGCGACGTCCGCAAACCGGGCGTGCTGAATCCGCGCCCGCCGCCATTGATTCAGTAATCCGGCGTAAGGCTGCGGTGGCGCGGGCGAGCGAGTGGGGAGGCGACAGCTTGTCGCCTCTCAGCTTGTGGCGACGGGCCGTCGCCACCCCAGTGCCAAGCCCCTCTGGGTGCAAATTCCAAAGCCTCGGGGAGGCGACAGCTTGTCGCCTTTCAGTTTGTGGCGACGAGCCGTCGCCACCCCAGCGCCAAGCCCCTCTGGGTGCAAATTCCAAAGCCTAGGGGAGGCGACAGCTTGTCGCCTTTCGGTTTGTGGCGACGAGCCGTCGCCACCCCAGTGCCAAGCCCCTCTGGGTGCAAATTCCAAAGCCTCGGGGAGGCGACAGCTTGTCGCCTCTCAGCTTGTGGCGACGGGCCGTCGCCACCCCGATTCCAAGGCCATCGGGGGCCATCTCCTCACGTCGGCGGCTACACGATTCTCCGCCCCGCTGCGCCGACGCGACGTCCGACTTCACTCAGGTTTCCCGAGCAGCCGCAGCACCGCCGCAGCGGCGCGGCGGGTTGCACCGGGACCGCCGAGAGACGCGATGACGGTGGCGAGTTTGCGGCGCACCGCGGCGCGTTGTTCGGGGAGCCGCAGCAGTTCCACCACGGCATCGGCAAGGTTCAACGCCGTGGCCTCGTCTTGGATGAACTCGGGAAACACGGCCTCGCCCGCCAGCAGATTCGGCATGGCCAGATAGTCCACCTGGATGATGCGGCGGCCGATTTGAAACGTGCTCCACGACGTTTTGTAAAACGCGACCGTCGGCACGCCGAAGTAAGCGCATTCCATCGTCACCGTGCCGGTCGAGGCGAGCGCCACGGTCGCGGCGCGCAGGGCTTCGGCCAGTCCGCCAACCTGCACGCGCAGGCCGGGCACCGCGGCGGCGAGCGGGCGCGCGAGCTCGGCGAGGGCGTCGGTCGGCAACACCATGCGCAGCGACACGCGCTCGACCTCGGCGATCAGCCGCGCTGCCTCGAGCATCGGCGGCAGATGCCGGTGCAATTCGCCGACGCGGCTGCCGGGCAGCAGCAGCACCTCGGGCGCGTCGTTTGCACCGGCTGCGGCCGCGGGCGTCAGGCCTGCCGCCGCGTAACGGTCGAGCATCGGATGCCCGACAAACTCGACGGGGAAATCCGGCGTGCGCACGGCATACCAGTCGCGCTCGAAGGGGAAGAGGCAGAGCAGCAGATCGAAGTCGCGCGCCAGCGCCACCGCGCGGTCCGCGCGCGACGCCCACACCTGCGGCGAGACGTACTGCACGATGCGTGGACGCCAGTTGTGGAAGTCGTTCTGGTGCCGCGCGAGCCGCTGCCGCACGGCGTGGGCGAAGCGTCGGTTGAAGCCCGAGAAATCAACGCAGACGATCACGTCGGGCTGCCGCGCGAAGGCGAGGTCGAGCAGTTGATCGAACAGGCGCTTGAATTTCGGATAATTTTTCAGCGCCTCGAGGAGGCCGATGACCGAGTGCGTGGTGAGGTCAACCGCCAGTTCCACGCCGACGGCGGCCATCTGCGGCCCGCCCGCGCCGAAGAAACGCGGGCCGAAACCGCCGCCCTGCGCGGCGAGCTGCGTCTGAAGTTCGCGCACGAGTTCCGCCGCCAGCGCATCGCCGCTGGCCTCACCCGCGAGGAACATGAAGGACGTGGGTTGCATAGGATTTTCAGATTTACGAATCAACCGGCGGCCCGCCCCGCGAACCGCGCTCCCGCCGCCGTCACCCGCCGCGCGCCGCCGTCGCGCCCGCTTCCGCCGCCGCAATCTGCCGCGTGATCTCAAACGCCAGATCAAGCGCCTGCTTGGCCGAAGCGCCGCTCACCTTGGGCGTCTGGCGTTCGCGCACGCACTCGACGAAGTGCGCGAGTTCGAGCTTGAGCGGCTCGTCTTTTTCAATCGGCACCGGTTCGCGCACGATGCGTTTGCCGGCGAATTCGCTGACGATGGTGCTGTCCCGCGCGGCGAGCAATTTCTTGAGCAGCGAACTTTCCTCCTCGCCGTCGCGCGCGATGCGATAGATGAAGCCTTCCTGCGCACGATAATCGAGCGAGATGTAACTCGGCTGCGCGCCGCCGCTGAAGACGCGAATCTTGCGCATCCGCTCGGGACTCACGCGGCTGGCGGTGAGGTTCGCCACGCAGCCGTTGGCGAAGCGCAGGCGCGCGTTGGCGATGTCCTCCGATTTGCTCAACACCGGAATGCCCACGGCATCCACGCTCACCACGGGCGATTTCACGAAGGCCAGCAGCACGTCGAGATCGTGGATCATCAGGTCCAGCACCACGCCGATGTCGGTGCTGCGCGCGGGATACGGCGAGAGGCGGTGCGTCTCGATGAAGCGCGGCTCGGTCGCCACCTGCTGGAGATAAGTGAAGACGGGATTGAAGCGTTCGACGTGGCCGACCTGGAGCACCAGGCCGCGTTGCTGCGCGAGTTGGACGAGTTCCGCCGCCTGCGCGGTGTTGTCGGTCATGGGCTTCTCCACGAGCACGTGCCGGCCAAGGATGAGCAGTTGCCGGGCAAGATCGAAATGCGTGGTCGTGGGTGTGACGATGCTCAGAGCGTCGCTGGCGGCGGCGATCTCCGCGAGCGAACCGAAAACGCGGACGCGGTGTTTTTCCGCCACGCGCGCGGCGTGCTCGGGGTTCACATCGTAGATCCCGACGAACTCCACCGCGCCCGCCGCGGCCAGCGCGGCATAGAGCCGCGCGTGTTCCTTCCCCAACGAACCAGTTCCCAACACGGCGACGCGAAGCAGTGATGACATGCTGCCGGGTATCAAACGCGGGAAGCGCCCGGAAGAAAAGCCGGGGTTTTCGGCAGAGAAAGTCCGGTGCCGTAGGCGTCCTCGCCTGCGGGTTCGGGCAGCGTCTCGCCGCCCAGACCGACTCGGGGCGAGACGCCCCGAGAACTCGCAGGCGGGACGCCTGCGGTACCCAGGCGCAATCGGCGCGCTGGGGACAGCCCCGCCCGACCATCGACCGACCGCCAGGCCGCCGGTCCAAATCTGCCGCCCGCACATGCAACCGACACAGGAAGCGGCAAGTTCTTCCGCCGACGAATCGGGAAAGCCCGCCGGTTGCGCCGTTTTCCCCCATTTTCCACACGGCATTCGCACGGCACACGCGTTGCTAACTCCATCAGTCGCGAGTTTTAACCAATCAATCTGAGCCTTTGTATGTCCGCCAAAGAAGCCGTCAGCGTCGAGAATGCGTGGGAAAAAGTAGTCGCCAAATACCGCGAGGTCTGTGTGCTGCGACGCGAGTCCAAACTGGCCGAGTCGGAGCGGGTTTTGAAAGACGAGCTGCCAGGGGTGATCGCCGCCTGGTCCGCTGCCAATCCCCAGCCCATCGCCGTCAAGAAGACCGAGCTGGAGGCCATGTTCGCCATGGAACGCAAACGCGTGGATGAAACGCGGATGCTCCAGCGCATGCTCACCGCCCAGATGAACGAGCAGATGCTGCCGGCCATGCACGCGCGGGTCGCCGAGGAAGTGAGAAACCATTTCGCCGAGCAGATGCGCAGTTTCCAACTGGCCGCCACCGCCGAGGGCAAAGGCGCAGCGCGCACCGTCGCATCCATGACGCCCGATAATTTCACAGCGCCGCTCAACGCCGCCACTCTGGGCGCCGGGGCGCTGGGCCTTCCGCTGCCAGCCGCGCTGCCGACGCGGCGCAAGCCCAACTTCAATCTGGCCCGCGTTTCCTGAGCCGGCGCGCGGCAGGGATTTAGGCGTGCCGCGGACGGCCCCCGCCACAGCCGCCGCGAACTCGCCATGCCTGGCGCTTCTCATTAACAGCCGGCTTCCCAGCGGGTGTGAAAACGGCCGCCCGCTCGCAGCCGCCAACGTGAGGAGGTGGAATTCCCGGCACTTCGCGTGGGTTCCCGCCGCCTGCCACGTACGTGCGCGCCGGAACCGCAGGCGTCTCACCTTCGAGTTTGCGAGACGTCTCGCCCCGAGTTGGAACGGGCGGCGAGACGTCGCCCGAACTCGCACGCTGGAACGACTGCGGCACCCTGAACTCGGCCCACCCGCTCGCCGCTGAGCACGTTGGGCCGCTGCTGCCCCGGTGCGGTGCTCGGACATTCTTCAGGTCGGCGGCTACCGACGTCCCGTGGAGCATTCACGCAGTCGGTGAAGCCGGGTGCGAATGAGATGGTGGAATCGGCTCCAAGCGGCCGAGCTGCGCCCGGAAGAAACCGTGCCTGCGGAAGACGAATTGATTTCGCGCCCTCGGAGATTCAGGCTCGCTCCGCACAGACCAACCGCCCGGCCATGAGCTTGAAACCCGTCAACCGCGAACACATCTACCTCGTCGATGACGGCACCGAGGCGCACCGCGCCGGGCGCAACCGTTTCGTCGTCGGCTGCATTCTCCGCAACGCCGCCGCGGCCGATCCCGCCGTGCCGAATCTGAAGCTCGGCCAGAAACCGTGGCAGCGCTTCACCCAGCGCCATTCCGCCGCGATCGACGTGCAGGCCGAAGCCAATCTCCTCGTCGCCAACAACCGCCTGCCTGATCAACCACGCCAACGCCCGCCTCGGAACCAACACCAACTGTACCCTCGAATCCGCCTGACCCCACGCGCCCCATTCGCCATTCCCGATTTTCTTTTCCCAAATTCGCCACTCGAAATTCTCCATTCTCAATTCCCCCTTCCCCCTTCCCATTCCGCAAATTCGTCACTCGAAATTCTCCATTCAAAATTCCCCACTCACCCTTCCCCGCCATGATTGATCCTCTCCGCCGCGCCCAAGATTTCCCCGCGCTCTCCTCCCTCTGCTACCTCAACACCGCCGCCGAAAGCATCCCGCCCACCTGCGTCGGCGAAGCGCTGCAAGACTACTGGCGCGACAAACTGCTCGGCATGAAAGGCCGCGACGGCCACTACGCCCGCGCCGAGCAATGCCGCGAAATCGCCGCGCGCACGCTCGGCCTCACACCCGCGGAAGTCGCCTTCTGCTCATGCAGCGCCGAGGCCTACAACCTCCTCGCCACCGCCGTCGAGCTGCGCCCCGGCGACGAAGTGCTCATCAGCGATCTCGACTTTCCATCGGGGGCAACGCCGTGGCTCGCGAACCAGCGCCGGCACACCGTGCGCGTGTGGCGCAACCGCGAGGGCCAGCTTGAAACGCACGATCTGCCGCCGCTCCTCAACGCCCGCACGCGCCTCGTGCAGGTCTCGCTCGTGAGCTTCTACAACGGCCAGCGCCTTGACTGGCGGCCCTTCCACGACACCGTGCGCCGCTACGCACCCAACGCCCTCATCGCCGTCGATGTCACGCAGGCGCTCGGCCGCTTCCCGCTCGATTGCCGCGACGCCGATTGCATTATCTCCAGCACGCATAAGTGGGTCCTCGGCATCCACGGCGGCTGCATCATCGGCATCCCGCAGGCGCGCGCCGCCGAACTCACGACCCGCGCGGGCGGCTGGTTTCATCTGGAAAATGCTTTCGACGCCGACCGCTTCGAGCGCGTCGCCGTGAAGAAAGGCGCGGCGAGCTGGGCCACGGGGATGCCGAATTTTGCCGCCATCTACGCGCTCAACGCCTCGCTCCGTTACCTCGCCGACATCGGCATCGAGAACATTGCGCGCCACGCCGACCCGCTCACTGAGCGCGCCTATCAAGGGCTGCAAAATCTCGGTGTGAAACTCATGGCCCCGTGGTCGCGCAAGAATCCCTCCGGCATCATGGCCTTCCGCCATCCGCGCACGGCCGAGATTTACGCCGCGCTCGACCGCGAAAATATCCACGTCATGCACCACGCCGGCCGCCTCCGCGTGGCCATCCACGGCTACACCACGGCGGCGGATGTGGAGCATTTCCTGAGCACGATGGAGAAGGCGCTGGGGGCGGGGTGAGCGTTGGGAAGAAAGCTCAAAGTTCAAAGCTCAAAGCTCAAGGGAAGCACCAAGGACCAAGTTCCACGGCCATCGGGCGAGGTTCGGCCAGCCGCAGCGGCAAAGGTTGCCGTGCAGGTCGTGAAACAACCACCGAAGCGATCCCATTGGAATGTTGGCGCTTGGTCATTCCCTTGAGCTTTGAGCTTTGAACTTGGAGCTTTTTCTCCGCCAACCTTGCTTGCGCGGCGGCGTCTCCCCATGCTCGCGCCCATGATTACACTGATCGTCGGCACCAATCGTCCGGGCAGCAACTCGCGGAAAATCGCGGCGCACATTGAGCAAATCTACGCGGGCCTGAAGGTGCCGTTGAACGTCCTCGACCTCGCCCGGCTGCCCATCGATGTCTTCCTGCCGCAGGCGTATGCGGAGAAACCGGCGGCCTTCCAGCCCTTCAGCGATGCGGTGCTCGCCGCCGATGGCCTCGTCGTCGTGACGCCCGAATACAACGGCGGCATGCCCGGCGTGCTCAAATATTTCATCGATATGCTGAAGTTCCCCGAGAGCTTCCAGAGCCGCCCGGTCTGCTTCGTCGGGGTCGCCGCCGGCGTGTGGGGCGCGCTGCGACCGGTCGAGCAGTTGCAGCAGATTTTCGGCTATCGCAATGCGTTCCTCTACCCTGAGCGCGTCTTCCTCCCCGGCATCGGCGGTCTGCTCGACGACGCCGGTCGCCTGAAAGATCCCGAGCTGCTCGGCCGCCTGCAAAAGCAGGCCGCGGGCTTCGTGGACTTCGTGGAAAAGGTGAAGGGCGTGCCGCAGCGCGTGGCGTAGCCCAGGGCACGCAACCCTTCGCTGAAACTGAGCGCCGCCGCTGTAGAGAGCGCACGCGGCCCGCGTGCTGGTTTGAGCGGCCCGTCCAAAGCCTCGCTCCCCACACTGCCTTTCTCGCCCGCCGAAAAGTTAGTGGAACGGAGTTTTCGGCGGGCCGCCGGTACCAGCACACCGGCGGCGTGCGCTTCCCGGCGCGCTCCCCGCTGAAGCGCCGACACCGTCTTGGCCCTGGCTGCTTTCCTTGAGCTTCGAGCGTTATCCGTGGAGCTTCCGCCCCGTGCTTTTCCTTCGCCCCGATTCGCAAACCTGAAATGCTCGCCCGCAACATCGCCCATGCTAACCCCGCTCGAACCCGCCCACCGCACCGCTCTCTCGCTCGCCGTGCTCGTCGTGTTGCTCGCGTGGGAAACCGCCGCACCCTACTTCCCGCTCTTCGCCCGCGCCCCGCGCGAGCGCCTTCCGCACGGCGCGCGCAATATTTTCCTCGGCCTCCTCAACGCCTTGCTCACCGCCACCGTTTTCACCTTTGCATGGCGCGCCGTCGCCGACTGGACCGCTGCCCATTCCTTCGGCGTCCTCAACTGGTTGCCGCTCACCGGCTGGCCCCGCCTCGCCGCCGCCATCCTCCTCTTCGATGCCTGGATGTACGCGTGGCACCGGCTCGCCCATCGCGTCCCCTTCCTCTGGAATTTTCATAGAACCCACCACACCGACGCCCACATGGATGTCACCACCGCCAACCGCTTCCATATTGGCGAAATCATCGCGTCCTCGATCCTTCGCGTTCCCGTCCTCGCACTGCTCGGACTCAGCCTCCCCGAACTCGCCCTCTACGAAACCCTCCTGTTCACCACCGTCCAGTTGCAACACGCCAACATCAGCCTCGGACCGCGCCTCGACCGCTGCCTGCGCATCCTCTTCGTCACGCCCTTCATCCACAAAGTCCACCACTCCCGCTGGCAGCCCGAGACCGACTCCAACTACAGCTCTTTCCTCTCCATCTGGGACCGCCTCTTCCGCACCCTCCGCCTCCGCGACGACCCGCACACGATTGAATTCGGCCTCGCCGAATTCGACGCCCCGCACCACCACACCCTCCGCGGCCTCTTCTCCACGCCCCACATCCACCCCGCCAAACCCACCTCTGTAGGAGACGACGTAAGGAGACTCTAACCCCCCCCGTCCCCTCCGCAGTGCCCCGCTCCCCGCCCGCTCCCGTCAAAACTCCGCCTCCCGAAAAACCCGGCCGAGATCAGAAAAACGCCGAGAAAAAAGCCGCCCTCTTTCTGCCCCCATTTTTCTGCCGCCCGTCCCCGCCCCGCCCCACTAATTAGTGTCGGGCGGTAATGGGGGAAAGCCCTGCAAACATTGGTCTCGTCGGTTCTTTGCGGGTGCGAATGTGGAATCATTCTGCACAACTTTCCTGGTGTCTGCGCCGGATACCCCCCAACATTCGCGCCGCCAGCACCCTATGCGCCACGCTTTCCCCACCCAACCCGAACTGAACATCCTCCCCATCGAACAGATTCGCCTGCCGCTCACCAGCCGCGACGAACTGCCGCCCATCCTCGCCGGGCTCCAGTGGGTCTGGTCGCACCCCACGCTCAAAACCGAACTCTTCGCCCTGCTGGAAGCCAAGGTGCTCGCCGGCAAACAGGCCACCGGCCGCACCGGCATGACCCTGTGGCAGATCCTGGTGCTGGGCGTCGTGCGCCTCGGGCTGGCCGCCGACTGGGACCGGATGGAACACCTGGCCCGCTATGACCTGCTCCTGCGCCAGATGCTCGGGCTGCCCCTCACCCCGTGGGGGCAGGAGCCCAAAGGCTTCGGCCACCAAACCCTGCGGGACAACGTCGCGCTGCTGGACCTCGACGTGCTCAAGGAAATCAGCGCGCGCATCGCCGCCGCCGGCCGCGCCGTGTTCGCCCCCACGCCCGCCGCCCCGCTGGCGCCGCTGGCGATCAAGGCGGACACCTACGTGCTGGAGACCGACGTTCACTTCCCCACCGACCTGAACCTGCTGTGGGACGCGGGCCGCAAATGCGTGGACCTGATCCTCAAATACCGCGACCAGTTCGGCCACGACCTGCCCGGCTGGCGCAAGGGCAAGGAATGGCGGCGGCAGCTCAAAAACTGCGAACGCCCCGCCAGCCAGACCGTGTACCGCGGCGGCCCCAACAAAAGCGCCCGCGTCCACCGAGTGGTGCGGGAATATCTGACCGTGGGCCGCGCGCTGGCCGCCAAGATGGGGCCGAGCCTGCTGGACCTGTGCGACCAGGCGGTGAGCGTCGAGCGGTGGGAGGCGCTGGCCTACTTTCACGCGATGCTCGTCAAGCATCTGGACCTGGTGGACCGGCGGCTGCTGCAGGAGGAAACCATCCCGGCGTCCGAGAAGGTGTATTCCCTCTTCGAGCCGCACACCGAATGGAAGGCCAAAGGCAAGCAGCGCCCGGCGGTCGAACTGGGCCATCCGTTGCTGCTCGCCTCCTGCCAGCACCAGTTGATCCACGACTTCGACGTGCCGGTGGGCGAACCGGACGTGGACCAGAGCGTGCCGCTGGCCGACCGGTTGCTGGCCCGCTACGGTGTCGGGAACATTGCCAGCCTCAGCTTCGACAAAGGCTTCACCCGCCGGACGGACCGGGAGCTGTTGAACCTGTACATTCCGACCGTGGTGATGCCCAAGCGGGGGAAGAAGAACGCGGCGGAGACGGCCCAGGAACACGGGAAACCCTTTGTGGCCCTGCGCCATGCGCACAGCGCCGTCGAGAGCGAGATCAACAGCTTGGAACACCACGGCCTGGACCGGTGCCTGGACGTGGGGCCGCCGGCGTATCTGCGCTACGTGGGCTACGGCGTGATCAGCTACAACCTGCATGTGATCGGTCGGGAACTGCTGACGCGGGAGTGGGAGCGAATCCAGCCCGTCCGGCTGGCGGCCTGACGCCACCTCGCCCCAACCGAAACGGCCAGTCCGACAGGAGCGGTGTCGCTAAAAACGGAGAATTTCGGTGATTTACCCGTCGCCGGAGGAAAAATCCGTCGCGCCCCGCCCGCGCACCCCTTCCTCCTCGCGCCCCGTTTCCGAAAATGCGCGTTTTCGGCCAGACACTAATTACTCCTGAATAACAGAGTCGGAAGTTGTTAGGCGGGAACGAGCTTGAGGTTCAGAGCTTTGGCCTGATTTTGCAGGTTTTGGAGTCGGCGGGCGCGGCTGGCGGGGGTGGTCTGGAACGCCTTGGCCGCGTCGTAGGGCTGCCCGCTCACCACCAGCGCCCACACGATCCGCGCCAGCTTGTGCGCCCCGGCCACGATCCCTTCCGCCTTGCCCAGCCGGCCTTTCATCCGCCGCACATAGTCCCCCATCGGCCCCTTGGCCCGCCCCAGCGCGTGCGCCGCCAGCCGCAGCGCGTTGGCGATCCGGTTCGTCACCTTGCGCGTCTTGGCGGTCAGGATCCGGCCCCCGCTGACCCGGTTGTCCGGGCACAGTCCCAGCCAGCTCGCGAAGGCCTCGGCGCTGCGGAACTTCTCCCGCAGGCGTGTCGCCGTCCCCAGTTCGCTTAGCAGCGTGCAGAGCGTGCCCCCGCTGATCCCGGGCACTCCGCTCAGGTCCACACCCAGCAGCCGGTGGGCCTCCGCATACACCGGCAGCGCCGTCGGCTGGTTCTTCTGCACGCGGCGCTGCGCCGCCGGCGCGGCCGGCAGCGGCGCGTCCGTCACCCCGGTGATGGCCGCCGTGCTGCGGGCGATCTCCTCGTCGCACGCGGCCATGGCCGCGCCGATCTGCTGCCAGCGGGCCTGGCATTGCTGGAGGACGAAGAGGTATTCGGCCCGGTAGTCGCCCACCAACGCGGCCAGGATCGTCGCCAGCGGCGCGCGGCAGCGCCGGTCGCGCAACGCGGCCAGCTTGGCGGCGTCGCGCTCGCCTTTCAGGATCGCAGTGATGATGGCCTGGGCGCTCACGCCGTCCACGTCGCTGAAGACATGGTGGATGTGGAGGTTCATCTCGGTGAGCACCTTCTGCATGAGTTGCACCTGCTCCCCGGCCTGCGCCACGAGGTCGCCCCGGTGCCGCATGAGGTAGCGCAGCGGGAGGATCTCCTTGCGCGGCCGGAAGCTGGCGCGCAAGAGGCCGGCGGCGTGGAGCTGCTGGAGCCACACGGCGTCGCATACGTCGGTCTTCTTGCCGGGCACGCCTTTGACATGGCGGGCGTTGACGAGGCAGACCTCGATCCCCGCGTCTTCGAGCGTCAGGCAGGCGCAGAGCCAGTAGTTGCCCGTGCTTTCCATGGCGACGGTTTTGATGCCGCACTGCCGGAGCCAGTCGCGCAGGGCGTGGACGCCTTCCGTGAAGGCGCTGAAGGTGCGCACGAACGGGGCCTCGCCCCGCCCGTGCGGGACGGCGACGACGAGTTCCTCCGCGCCGACATCAATGCCGGCGGCGTCGGGGTGGTGGCTGGGGTTGATCGGGTCTGGGCGGCGGCGGCTTTGCGGCGGCGCTGGTTCTGGCGTTTGCGTTGGCTCATGGAGTGGTGGGGAGAAGGCGCAGGACGGGGCAGCCGCCGAACACGATGAGTCAGTCTCCTGAACGGGGTCGGCACGTCGCCTTGCGGCAACGGGCCGCCACCAATGGCCGGCTCGCGGGGGCTGCGGCCATGCTAATCCACGGGGTAACGACAGCGTCGCTCCACCATTGGCGTTCCGGCCTACTTCCACGTCATGCACGAGCCGGTTGTAGCACACCGCGCGCGCCCGCCAACCCCAGTTACTCTCGCGCCGGCAAAGGGCCCCCCGGCCTGTTCAGGTGCTAATCACTAATTACTAATTACTTTCCCACGCCCCGCCGTCCGCCCCCCTCACAGCGCCCCCAACATCCCCGGAATCTCCGACGGTTTCTTCGCCACCCGATAAACCCATTGCCCGTGACTGCCTTCGCTGTTGACCGCCTGCACCCAGCGCTCGGCGGCCGCTCGTTTCACTTCCTCCAACGGATCAAATCCCTTCGTCTCCAAAATGAGATACCGCACCGGAATCCCTGCCAGCCGGATGATGAAATCCGGGAGATAATCGTGCATCTGTCCGTTGTGCAGATAGGGAATGGCGAAACCCAGCCCGGCGTTCTTTACGAACGCCTCCACCTTCGCGTGTGTGTCGATGAAGTAGGCGGCGGTCTGCTCCCATTTCTTCGTGTCCGCCACTACGTAGTTGACGTGGCTTTTCTGTACCTCACGCACGTCGCGCCCGGTCCAGAAATCCACCTCGCCCGTCGTGCCCGGTCCGCGACTGGTCTCGTAGCGGGGGATTTCGGGACAATCCCCGGCGCGGAGGTCGCCACGGATGGACTCCAGAAGCACCTCGACCAGCCAGCCATAGTAAGGGGCAAAATGCAGGTCGCGCAGATCGCCGGGCGGCTGCACCGTGACTTCCTCCCGCACGTAGCGATCCACGATGGCCGTCATCTGCGGGAACAGCACCCGCGCCGGAAGTTCGCAGCCGCGTTGCCGGATAAAATCCAGTGTCAACGTGCGCGCCACATCAAAGACCAGTTCTTGCACCCGTAGTTTCGACCGCCGCTCCGCCAAGGTGACCTGCACCTCCGGCCCGGGACCCAAGAGCGAGAGGCGACCTTGATTGTTTAGGTTCAGACCTTTGACCTGCACTTCGGTTGGTATCTGGTCGGGCTTGATCAACACCGCCGGCACGCGGTCCCAGTCCACAGTCACCCGATTGTGAACGGCCTGCATGTAGCCCTCGACGCGGGGGAACTTGATCTCGAAACGCGCCCGTTCCGGCAAGGCGCGCACATGGTGGCGTTTCACCGGAGGCGGCGCCGGCCCCGTCGGATTGGCCTTGAACGGCACAACCTCGAAGGGCACGCCGAAGACCTTCGCCACCTCCTCGCGCATGAGACCGGTTTCCTCGTCGAGTTCATAACTCGCCCGACGCAGT